>NZ_CAAAJH010000006.1:0-180044 GCF_900640215.1 Legionella genomosp. 1
TTTTCCGGTCGGTTTTGCTTCGTAAACAAATTTGATCATGAATTCGTATGCACTTCAATTCTTTTCTCGTCCTTATTGAGCAAACCTTAAAAACATAACTGCTCAATTAAATGACAGGATTCCTCAGCGCGAAGGCGGGGATTCCATCCCTGAGCTTGGTAATGCCAATGGAGAAATGGATTCCCGCCTTCGCGGGAATGACAAAATGTCCTTAACTTAGTGGCAGTGTCTCTCCCCTGAAGGGAAGACTTTTAGCTAATAGCTCCTGCTCAGGACTCATCGTGCAGTGCGTCGGTGGGCTTTTCAATAATACGATGTTTCATCGCAAGGAAGGTCAGCTCGACATCATTTTTAATGCCCAGCTTGTCAAACATGCGGTAACGATAACCATTAATAGTCTTGGTACTTAAAAATAAGCGGTCGGCAATATCCTGAACGGTCATACCACTGGTGATCATAAACATGACCTGCATTTCACGTTCAGAAAGCTGATCAAAAGGAGATTCCTGGTCAGCCTCAAGGCTGCTGATTGCCATTTTCTGAGCAATTTCAGTGCTTAAATATTTCTCACCCTTGGCTACTTTGCGAATTGCGGCAGCCATTTCTTCAGCACTGGATTCTTTTGTGACATACCCCATTGCACCCAATTGTAACACTCGTGAGGGCAATGGTTCAGCGCATAATGCCGTCACGGCAATAATTTTGACCTGCGGATTGGATTTTTTTAAACGACGGGTTACTTCCCAGCCATCAATGCCGGGCATTTTCATATCGAGCAAAATCACATCCGGTTTATGCAACTTGACCTGTGTTAACGCCTGTTCGCCGCTTTCTGCCTCCGCAACGACACTCATGTCAGGTAAATCTTCCAACAAACGGCGAATACCCATTCTAACGAACACATGGTCATCCACAATGAGTACTTTAATCAAACGATGCTCCTTGACCATTACGCCAATGAACACAAAAGGTCCACTGATATTAGCAAGACTGCACTGTCATTACAATGATAGCCAGTCAATAACCATTTCAATTTCCCTGTGCCCATTCATGACGCATACTATATAGTGTAGCGGAATTTAACAGGCCAGAATATGAATGCTTGGATTATTCGGATCCACAGGGAAAAGAGGAGGATATTCACCCAGTTCCCGCGCCCTGTTAATCAATTTGGAAATATCCTGAGTCACCAGCTCGTAAAGCTGCTCATAACTATCAATAACAAAATAAACTTTTTGTAACTGATCAATACGGTATGGCGTTCTAAACGCAGTAATAGGATTGAATATCACCCGCATCGGAATTTCGCTTTCCACGCTGTAAGCGGTTTCGCTGATTGAAGAGAGAATACCGCCGCCATATGCCCGCAGACCCTGGCGATTATTTATTAATCCAAATTCAACGGTAAACCAGAACAAGCGCTGCAGTAAAGGCCATTCATCCTCGGAAAAACCCAGCACCCGCTGGGCATAGTTGCACACAAAATCGGCGTAGACCGGATTAGTAAGCATAGGGCAATGACCAAAGAGTTCGTGAAAAATATCCGGCTCCTGAACATAATTCAACTCTTCCTCACAGCGGATAAAGGTAGCCGCGGGAAATTTCCTTTGTGCCAGCAACTCAAAAAACTCCCTCGCTGAAATAAGCGCCGCAACCGGTTCCACCTGCCAACCTGTTAACTCAAGCAATTTGCGGCTGATATGCGGTAATTGAGGAATTTTATCGGCAGACAGGCCCAACCGCTCGAGGCCGTTTAAAAATTCATCGCAAGCCCGATTAACCAAAATCGGCATTTGCCGCTCATAGAGCAATTGCCAGATTCGATGTTCCTCAGGGGAATAGTTGACCATGCCCTCTGAATCAGGCTTGTGAGAAACATAGCGGCTGACAAACTCCATAATTACCTCGTGGATATTAATTCTGATGACTAAATTATAGCGATTTGCAGGATTGTGCAAATAAAAATTAATCGTACAAATACTGGTCTGGCCATCAATTACTTCTTGCTCTCAATCAGCTTTACACAATAAAGTAATCAATCTTACTTATCGCGTAAGGACACGGAATGAGTGGCGGAGTCAGGTGTTCCCGGACTTTAACTCTTTAGCCTTTATCGTGAACTTGTCTTACAAAACCCGCAAAGCGGGCCATTCATTCGACTGCTTATCCACAGAATCTGTGGATAAGCTTGTGCATACCCTGTAAAACGTCCTCAAAACAAAGACCTGTGAGCTATTGCTTTAATTCTGACAGGCTGCATTATCAATGGCAGCGAGTTAATTTTTTATCAGGCTTGTGTTTACAGTAATTAAATCATGCTAAAATTAGCAACTTTGCACATGAAAAGCAGCATGGTTCAATCAGAACGGTATCAGCAGGCCAAACGCGTTACACTTCTTGGCGCATTAGTCAACGCAATGCTGGGTTTAATTAAATTAATCACCGGTTTTATCTGGCATTCCCATGCGCTGGTTGCAGATGGCGTACACTCTTTTTCAGACTTATTCACCGACGGTCTGGTTCTCTTTGCTTCGCGATATGGCAGTCTGGATGCAGATGACAGCCATCCTTATGGGCATCAGCGCATTGAAACTGCCGCCACTTTACTGTTGTCGCTGCTGCTGGTACTCGCAGGAAGCGGCATTGCCTGGGATTCTATTGACGAGCTGATGAACGCCAGCCACACCCGACCTGGCTGGCTTGCCCTGCCGGTTGCCTTAATCTCTATTCTGTTGAATGAACTCCTCTTTCATTACACCCGTCATGTGGGCAAGCGCATTAAATCAGAGCTGATTATTGCCAATGCCTGGCATCATCGTTCAGACGCCGCCTCTTCCGTCGTGGTGGCATTAGGATTAGTCGCCAGCCTTTCGGGGTTTATTTATTTTGATGCAATCGCTGCCATCATTGTGGGATTAATGATTATCAAAATGGGACTTGAATACGGTTGGAACAGTGTGAAAGAGCTGGTTGACACCGCGGTTGACGCCGAAACCCTGCAGGCAATTGAAGCGATTATTCAGCAAGTGGATGGTGTGGATAAAATTCATCAGTTGCGCAGCCGATTTATGGGCGGCGATATCCTAATCGATGTGCATATCCTTGTCTCCCCGTTTATATCAGTCTCTGAAGGACATTATATTGCCCAACATGTTCATCAGGCATTAGTGAATAAACTCGAAAGAGTAAAAGATGTTATTGTTCATGTGGATCCGGAAGATGATGAGGTCACTTGCCCGTCCTTGCATCTTCCCAGCCGAAAAAAATTGCAGGAAATGTTAATTACCCCATGGCAGCAGCAATTTCCTGAACTGGAGAGATGCACCATTCATTATCTTGACGGCTATATTTATCTTGATTTACAGATTAAATCCTCATCACTCTCTTCATCGCTTCAGGAAACCATTACCAGTGATCTCGCAGATTATCCTGAAATTAAACGCGTTACTATCCTGAATCTGAACCAGAGTATTGAAAATGGGGCTTGTTGAATTGGCTAGAAAACACTTGCCAAACAGAGTATGGAAAAATATCATTCCTGCATCTTTCAGGCCCAGGCATATTATTAAACAGTATCCCACCTAAGGAAATCCATGATTGTCACTGCAGCTACATTAAAGCTGATATTTGCCGTTGCCATTGTTGCGGTTATTTTATTAGCAGGTTGGTTACCTTTTAAGAAGCGGATTGAAAACGAAGAACACCTGGACTTCCCTATAGGAGAAACACTGGCTACCGGTGTTTTTCTGGGTGCTGCATTAATGCATATGCTGCCTGAAGCAAATCATGCCTTTATGGAACGAGGCTATCATTATCCTTTTGCTTTTATCATTACCGGCCTGGTTTTCCTGGTGTTTTTGTGGTTTGAACATTTGGGCAAGGAACTGTACCAGCATCATAATCACCGCCATCCGGCTTTCGCCATCTTAGCCTGGGCGATGTTGTCGGTTCATTCGCTGATGTTAGGCACAGCACTGGGCTTAAGCCACAGTAATTCAGTAGTGATTATGCTCTTCCTGGCTATTATTACCCATAAATGGGCTGAAAGTTTTGCAATCGCTGTACAACTTAACAAAAGCAGTCTCAGTCATACCAAAAGCCTGCTCTTTTTTCTATCCTTTAGCCTGATGACGCCGCTGGGTATTTTTCTCGGCTGGTATTTTGGAAGAGGACTTGAGACCAATTCCCTTTTTGACTCCATACTGATCTCAGCTTCAGCCGGTACGTTTCTTTATCTGGGAACCTTGCATGGACTGGAGCGCTGTGTAATGGTGGAGCGCTGCTGTAATCTTCGCGATTTCAGTTTTGTAATCATTGGTTTTCTATTAATGGCTTCGGTGGCGGTTTATGTATAATTTCCCCCATCAAAAACCGATTATTCTGGCATCCGGTTCAAGGGCCCGTCAGGAACTTTTGCGATCACTGGGCCTTGATTTCAAGGTAATTCCCTCCAATTGCGATGAAGAGGAAATCAAACAATCATTCCCTTTCCAGGATTTTATAGAGCTGGCCCGTCAATTGGCTCGCTCTAAAGCGCTGTCTGTGAGTGAGGCGAACCCATCCTCTTATGTGATTGCTGCAGATCAACTCTGTGTATTGGGGCAGCAGATTCTGGATAAACCGGGAGGCCATGAAACCGCGGTTATCCACCTTAAACTGTTAAGAGGGAAACAGCATAGTCAGATTTCGGCCTGCTGTATTGCTTTTGCTGGAAAAATTATCTGGGAGGCTCAGGATAGCGCTTTGCTGACTATAAAAAACTTAAGTGAGCAAGCCATTCAAAATTATCTTCAACATGATAAGCCCTATCAAAGCTGCGGCGCTTATCATTATGAGGGAAGGGCCAAATGGCTCTTTAGTGAAGTCATCGGCAGTGATAGTACAATTCAGGGGCTGCCTCTGATGGCATTGACTAATGCATTAATTGATTTGGGGATTGTTTCACTGGATTAGCTGCCATTAAGCTGAAATTTCTATTAAACTGTCCTCCCCGCGAAGGCGAGGATCTATCTCTGAGCTAGCTATAATGCCTATTGAGGAATGGATTCCCGCATTCGCGGGAATGACAAATTCCTTAGCTTAGTGGCCGTGCTGTCGCAGGGAAGAAGAGATAATTATTACTCTTTTGAATGACCAAATCCACCTGGATTCCAGGGAATATTATCAAAGAATGCATCCACATGCGTCATTTTACCGGTCTGAATATTCTGCTTGTCTATGATCGCCAGCTTGTAGCTCACTTCATTGTTCTTGTAATGCGGAGAAGAAACCACGGCTACAAAATTCTGCTGCTTTCCAGACGCTGGCATCATGGCGAAGGCGACATTCGGCGGCACCTCTTTGAAATTATCTTTAATTGAATTATCGGTCCATAGCTTCAGAAACTCTGATAAACTTACCAGACCCGTTGAACGGACTGGTCTGTCTGAGAAGTAGCTCAGATAATCTGGAGGATTTTGCAAGGTCAGGGTATACGAACTGTCAGCATTTTTTACCAGCTGCGCCTGTGAGTCGCTCTGGAAAAACATGTAATTGGTCTGAGTTGAGGCCATTGCATAACTACTGACTACCAGACAAACAGTACCCAACAACTTTTTCATGATAACCTCTTAAATTAGCTCGATTCATATCCGCTACGATGAGTTAAATCGTCGTTATGCTCTTGCTTTACTACACTAGATGTTTCCAGGCTATGTCTGGCAAAAAACGGATAACGATTCTTGCCCTGCAAAGAAACATTTACCTCTGGCATATCCCTTATCTGCTTATAATCCGTCCTTATTGATTCATTATACTCTTTTTGACGCAAAGGTGAAGCAGGATTGTCATCAGAAATACATAAACCTTCGAGACTCAAATCTTCAATACTCTCATCTTCGAGAAGTGGCTCTGAAGTCAGTTGCTCTTCTTCATCACTGTCTAGGCTGATATCATCATCTGCATCATAGTAATCACTGTTCTCATCGGATTGATCTGCGTCCGCATCGTTATGTTGTTCAAATACTTCACTATTTGTGTTTTCGTCATCATCTGAAAAATCAGACATTGAAAATGTGATCAATTCCTGGCTTTCGATATCATTTTCATCTTCAATTTCTTCAACCCGCACTGAAGGCTCTTTTTGACGGCGCTGTGCTAATTGCAACTGAAAATCGATAAGTGCCACTGCAGACAGTAAACCCATTAAGAAAGAGCTACCAGCCAGATCCCCGTCAAACAGACCATTAGTAACCTCATCATCATGAGCTGCGGCATAGATATCCAAAGGAAAATGGAAGAGAGCAGCAGCCAGTGAAGGATTCACACAAAGCACGGTCAATAGAAAGATTAAACTGTCGCTTAATATCGGATAGCCTTCTCTTGCCAGTGACTCACATAGACCTGTAATCGCAGTGAAAAGGATTATTGTAGTGGGAATAAATGAGTTTAAGGCTAATTGTCCCTGCTGAATCAGTACATCCAGAACTCCTGTGAAAGCAGTTCCTCCACGCCAGAAACTGGCTGCGTGTCGAGAAAAACTACGTTCATTGCCCTCACCCAGAACACGGTAATATTCATTACTAGTTGAAATCAGCGTGGGTATGAGAGCCAAAGCCGGCGCAATAATCTTGCCAAAGCTATCGTTATATAAGCTCAATCCCCCGATATCCATAGCCACGGTGGTGATCATGGTCCATGCAAAGCCGAAGTCAGCCAGAAATCCGCCTACTGCGTAGTCCATAAAGAATGTGCCTTTATGCAGGGATTTCAGGAATTTATTTTCGGGATATCGTTTGGCAAGCGCTTCTACAACCTCGTTACTAAGTGAAATGCCCGCACCCACAGCCATGGGCGCAATCAGCCACGAACCTGGATGATAATAAATCGCCACCAAGCCTAAAGTCGAAACCCAATTCGCTGCGCCTTCAGGAACGGAAGCCACCAACCGGATGCCGGTTTTGAATTTTTCGATTGATGAAGGCGGCTCTATGGCATTTGGATTAGCAGGAAGTAAAGGGATATTTTCCAGGTTTGGCATAACACTTCCAAAATGAATATTTACAATTAAACACAGTGGATTAATATTTTACACGTAAAGACTTAAGAAAAGCTTAAGCTTCGGGCACTGAACCGTGAATCAGAGCTTTGGGTTCAGCGAACAAGTCGGCGTTGTTCTGAATGAAGATTAATGCACAAATCCGTCTTTGCGAACGAATGTGAAGCAATCCAGCTTCTAACTTTGTTCAAGGTTCGATCTGGGTTGCTTCACATTCGTTCGCAAAGACGACAAGTTAGTTAATTCGTTATAGTTACTCAACACCAAACAAGTAGCGGGTGTTAGGAAAGCAAATCTAGAGACGTAGGGAAAAAGCTCAAATTTTGACATTATTCATTGTTTTCAATAAATAAATTAGCCAAGTTTCTATCTATATACTAAGCTAGAAAATGATAACTTCACTCAACGGAGCATGCCATGACCTTTCGATCCATGAAGTCACTATTAACAGTTGTAGTTGTAAGTTGTTTGCCGGCCATTGGTTTTAGCGACGATACAAAAACGGATGCAAAAACCGAGGCGCCCACGTTCCAGTCAACCTGCGTTAATGCCTGGATGGGCCGAAATACGGAAATAACTGATAAAATGGATTTTAAAAATTTTGGTGAAAAATATTGTAAATGTGCGGAAACCCAACAACCTCTTGACACCCAGGAAGCGATTAATAAAGCCGCTCAAGTATGTATGTCACGCACCATATTGCAAGATGCAATGGACAATGTAGAGGAAAATGTAGGCCTGGATAAAGTAACCAGTAAAGATATCGATGACAGCTGTCACAATCGCTGGCTGCTTGTTTATCCCAAAATGGATGAAAATGATAAGAAAATTGCGACATCCTATTGCGATTGCGCAGATCCCAAGTTAGTTGATTTAAGTAAAAACTCCGAAAAAATGACAGATGACGAGTATTATAAAGAAATTTACAAAATCGCTGCGACTTGTTCAGGAAAAGAAGGTAAATAGTTTAAACTGAGTCAGGGCGTGATGCTAACTTTCAGGGAGAGATCTCCTCTAGCTAGGTTCTGTGAACCAATTTTAATTGTGGCTGCAAATGCGGCTAACTGGTGCCAATATGTCTTTGAATTCGTTAAATAGGACTCGCTATTCGCCTCATTCAAAAACATATTGGCACTCAATTATCCGCATTTTCGCTCACAATAAAATTGGTTCACAGAACCTAAGAGATCTCAAGCTTTTACGAGGATTGCGGGAGTAGTACGATGGGCCACAAAGATAAATGTGAGGATGCAAGTTGCCACCATAAAGGTCCTTTATGTCGAATTAATAAACCATCCCATTTAACCGATGCACGGCAGCATTATGATCGAATAGCCTGTATATTTCAGGGTGGTGGCGCATTAGGCGCTTATCAGGTAGGAGCCTTTCGTGCAATCCATGAAAAGGGTTACCAGCCCAATTTTCTGGCAGGCGTATCGATTGGGGCTATTAACAGTGCCATCATTGCCGGCAATCCCCCGGAAAAGCAGCTTGAAAAATTAATGGCATTCTGGGACAAAATTGTTCCCGCCCTGTGGACTGATTCTTTTTTTGCGCATGAGATGCCAGATTATCTGCACCATTTTCATAATCGTATGGGCGCTTTGCATACAGTATTTTTCGGCCTGGATGGTTTTTTTAAACCACGTCCATTACCCCCGCATGCTTTTTCAAATAATACGCCGGATAATTTAAGTTATTATGATACCTCCTACTTACGTGAGACTTTGGAAGAATTGATTGATTTCGATCGTATTAATGATAAAAAAATAACTTTATGCCTTGGGGCTGTGGATATTGCCTCTGGTGAAATGGAGTTTTTTAACAATCAGAAGACGGAAATAACAGTTGACCATGTCATGGCCAGCGGTGCTTTACCTCCCGGCTTCCCAGCTGTTAAAATAGGAGATAATTACTATTGGGATGGCGGAATTTATGCCAACACTCCATTAGTAACCGTATTGGATGCCCTGCCCGAGCAGGATACCCTTTGCTTTGTAGTGGACTGTTTCAGCTTACGAGGCAATTTGCCGCGAACAATGGATGAGATGGAAGAACGTCAAAAAGATATCCGTTACGCCAGTCATTCCCGACGTTTGACCAACGTGTACACCAGCCGTCAGAATTTACAGGCAGCTATTCAATATCTTAGTGATAAATTAACCCCGGAAGCGATGCAGGATCCCGAAGTACAAAAAATTCTCGAGCTAGGTCATAGCAAACATTTCAGTGTGGTGCATATCATTTATCGAGGAACGGCCTTTGCGCATTCATTCAAAGATTACAATTTTATTCGCTCCGCTATTGATCATCGAATGAATACGGGCTATCAGAATGCTCTGGACGTTCTGGTTAAGCCGGATTGGGAAAGAAAATCAGACAAAGCTTTAGCCTGCTCCATCTATGGCGTGCCCTCTGATTATTTTGAACAACATTAAAAGCATAGTCTCAACTTAAGAGAATGCCCCTCTCTCTAACTCTCTCCCTGAGGGGGAGAGGACTTGAGTAAGTATTATCCAATAACCGGCGCCGCCTGTTTTGTCAATGCGTCAACCGCGTCCAGCAAATCGTCGATTCGTTTGCAGGATGATCCAGTATCATTTTTAAAAAAACCATGTCTCTTCGGAGAAGCTGAGTCAGCCGTCTTCTGTGCGGCCTCAGAAACAGACTTCCCGGTCTTGAATTCCGATGTTTTACATTGAGCGAGTTCGGATTTAAACTGCTCAATGTTGACTGCATTGCATAGGCCAGCAAGAACAGTGAACAATCGATCTTTTTGCTGTTTTGGGAAATTGACCTCTTTTTCATTGAATAATTTGTCCGCCTGTTTTAACAGATCAGCAAAAATAGGACCTTCTTTGATATGCGTCAAATCGGTATCAAGCCTTGAAATTCTGGCGCTGTGGTTTTTTATGTTTTCCCACATGCTACTGCTGTAAC
This sequence comes from Legionella genomosp. 1, assembly GCF_900640215.1. NCBI lineage: Bacteria > Pseudomonadati > Pseudomonadota > Gammaproteobacteria > Legionellales > Legionellaceae > Legionella > Legionella genomosp. 1. Next base: position 9,977 of record NZ_CAAAJH010000006.1, read on the forward strand.
TGCGGCTTTTTACTGGTGCTTCCCTTTTCTCCTCACTGGGCATCACAGGCTTTTTATCAGGAACTGCTGAAACTGACGGTCCGAAGTCCGGCAGCGTATCAGCCAGAGGAACTGTGCGCATCGCTTTTCTCTGTAAGGCTATAATCCCCTCCTCCTGCTCTATGGCATGAGAAGCAATAGCGGACTCAATTTGCTCGGCCATTTCCTTTTGAGAGGTATGTAAATAAGACAGTATTTCAGCTCCCGATTTCTTCAGATACTTTCTTAAAAAATCTTCCGCTTTTTCTATGCCAGCGACATTATTGGTAAATTCTATGCTACGGGTACCAAAATTCGCATCAAAATATTTTAAAACGATGGATTTATCTTTGTGCTGGATACGTAAACCCATTGTATGAGCGACTTCCTCTCCATAGTAAAAGAATTGCATGCGATCTTTTTGCGGATTGGCCAGGATATCCCTTACAATAGTATGAGCAATGGATTTCTGCGTCGAGCTGCCTGCTTTGAAATTGGCCTCAGGCAAATCATCAGGCCGCAATCTCCATTGCGCTCGCTGTAAAGCCGCAATTCTTCTCACCATTGGCATATTGCTATAATCACTTTGGTTGGCAGTCAATTTCCGAAATTGCTTAACGAATTTATCCGTTATTAGCCACAGACCGGTAATACCGTAGCATTCTCCGCCCTTATTCACGAAGCCTTTTTTATCCCCTGCAATCAAAGTACCCTGGTTAAAATTCCGATGATTGACGGAAATTAAGTTACTTAATTGGGTTAAGGGATTGGAGTGGCTGATCTTTTGCTCTTTTAGCATCGGCGGATACGATTTAAAATCAATAAACTTTTGAAATCGCTTTTCAAGCGCTGGCTCCTTAATCATCGCTTTCATAGATAATCCATGAAATTCAAGACTTGCAGCACAAAGTTTCACATAATCATAGGGATTTATATGGCGTAGAAAATACTGTACCTCTTCGATAGAAAAAGGAATCGTACTAAAATTAGTTGCCATTTGCAGATAATGCTCATCGGAGGCTCTGGCCCAGGCACGCTCATTGCTCCAAAGCTCAAGAAAAAGAAACCGGCTGAAATCAGGACCATATTGCGCTAACTTGTCAAATATTTCTTCTGGATCTTCATTTTGCTCACGAAATGAACTCCATAATGCCAGAATGTCCACCCGCAGGAGCACATTCATTACAACTTTTGGTTCTTCCTGGCTTAAATTATTCAGTGCAATGAGAGGATGCTCGTTTTCAAGATTCATCACCAGCTCATTTACTTTGTCATTCTGTTCAGAGGTCAGGTCTTTATAGGGATTTAGAAATGCAAAAGGGGTGAGGACACTGCGAGGAGGCATATTAATTGTCCAAATAGTACATATAACGAATTATTAGTATAAAGCCTCTCTATTTGCAAATTACTAAAACCCATGTCAGCCTTTCTTACATCTTTTGCAATACCTCCTGCAGATGTTTGACAGGTTCTACTTCGAGGCCCATTGCCTGTTTCGGTGCATTGGCAAAAGGAACAATAGCCCGTTTAAAGCCATGCTTGGCAGCTTCCCTCAGACGCTCCTGCCCGCTTTGTACCGGGCGGATTTCGCCTGCCAGACCCACCTCGCCAAAAATTATTGTCTCACGATCAAAGACCTGGTTTCTTAAACTCGAAACCACAGCGGCAAGCAAAGCCAGATCACTGCCGGTTTCAGTCACTTTCACGCCGCCCACCACATTAATAAACACATCCTGATCAAAAGTAGCCACTCCGCCATGACGATGTAAAACGGCTAATAAAATGGCCAGACGATTATGTTCAAGACCCGCCGTAACCCGTTTTGGCTGCTGTCCATGCGCTTCATCAACCAAAGCCTGCACCTCAACTAACATAGGACGAGATCCCTCCCAGGTAACCATCACTGCGCTGCCGGGTGTCGGTTCTGGTTGACGGGACAGAAATATTGCAGAAGGATTGGCAACTTCTTTTAGTCCGCGATCAGTCATCGCAAAAACACCTAGCTCATTCACCGCTCCAAAACGATTTTTTATCGCGCGAATTACTCGAAACCGGCTATCACTCTGACCTTCAAAATACAAGACACTGTCCACCATGTGTTCAAGAACCCGTGGGCCTGCCAGAGCGCCCTCCTTGGTGACATGGCCCACAAGAAATACCGCAGTTTGTGAGCTTTTTGCAAAACGAACCAACTGTGCAGCCGATTCACGGACCTGCCCTACTCCACCCGGTGCGGAAGAGATGCTATCGGTAAAGATAGTTTGTATCGAATCAATGACCACTACGCGTGGCTTTTCAGTCTGAGTATGGCTTATAATGGTTTCCACATGGGTTTCGGCCAGCAAGCGAAGACCATCCAGAGGCAACTGCAGGCGCTTTGCGCGCATGGCGACCTGCTGTAATGATTCTTCACCCGTTACATAGAGGACCGATTGCTCTTTGGAAAGATTCGCCAGAGTCTGAAGCAAAAGAGTCGATTTACCGATACCGGGATCACCTCCGATTAGCACTACCGAACCATCCACCAATCCTCCGCCTAGAACGCGATTGAGCTCCGATAAGCCGCAGTCCATACGTACTTCATGATTGATAATAACATCTTCAACAGAAGTGACGATTGATTTCTGATTTGCGTAATTACCAATGCGCAGATTCTTCACCGGTGCAATACTTTCTTCAATCACTGAATTCCAGGCACCACACTGTGTACACTGACCTGACCATTGGGAAAAACTGGCTGCGCATTGACTGCAACTGTAACGGATTTTAGCTTTCATTTATTCTTTGCTTCTTTTTGCATAATGTAACAAACTGGGTAATCTTATCCTGAAAATCTAATCGAGGCTATGTCGACAATGAGTGCAGAAGTATTTCAATGGGCAGTCACAGGGGCTGGGCCCGCAGGAATTGCAGCGGTAGGAAAACTCATCGACCAGGGTATACCGGCGCGTGAAATCCTCTGGATTGATCCTGCCTTTAAAGTGGGTGATCTGGGACAATACTGGAGTGAGGTATCCAGTAATACCCGCGTTTCGCTTTTTGTGGATTTTCTAAAAGATGCCCACTCCTTTAAATTCAATGAAGCCGCAGAACAATTTGAATTACTGAGACTGCCTCCCGAGGAGACTTGCAAGCTTGAATATATCGTCAAACCCTTACAATGGGTGAGCGATCATTTACGTCAATCCACCACGTCTCAGCAGGAATCAGTGCAGCAGATCAATTTATCAGGGCGGCAATGGACTTTGACTACTGAAGAAAATGAATATAAAGCTGCGAATGTCATTTTAGCGACTGGTGCTCTGCCCTCTTCGCTAAACTATCCTGGTGTGGATGTATTGCCTTTTGAAATAGCCATTGATAAGCAGAAATTAGCCCAGACAATAAGCAGAGATCATTGCTATGGAGTGTTCGGCTCCTCTCACTCGGCTATCATTATCCTGCGCCATCTGGTTGAACTTGGCGTTGAAAAAATTATCAATTTCTACCGATCCCCCTGCCGATATGCCATCAATATGGGCGACTGGATTTTATTTGATAATACTGGTTTAAAAGGTCAAACGGCGAACTGGGCACGCGAGAACATTGATGGAAAACTGCCAGCCAGTCTTTCCCGATATATTATCAATGAACACAATCTGGCCCGCTATCTCCCGCAATGCCAGCAGGTCATCTATGCCGTGGGCTTTGAAACGCGGAAAAACCTGATTATCGGTGATTATGATCAGGTCCAATACAATCCTCATCTTGGTATTATTGGTCCGGGATTATTTGGTCTGGGCATCGCTTATCCTGAATTAAAAGCCGATCCTTATGGCAGTGTTGAAGCGCAGGTGGGGCTTTGGAAATTTATGGTTTATCTTAACAAAATACTGCCGCTGTGGCTCAAATATCATACCTGAGTTTTGAGACAGCCCAAGTTTGGGCCACATTAAAAAATAAAATAGGCTCTACTCTGCAATTTCAGATATAATATTGCAACTTTGTGCACAGGCAGTATACTCGCAACGTTCTGCCCCTCTGGAAACCCTTATGTCTGAAACCATTCATTTTGAAAAATCGATGCAGGAACTCGAAGAAATCGTCAGGCAGCTTGAGCGTGGGGATTTGATGCTGGAAGACTCGCTAAAGCAATATGAGAAAGGCATCCAACTGGCTCGTAAATGTCAGGAAGTACTGACCCAGGCTGAGCAGAAAATCGAAATGTTGCGAATGAATACAATGGAAACCGGTGAGCCTTCCAATGAATAATGAGAAAGTAAATGCCCTTATTGACCGCCACGAGATGGTCTTATTGCAACTGCTGTCTGAACTCGACATTCCTGCTTCCCGGTTAAAAGAAGCGATTGCTTATTCCTTGTTTCCTGGTGGTAAGCGGCTAAGGCCGGTTCTGGTTTATCTTTGCGGTGAAATGGTTCGGGCACCACTGGCAGCACTCGACTATATCGCGGCAGCAGTTGAACTGACCCATTGCTATTCGCTGGTTCACGATGACTTGCCCGCAATGGATAATGACGACATGCGCCGAGGGAAACCAAGCTGTCACCGCGCCTTTGATGAAGCAACTGCCATTCTGGTCGGCGACGGCATGCAAGCACTTGCAATTGAAATCCTGCTAAGCAAACTGACCGATATCCTTGCACCTGCCAAGGTGATTGAAATCACCAGAGAATTAGTACGCGCCAGCGGTCCTACCGGTATGGTGAGCGGGCAAAGTCTTGATCTCTCTGAACTGAGTAACAGCAGTATTGATGAACATACTTTGAAAAAAATTCATCAGTTGAAGACAGGTAAATTAATTCTCTCCTGCATTAATATGGCGTTGGCTGCGGGAAGCCCCAGCCATGAAGAAATCAGAAATCTGCGTCTTTATGGCAACCATCTCGGTCTGGTCTTTCAAATGCAGGATGACTACCTGGATGCCTACGCTTCAATAGAACATCTTGGCAAAGGCCGAGCGTCTGATTTGGCTAATGATAAAATTACCTATGCGCAGCTTTATCCCCAGAAAGGATTGCTCGAACAAATTAATCATCACTTTGATCATGCCAAAACCGCCTTACAGCAAATCGGTTCTACCGCAATGGAACTCCTTCATTTAAATGGGCAACTGCATCAGCGCACTTCTTTTTAAAGCACCCATAAACTTCCTGGTATTGCTCTTGTAACCCGCTCTCTCCATTCTGCTGCTATTCTTTAAGAATGGACTTTTACAGAGCGATCCCGGGCATGAGACGCTGTGCAATGAATTATCTAATCGCTTTGATTCTGATATCAGTCTGTGGCTTTGCAGAAGCTGGGAAAGTCATTCAATTTACAGTTAAGGGCAGTATAGGGCCGGCTACTGCGGATTATTTGAATCGTGGGATCGCTGCCGCACAAAACGCCAGTTTGATTCTGATTATTCTTGATACTCCGGGCGGGCTCGACAAATCAACCCGTCTCATCATTCAAGACATTCTCTCCTCCAAAGTACCTGTGGTCACTTACGTTTATCCAAAAGGCGCGCGCGCTGCCAGTGCGGGTACCTTTTTGCTTTATGCGAGCACGATTGCGGCAATGGCACCAGGAACCAATCTCGGTGCCGCAAGTCCGGTCAATTTAAGCGGCGATGAGAAGTCCGGGGTAATGGATAAAAAAGTTACTAATGACAGCGTAGCCTATATACGCTCATTAGCGCAGTTGCGAGGAAGAAATCCTCTGTTTGCCGAGCAGGCGGTCATTGCCGCCTCGACTTTGACAGCCAATGAGGCACTGAAAAAAGGCGTAATTGATATTATTGCGGATACCCCGAACGATTTACTGGAAAAACTCAATGGAAAAACCGTCAGTCAGGGAGGGTTGACCATTCAGATTGATACAAAACATTCTGAAATCGCCGCAATGAATCCCGACTGGCGTATGAAGTTGTTATTGATTATCACCGAGCCAACCATTGCCTATCTGCTGTTACTGCTAGGAATATATGGCATTTTTTTTGAGCTGGTAAACCCTGGATTTGTTTTACCAGGGGTTATAGGTTCCATTTCAATGATTATTGCCCTCTATGGTCTGCAATTGCTGCCTGTTAATTATGCCGGTCTGGCTTTAATGGTCATTGGTATTGGTTTTATTATTACCGAAGCGTTTACCTCAAGCTTTGGAATTCTTGGGATTGGAGGAACAATCGCCTTTATCGCCGGCTCAATTTTGCTCATTGATACCGAGCACCAATCCTATCAGATTGCCCGCTCAGCCATCTGGTCTATGGCTGCGGCCAATATCATTGCCATGTTTACCCTATTGGGAATGGCGATTCAGTCACGCCGCAAAACCGTTCAGAATGGACTATCCATACTACTTAACGCCGAAGGTCGGGCACTCAATGATATTAATTTAAAAGGACAAGCTATTATAAGGGGTGAAATATGGAGCGTGAGTTCTATGAAGCCAATCACTGCCGATAAGCCGGTTAGAGTTATTAAAGCAGAGGGATTAAATCTGGAAGTGGAAGAAATAGATTCAGTGAAAGAGATCAGTCATCAGGGAGAAAATTAATCATGAGCTCATTTTTAGGTTTTTTGATTGCATTCATTATTATTATCATTATTTCAAGTTTTCGTGTTCTGCGGGAATATGAGCGCGGCGTAATTTTTCAACTGGGGCGTTTCTGGAGTGTTAAAGGGCCTGGGCTTATTCTGGTACTTCCTGGCGTACAGCAAATGGTGCGCGTGGATTTGCGTACAGTTGTAATGGACGTTCCGAGCCAGGATGTGATATCGCGTGACAATGTGTCGGTGCGCGTCAATGCAGTGCTTTATTTTCGCGTTGTCGAACCGGAAAAAGCGATTATACAGGTTGAAAATTATTTTGAAGCCACCAGTCAGCTGGCCCAGACCACGCTGCGTTCAGTGCTCGGGCAGCATGAGCTGGATGAGATGCTGGCTGAACGTGAACAATTAAACAGTGACATTCAAAAAATCCTGGATAGCCAAACCGACGGCTGGGGAATTAAAGTTTCCAATGTCGAAATTAAGCATGTTGATTTGGATGAAAGCATGATCAGAGCGATTGCCAAACAGGCGGAGGCTGAACGAGACAGACGTGCTAAAGTAATTCATGCCGAAGGAGAACTTCAGGCCTCTGAAAAATTAATGCAGGCAGCGAAAGTTTTAGCAGAACAACCTCAGGCCATGCAACTTCGTTATTTGCAAACCTTATCTGCTCTCGCGGGCGGCAACACCTCGACTATCGTTTTTCCAATGCCGATTGAATTAGGGGAATTGTTGAAAAAAATGGGATAGATTTTCATCGCGCATTATTTAAGGGCCATTTCATCACTGGGGTATAGCGCACTCCTCCCCCGATGGATTGGCTTTCAAAAAGAGTGATCTCACTGACATTCATCGGGGTAAAAACTGGCAAAGAGACTGGTTCCTCAAACTGTCTATTCCATGCGTTATCTCGAATTCGACCTAAAGTCACATGCGCTGTATAAACCCGTGACTCAGTGGAATAACCCAAGTGGTTTAACGCCTCTCCGATTATTCGGGATAACATAGCCAGCGTTTCATTCGGTTCCACTTTAAGCGATATTACCTTGGGATAAGCAGGATTAGGGAAATAAAGAAAGTCTCCAAATTGTATGGGAAATGGTTCACAGCTAAACTCAGCTGTTAAAGTCTTCGCTAGTATCGGTATATCCCTGCAATTCATTTTTTGCACAAACTGCAAAGTCACATGCAAATTTTCCTTTAATGTCCATTTTACTGAAGAAGCATGTGAATGCTTCTGCATCCTGCTAATCAATAGAGCCAGCTCTTCCTGAACCTGGCCGGTTATCCCTACACCAAAGAAAGATCGAAAAGACTCCATAATCATTCTAATAATCGAAGTTATTTCTAATTTACGATAAAACACTTTCTTTTTCTATGTTATCCACAAAATCTGTGGGTAACTGTGTGTATAGCTTGTCAGTTTTACCAAATTCCAGCTTGTGAGAAATTTATCAACAGCCCATCAATAAAAGACCAAAACAGACCCAAAGAGGAAAAATATTAGCCTTTATGTTATATTAATTTGTATATCCTTAAAAAGGAAACCGGGGTATGGAGCTACAGTTGAGTAAAAACAAGCTTCTTATGGAAGCTTTAATGGCTTTAAAAAAACTGCTCAGGGATGAAGAAGCTTTAGATATTGCGGTGTTTCGCAATGGCCGCGTCAAATCGCCTGGCGTCAAATCAGGATATGAGGATGCCGAATTTCTGGATGGCTTTGTTTCCTTATCTACATTAAGCCTATGGGATACTCTGGATCAAAATGGGAATATTCAGGTCGATGCAGTGAGAAACGCTGGATTCAAGATAGAATTGAATAACGATAGCTTGAAAAGCAATCTAAGTATGCTCTTTACTGATTCCCAGATTGAAAATCTGTCTGATAAAGAAAAATTATATACAGATGCTATCGTTTACACTATCAGTTCAGAGCTTCAAACACCGGAGCGATTAATTGCCGCGCTGCAACCTGGTCCTTTTCAGAAATTCTTCAATATACAGTCCCTGATAAAAGAAGCATTCGATGGTCTTGATCTCACCGCCCTGCTTAAAGATAGTGTCTCTTTGGAAAAAGCAATTGACCTGAGACTATCCGCCCTGGACACAAAACCCGATGAACAATGTGTAGCAGAGTATGAACCCCGGGATCTTGAATTATTTAGCTCGCAGAAAAGTATCAACTATCGGCAGGTTCTTGAATCAATTAATCAGCAGGAACAGCGACGCAAAGAAATACGTCAAAGAGACTTGCCTCATTTTTCAAGTTTAATAATGGAGCTGACAGCGCTTGCCCATTCAACCGACTTTTTAAATGGGTTCGTAGAAAAAACAACATTGCTCGATAAATCCAGACTTATTCTGGAATTATTGAGTCGCACACAAATGTCCGCAGCAACGGGAATTCCCAATCCATTTCCTAAAGAAACCCGCTCACTGGAAAATCTTTATCATCATTTGATTATTGATGCCCTCTATCAGACCCTACAGTCTGAAAAGGAGAATGGCGTTAAACATCTTATCCAGGAACTGAAAAGTTCCGAAGCCAACGCCCTATGGGAAAAAACGGTTTCTTGCCTGGCGGAACATTTTATCACCCTTTGCGACAGCATGTTTTCTTTCTGCCTTGGATCTAATCTCAACGCTGAAAACAAAATATCATTAAACAATGCCTATCGACTGGCCAGTGTAATCGCACCTGAAATTCAGAACAATTCACTTAAAAATAAATTATTGGAAGCAAGAGCCGAGGTATTTCTGGCTGCATTGATGCAAATTCTCGTTACCACGACCCTAAGTCAAAAGGGCTGGGGAGTTCGGAATAGCCGTTATGAAATAACCATCGACGGAAAACCTTATAAACTCCCCAGGCGCGCCTCTGAACAGTATGAAGCCATTCGGGATTTTATGAATGGCAAACTATCCGCAATAGAGGCCGCAAGCCTGGTAATGAGTATTGGCCAGAAGGATTCCTCCAATTTCATCACCAGCCCGGGAGTGATCGTAAAGAATTATTTTTCACTATTTAAAGAAGGGGATCGCAACAAAACTGAAGAAGAGGTAACCGAGCAGTTAACTAAAAAAAATAACCCCGGTTAAACCTCAACCTGATGATAATCGCATCGCAAAAACCAGCTAGCCGCAAATGTTATAACCCCCATCGACATACAGAACCTGCCCGGTGATGTGAGCCGCTTTATCTGATACCAGAAAAGCAGCCATCTCCCCTACTGACTCAATAGTGACTAATTGATTAAGGGGTGCCTCTTTTGCTGCTTTTTCCATAAGCTGATCAAAATGTTCCAGACCAGAGGCGGCACGCGTCATTATCGGACCCGGAGAAATGGCATTAATCCTGATTTTCTCCTGCCCGAGGTCAATTGCCAGATAACGCACGGTCGCTTCTAAAGCCGCCTTCACCGGCCCCATCAGATTGTAATTTTTAATTACTTTTTCGGAACCATAATAACTCATGGTCATTATCGATCCGCCATGACTCATCAGAGGCTCCACCGCTTTGGAAAGACGAATCAGTGAATGACAGGAAATGTCCATCGCCAATAAAAAACCCTCTTTGGAGCAATCGACCACTCGCCCCTGCAAATCTGATTTCGGGGCAAAGGCGATGGAATGAATCAGAAAATCCAGCGTTCCCCATTGTTTATGAATTGTTTCAAAAAGAGCAGTGGTTTCCTCGTGGTTACAGACATCAAGAGGCATAAAAATGGGGGCTTTAACTTTCTCAGCCAAAGGCTGTACATATTTTCGCGCTTTTTCATTCTGATAAGTCAATGCCAGCTCTGCTCCGGCCTCATGCAATACTTTTGCACATCCCCAGGCAATTGATGACTCATTGGCTATGCCGACAATTAATCCTTTTAAACCCATTTTCAAGACTCCTTATTCAGTATGGCCAGGCTGTGTAAAGCCATCATTTTTTCTTCATTGGCGGAAATAACCAGCACAGAACGTACAGGCAAAAAATGAATCGCATCCAGAATTTTTTTACGGACCGTCATAGAGTTTTCACCAATGCCTCCTGTAAATATAATATGATCCACGCCTCTCAAAGAGATAGCCATCATCGCCATATATTGCGCCACTTTCAGGCAAAAGAAATCCATTGCGAACTGCGCTTTTTTATCTTCGCTTTTCTCAAGTAACTGAACATCATTCGTCCAACCGGATAATCCTTTCAAGCCAGACTCTCTGTATAATAGCGACTCCACCTCCTCGATACTCAAACCAAACTGCCTGACTAAATAAGGAATAACGCCTGGATCAATACTGCCGCAGCGCGTACCCATCGGCAAACCATCAAGTGCGGTCAATCCCATTGTCGTATCCACACTACGGCCTCCGGACATGGCACAAAGACTAGCCCCGTTCCCCAAATGAGCGGCGATAATCAAATCTTTATTCAGAGCACTATGATGCTTATCAAGATAATAGCTGATCCATTCATAGGAAAGACCATGAAATCCATAACGCCTTACACCAGCCTTGCGAATGGTTTCAGGCAGGGCATATTCAGTAAATAATGGCTCATGCCCGGCATGAAAGGCAGTATCAAAACAGGCGATTTGTATAACACTCTTGCCAAGCTGGTAAATGTATTCCACTCCGGCAATGTTGTAAGGCTGATGCAAAGGAGCCAAAGGACAAAGCGTTTTCAAATAATCGATAACATCAGGGGTAATAAGAACTGAATGCTTATAACGCTCACCGCCATGAACAATACGATGTGCTACAGTTAGAATTTTCCATTGGCATTCATGATGCTCTATCCAGTTAAAAATGTATTCCACAGCTTGCCGCTGATCCATATTCTCCGCAAGACTTAAACTTTCTGACGGTCCCTCATCAACCCGGGCTGCAAACACAGGCTTACCGCCAATATTAAAAACCTTGCCACTGGCCAGCAATTCAAGGCTTTCATCAGCCACAAACATTTGAAATTTGACGCTTGAAGATCCGACATTTAATACGAGGATGCTGTTTATTGCCAGGTTCATTTAATCAGACCTTCTTTTCGAGCAGCAGCCATTTTTACTGCCAGTGCACAGGACAGCAGTCGTGTACGAATTGAATCTGCACGGCTGGTCAATATAATTGGAACTCTGGCGCCTAATACAAGCCCTGCGGCATCAGCATGTCCAAAAAAAGTGAGCTGTTTGGAAAGCAGATTCCCTGATTCAATATCAGGAACTACCAGAATATCCGCATCCCCTGCCACTTCGGAGATAATATTTTTTTCAATTGCGGCCTGTTTGTTAATCGCATTATCAAAAGCCAGAGGACCATCCAGTATAGCCTGAGTAATCTGTTCTCTTTCTGACATCTTACATAATAGTGCCGCATCCACGGTGGCCTGCATCTTCACATTAACGAACTCGGTAGCTGCCAGTATCGCCACCTTGGGCTTCTTATCCATTCCATAAAGAACCCGCCACAAATTGATGGCATTTTGGCAGATATCCGCTTTTTCTGATACCGTAGGTGAAATATTAATCGCAGCGTCTGTGATAACCAACGGTTTATGATAAGAAGGAACGTCCATTACATAGGCATGGCTAATACGGTATTTGGTTCGCAAATTGGCAGAAGAAGGCACTATTGCGCCAAGCAACTCATGAGTCGCTAAAGAACCCTTCATGATCGCATCAACTTTACCCTCCGCCGCAAGCGACGCGGCTCTGACTGCTGCGGCATCACTATGAGGGCAATCAATAATTTCCCATTGGGACATATCAATATTGGCTTCACTACCTGCTGCCCTGATTTTAGCGACAGGACCAACCAATAGAGGCCTTATCAATCCCGCCCGTTCTGCATCAGCAATCGCCTCTATGCTGCTCGCTTTAACCGGGTGAACGACCACAGTGTTAATAGGGCCAATATTTTTGCAGGATTTGATGATTGGTTCAAATCGGTCATGGTTATGAATTTCGATATCAGGCAAACGTGTTTTGGCAACCTTCAGTTTTTTTGTCGGAGCCAATACGCGTGCCTGCCCCTCAATAACGATGTCTCCCTTCTCATTTTTTCCCAAACAATTAAAGAGGACAATTGGCCTGTCTTTTTCCTTGTCAATCACAGTAATTGTAATTGTGACCGTATCTCCCAGATGTACCGGATTCTTAAATTTAAGATCCTGACCAAGGTAAATGGTACCAGGGCCTGGTAAAGCGGTGCCTAATAAAGCAGAGATCAAACCGCCAGTCCACATGCCGTGACCGACAATTCCATGAAATATATCATTTTGGGCAAATCCGGGATCCATATGAGCAGGATTGATATCGCCGGAAACGGCTGCGAATAAAGCGATATCCTCAGGAGTTAACCTGCGGCTTAACATGGCTTGCTGGCCTATGGATAATTCATCAAAGGTTGTATTTTCAAGAAATTCATCGGTCACAGCTTATATCCCTAATACAGTGTTGTTACAGAAACGCGCATAAGCGTCACTAAAAATCCTCTCTCCCCTCAGCAATCTCGTCCTAGCCCTCACTGCCATTAAGTCAAGCTCAAATGTATATTAAACTGTCTTCCCCGCGAAGGCGGGGATCCCTCTCTGAGCGAGCTATAATGCCAATTGAGGAATGGATTCCCGCCTTCGCGGGAAGGACCAAATTCCTTAACTTAATGGCAGTGACCCTAGCCCTCTCCCAGCTTGAGAGAGGGGATTTTTTCTTAAGTTGACACCTATCCTCAAACGCGGAATTATGGATTTTTGTTTCAGCGTTTTGGTCGAAGCAACTTACTTTTTTTATTATAATAAGAGTTCCTGGAACGGCTATCTGATGCGAAAGTTGCTATCGCTTTGAGAACAAGATGACCCACTTTTGAAAAGGCTTGTAATAAGGCGAAAGCCAGCGTTCTGGCTCTTGTTGAGTGTGTTTTCATAAAGCACTTCCTATGCTAACAAATTAATCATCCATTTTGCGCGCTTACCTGCACGCAGCTTAATGATATAATTTAAACTAAATTCACACAATAATTCTTAAAAAAGAAAACCGGTTATCTAAAATTCATCCCATAAATTTAACTGCTTTGGCCCCTGCTCCTTTTTGCGGAATTGACTGGTATTTAAAGCAATCTGCCTTTCAGTATTTAAGCCAAAACGCCTGCAAGCCAACTGGAATCGCATCTTTAACAAATTGGCAAATTCCCCCTCTCCACGCATACGGCTGCCAAATGTCGAATCATATTCTTTACCGCCGCGCATCTGACGAATTAAACTCATAATGTGCCCGGCACGCTCTGGAAAATGCTTGCCCAGCCACTCCTTAAACAAATCCTTAACCTCGTGCGGTAATCGAAGCAGTACATAAGCAGCATTACGCGCTCCGGCCCTGCTGACCGCTTCGAGTATCCCCTCCAGTTCCATGTCATTAACCATAGGAATTATGGGTGCCAGCATCACCTGCACTGGGATATTATGTTGCGCTAAACCCTGCACCAGCCTTAATCTTGCAGAAGGTGCCGAGGTTCTTGGCTCCAGGATGCGCTTAAGATCAGTCGATAATGAAGTAATACTGACCGCCACTTTGGCCAGGTTGTTTTTCGCCATAGCTGCCAGCAGATCGAAATCTCTTTCCAGCAGCGAGTTTTTAGTAATTAAAACCACCGGATGCTGATGCTCAAGCAAAACCTCTAACAGGCTGCGGGTTATTTTCAATTTCCCTTCAACTGGCTGATAGGGATCCGTGTTTGCGCCAATCACGATGGGTTTACAGTGGTAGTTTGCCTTATTGATTTCCTTTCGCAATAATTCGGCAGCATCCTGCTTGTAGAAAATTTTGGTCTCAAAATCTAAACCGGGCGATAAATCCATATACGCATGGCTAGGTCTGGCATAACAGTAAATACACCCGTGCTCGCAGCCCCGGTAGGGGTTAATCGACTGTTCAAAGCCAATGTCAGAGGATTCGTTGCGGCTTATTATTGTTTTTGCTGATTCAGGATATAAAAAAGTCTCAAGCGGCGGCAGCGCTTCTTCCTCTATGTCCCATCCATCATCATAGTATTCATGACTTGTTTTTGCGAAACGTCCTTCCGGGTTGGACAAAGCGCCTCGATTTTTAATAGTAGGTCCAGTTTTCATGATCAATAACTCAACATCTTTTGCTGCAATTTTACCCAAAATAGTTAAAAAATGTAGCCCAATTAGCAAATACTTTCTTGTGAAATCAGGGGATCCAAAGCAGGATGACAGCATCTGGGGCTCGGCCAGACGATTTTTAACTTTTTTTGTCTGCCAGTTCTTTTGCCTCTTTCCACAAGGCCATTAACTGTTCAAAGGATAAATGGTCAAGATTGTTCAGATTCTGACTTTTAGCTAATTGCTTCACCATTAAAAAACGCTGCTCAAACTTGTTCAAACTCTTTTCCAGCGTTAACTCGGGATCATAACCGCAATATACGCAAAGTGATAACACTGCATGAAGCAGATCACCGATTTCATATTGCAGTAAATCATTTTCTCCATGGTCCTGGTCCAGCAATTGATTGACTTCCACACACTCGCTTTCAACTTGTGCCAGAATCTGCCGGGCATTATCCCAGCGAAAACCAAACTGCATGGCGTCCAGTTCCAAATCGATCAATTTGTTAAATAAATTCATAACTTGAATATTTCCAAGTGCGGTAGATAATTATTATCAGGGAGGATTCAGTTTTATTCCAGTCTTAAAGTCCTGAAATCGTTCGAATGCGTTGATTTTTACATTATCAGAATGATACAATATTGCACCATTTAGTTAGTTATAGAGCAATAATGCCCTTCACAAAAAACCGGCAATATCTCCCTAATACCGCTTTGCAGAACTGGCGCAACCTGTTTTATCGAGAAGACGATTCTAAACCAATTGAGCTCCTGATTGATGGAGAAAAACATAGCCTGCATATAAGCCGTTACCAGGGAGATGAAAATAACTTCGTAAGTCAGGGTGGTACTAAGCAAGTCTACCGATTAAATAATGGGAAGGTCTTTTCAATTTTAAACTGTTCAACCGGAGTGGGGTCTGATGCTGCCAAAGTATGGAACTGGGTAGTGGATGACGAAATTATTTTTTCAAATTATCTGGCCAAAATAGGTTTACGCACCCAGGATTATCAAAAAGTAAAGTTAAGCATTGACGGGCATGATGTATATGTTCTGCAAATGACGGCATTTGACAGCCTGCTCAAGCAGGGGAAGCAAGTCAGAGACGCCAAGAATGCACAACATTTCGGCAGTACCATGCTTTTTGGAAATCGGGAAAATGCCGAAAATCCCGCTTATCTATTACAGTTAATGCAGCCGCTTCTGGATGACATCGCTTGTCTGCTTGCCCATTGCGTGCATATCTCTAATCTTGGAGACAGTCTTAATCTGATTATTGAAGATACCCCCGAAACCCCCGAGCATCAGCGCGACCAACCAGGGCTTATCAGTGAAAGAAAACAAGTTCCCCATTTATTCTTCTATGATCTTAGTAAAGATTTTAAACAGATAGATTTCGATAACGATATCCATTTTGATAAAGAGTGTCGCCCCAAGGTTGCAGAATACTATATAAGAGGGGCCTATTTTGCCCTGCTTGCTGCAATAAATAACGAGGAAAGATCTCTTTTCGGACTTGGCGAATGTTCTCCTTTCCAATTTTCGAATAATAGTTTCGAGACTATAAAAGAACAGTTACTGGAGACAGTTCTTCAAAAAACCGAACAACTGATTGCCAGCAGAACCACATTACCTAAAATTACTGAAATCCCTTGTCCCCATTTACCTCAGCTTTATGAGCAACCTGCGGACTCTATTTTCGTAGCTCCCCAACCTGAACGGGCAGAAGATCAAAGGCTGTGCCGCGCTTTGAACAGGTACATCAGCGAGCGTGAGGCCGAAGTTAAACGGTTCCAATCGAATTACAATTCCTTCTGGGCAAAGCTATTTTCCAGAATGGATGCAACAACAAAAATAGAAACTGCAAAAAAAGTGATTGCCTGTATAGAGAACAAACCCAATACTGATAAAAATTTTTCACCCAGGGAACTGGCGGCAGCGCTTCAAGGCCGCCTCGGGCACCTAATGGCGGATAATGAATACGCATTGCCAACGGATTTTAAACAGCAACGAGACGCTTACCTGCAGACCAAATCGTTCTGGAGTTTTAATTAACTTTGACTGCCTGCCTGATTTTCATTAAGCTCAGGTAAAGTGAATTGACCAGGACGTAATCATGCCAGTACTGCAAGGGAATAATATTAGAACCTACTATGAAATTCATGGACAGGGTCAACCGCTGGTATTGATTGCCGGGTACACCGGCGATCACAATTTCTGGAATCTAATGCTGCCGCAACTGGCGAGCCAATTTCAGGTCATCATTTTTGATAATCGGGGAATTGGTGAAACAACAGATAAGGGAGAACCGTTTACTTTAGAGACTATGGCGGCCGATGTCATTGCATTGATTGACGCACTTGGACTGCTAAAGCCGCATATTCTGGGTCAGTCAATGGGGGGAGCTATTGCACAGATTGTCGCCCGAAACTATCTCGACCGCATCGGTAAACTAATTCTTTTAAATACCGTTTCCCGTTTCAATCAACGTACCATCAGAACGCTGGAGGGTTTGCTGCGTTGCCGCAAAGAAGGGGTATCCTTTGATTTGTTTATGGATCTGGCAATGCCCTGGTTTCTTTCCAATGCCTATTTAAGCAATGAACACAATATTTTATTATTTAAAGAGGTGCTTAAAAATAACCCCATTCCTCAAACCATTGAGGATCAGCAACGCCAGCTTAGAGCACTTGCTACATTTAACTCCACCGCCTGGCTGGGAGAACTAAATGTTCCCAGTCTGGTCATTGCAGCCGAAGAGGATATCATCACCCTCCCGGGAGAGAGCGAAGCCCTGGCGAAAATGTTACCTAATGCCGCGTTTATGAAGGTCCATGGTGCTCACTCCAGCCCTCTTGAACAAGCGCAACGGGTCAATGAGTTAGTTTTAAAATTTTGTGTTTAAAAATCGGCATAGACCATATTTAGACAGATGACTTAACCCGCGTAAAATTAAACGCGGGCGTAACCCTGATATCTATCCTATTGACTCAATCTCTCTTTAATCGTTTGTGCCGTATCATTTATAATCGTTAGCAACTGCTGAAAAAGCTGCTCCAGTAATGCAGTATGGCCTGACAAATGATACTCCTCCAAGCACTGACAAGCCCATTGCAAACGTACATTTCCGCAATACATCGCACTGCTCTTCAGTTTGTGAGCCAGTTTCGCTACTTTCTGCCAATCTCGTTCAGAATGTGCTTTGGCTAATTCTTCTCCAATGGCAGGTAATTCTTTTTCAAGCAGTAAACCGAGCATTTCACGTAAAGTCGCAAAATCACCAAGATTAGCAATACCTATAGTTTCATCAAATAAAGCATGACCTGACAAGGCAAAATAATGAAGTTCCTTATTATCGCTGCCATGGTGAACAAATTTGTCTTCTGCAATGAATTCTTTCAATAGACCTTGGAATGCGGGGAGGGTCACCGGTTTGCTGATTAATTTATTCATTCCAGCAGGAAGCTTCAGAGTATTACTGGATGATAAAGACTGCGCAGTCAGGCCTACAAACGGAATAGCTGCCCGGCCCTCCTGCTGCTCAAGTTCGCGCAGTCTATTTAACATTTCATGACCCGAAATTCCTGGAAGACCCAGATCGCTGATGATTAAATCAAAGGGTTGTTGCTGCAAAAGCTGCAATGCCTCTTCTCCAGAGGTGGCAATCTGATAATGACATCCGGATTTTTGCGCCATGATCTCCACAGTTTTTAATGCGACCGGATTATCCTCAACTAACAATAAGCGCGCCTCATGATTTGATATTTCATGATCAGAATTTAATTTTTCGCCATCTTGATACGTTTCATCATAACTTATGTCAGGCTCTGCCAACACCATCGGAAGTTTGAAGTAAAATCGGGTTCCCTTGCCAATAGTACTGCTTAAATTAATTTCCCCCCCCAGCAACTCCACATAGGTTTTAACGATATGCAAACCTACCCCATGCCCCTGATATTGCGCTTTATTGGATGGGTTTACTTTAAAAAACCGATCAAATACCTTGGCTTGCGCCTCCTCACTTATGCCTAAACCTGAATCAAATACCGAAAACTCCAAAGTGACATTATTCTCTTCCTCTGAAAGCTTCTGAATGCTTACTCCCACATGGCCTTCCTGGGTGAATTTAATGGCATTTCCAAGCAAATTCAGCAAAATGCGATGAATTTTAATGCGATCACTGATAAACCAGTCAGGAACATCTGGCTTGATATCAACCAAAAACTCAAGCTTTCGCATTAATACAGAAGGTTGTTCCAGCTGGACAATATCTTTAATTAATTTTCTCAGGCTGAAATGTTCATAATGCAAATCTTTTTCCTGAATGTTTCCAGAAGAAACAATTTCCAGAACGCCGTTGAGTAGTGCAAGCAACTGGGTACCGCTTTCGTGTATCCAGCGAGAATATTGCATCTCTTCTTGGGTATTGGCATTTTCCTCAAGCAGGTTGGACATGCTGATGATGCCGGTAATCGGCGTGCGAATATCATGGCTCATATTGGCGAGAAACTCGTCTTTGGCAATGTTGGCGGCTTCTGCCAATTCCTTTGCCTCACGCAATGCTTCGGCCCGTTTATTATCTTCTGTAACGTCCGTGGCCACTCCGGTGACGCCATAGCAAATCCCCTGCTCATCAAATAATGGAAATCCATTATCAATAATCCAGCGTATTTCACCATCGGGACGAATAATTCGATAATGTTCGGAATAACGGGCTCGCTCGCCCAGACGGCTCACTTTTTCAGCCATTTCGGAAATAGGATTATGATCCATCGCATCATCGGGATGAAGAAAATCCATCCATATCGATGGATTATTGTATAATTGTTCGCGAGAACGTCCCCAGATGCGCTCAAACGAAGGGCTAATGTATTGAATTTTCTTGAAATCCGGGCTGCTAATCCAATACACCTGATCACTATGTTCAGAGAATTTTGCCAGGAAGTCTCCGACTTCGTTAATAGTGAGATGAATCTTGTCCTTTTTTTCACCCATTGGAATGCTAGACTAAGAAATGTATAATTAAAATTTTAGCAAACTATATTTATTTTGCGCACTATTTATTTTTGGAGCAAACATGAGAGACCCCGCAGGCCAAAATGCAAATAATGCTGATCAGGTAATGACACAAGCAACTTGGGTAAACCACATCGAATCACTTATCGCGCAAGGTCTTTCCCAAAAAGAAATTGCCGCCGGGATGTTAAAACCAACCCAAAAAACCGGCTACCTGAATCTACAAAACAAACCCTACTTAATCAAGGCAGGCATGGGAAGACCGACTTATCCCGCTTCCGTTGCCGCCGTTTTGAAAAAGTACTTCTCTAATATAGAGGAAACGGCAAAAAAAGAAAGACAGGAGTTAGAAAATACATCCGGCAAGGGTGCACTGGATTACGGCGATCCGCAGGGAGATGAGGCGAATCGAAAAATGATGGCCACCGCCATGTCCAATTGGTACGATGCTCCAATCTCACCCCAGGATATTCTCTTTACGGTCGGTGGGGCCGGAGGCCTGCATTTAGTATTTGAAGTGCTGAACCAATTAAATGATAACGTTCCCTTCCGGATGATAACCCCTTTTCCTCATTATTCACTCTATGCTTCAAATCCCGGGCATAAACTTCATCCTATTGATGTGTTCAAGCTGCCCGGGTACAAACTGACTGCCGAGGCGATTGAGGCCAGTATTATTGAAGCCTATGAAGCGGCCAAAGAAGATCACATCCAGCCCAAAGCGATTTTAATTTGTAATCCCAATAATCCGATGGGTACCGTGATTGATGCAGAAGAGATGAAAAAAATTGCGGTAGTACTCAAGAAGTACCCTGATTTACGCATCATCTTTGATGAAGCCTATACAGAAATGAATTATGTGCGCAGGGGCCTTCTGGAAATACTTGAAGATTTACTTAAAGAAAATCCGGATCTGAAAATTATTCTTGATGAAGCCCATGAAAAGATGGGGATGGAAGAAAAAGTTAATTTTTTAAATCTGGTTAGTGCCTTGCTTCTGCAACATAAGCTTCAGAACGAACACTTACCCGAGCTCAGAAAAGAATACCAAAAAACCCTGGATATTATAATGAGCGGCTCCATTACCTTTAACACAATGTACCATTTATTCACTTTGAGGTCTCAACTAAACCATCTCGAAAACGCCGCGAAAAATCTGCGCATTGATAAATCCATCAAAGATACCTATGGCAACAAGGTCTATCATTCCCTGAGTAAACTCACAACGGCTCTCGAAAAAGATTCAAGACTGCCTCAAATGCTGGAGCAGGCTAAGGCTATCAAGGATAAGGAAAATGCTTCATTGGCAAAACTAGCGCCTGAGTTACTTGATCGAATTATTATTATGCGTTCAGCCACAAAAGCCTTCTCTGCCGCAGGAGAGAGGCTGGCTGTATTAATGACCTTTGATCCTGCGTTTATGCGCGAGCTCAAAACCTTGCAAATCAACACCGTGGGTCATGCGCCCCGCTCTTTACAAAAAGCCTATGCCGAAACCATGGCGAATCTTAATGAAAGAGAGCATCTGCTCATGAAATATTTTTATAAAGCAAAGGTCGATTATGTAACCGAGCGTGCAAAGCAAATGGGAATTACCCTACCCTCACCCGAGTACCATACTGAGGGCACCTTCTACGTTCCAGTGGATTTAAGTGAGCTATTTGGAATGAAAATTCCTGAAGGCGCAACCAAAGCGCTGGAAAAAGAGGGCGTAGTCAGTAATGATTTGGAGCTGGCCTACAGTTTGTTATATAAAGATCTGCTGTCTATCAGTCCTTTCTCCTATTGTGGTGTCGACGGCAAAAAAGGGTATATGCGGATAACCTGCTGCAGCCCGCAAGATGAGTTATGCGAAATGATGGATCGAATCGAAAGGCGCATTCTTAAAGTAAGACTTGAGAAAAATCAAAAAATGCGTCATGAAATTGAACAGTTACTTCATAGTTATGAGCATATTGAGACTACCTTTTCAAGAAGCAGTTTATTAACTGAGCCGTCATCAAAAGATCGCTGGGGAGAGCAACGCACTAAAAATGAACCTTTTTTATCATCAAGCCAGGAAGAAGAAAGAAGCAGTATCGAGGATTTTGCACGCGAAATCAGAATTCGTTATCAGAACATTCACAAGGAAAAACAACCCAGCGCACGCAAAATTCAAAAAGAAAATAAACAGCTTGAGAGCATACTGTCGGAATTGCGGCCTGCGATTATGAGGGCTACCCGATTAGGTCAAAGAATAGCCGCTCGCAAAATTAAAAACTTTCTATCCCATAATTTTCTTACCAGGAAAGATGATAATGAAAGAAAAAAACAACAGCGCGAAGAAGATGCAATCTGGAAGAGAGTAGTCGATAAAATGTTTGTCATAGATTGCCCACAGAAGGATAGTCTTCTCTGCCTCACACGTGAAAAGCGCATGGTCTATGCTGAATATGCGGAGGCAATCAATAAGTTAGAAAATACTGGCAATCTTCCCCAGCGCCCTCGCTCACAATAGGGTATAGGTCAACCTGAAATCTTCTCTCCCCTTAAGGGGAGACTCACATAAAGCAGGTGGACAAAAAAAGTCTTTGCGAGCTTCAGCGAAGCAATCCACTTCTTACTTTGTTCAAGTTTCGATCTGGATTGCTTCACGGTGTTCGCAAAGACGACAGGCTTGTTGCTTAGTTCTATTTACCATGAACGCCTTCGCGGGAGGCCGGCCTTTACTTTTCATTTTCCCGACTCGATGCCATACTCAATTCTTTCTATATCGAGCAGATCTTGTGATAAAAAAAACAACATATCTTATTATTGTAACGGTGATTATAGGAGTGCTTTCTGGCCTAAGTGGAATGTGTATTGCCTTGCTATTGCACTGGATACAGCATATCGCTTACGGTTACAGCTTACAGCATATTATCAGCCCGGAAAGCTTTCTCCAGGGAGTCGAGGCAGCTTCGGGCGAACGCCGGCTATTGGTTTTGGTCATTTGCGGCTTGGTCGCCGGTATTGGCTGGGGGCTTCTCTATCGCTTTGGCACTCCACTGCTTGGCATCTCCAACTCTATTAAAAAAGCCGAACCTATGCCGGTCATTGCAACGAGCATCCACTCTCTTTTGCAGGTAATAACCGTTGCACTTGGTTCACCGCTGGGCAGAGAAGTAGCGCCCCGCGAAATAGGCGCACTGTTCGCTGGATGGATTTCGCAAAAAAGCGGGCTGAGAAGCGAAGATACCAAAATAATGATTGCTTGTGGGGCCGGTGCTGGCCTGGCCGCGGTCTATAACGTTCCATTGGGCGGCGCCCTGTTTATTGCAGAAGTCTTGTTGTTTAGTTTTAACTGGTCGGTGCTGTTGCCAGCCCTTGTCAGTTCCACAATAGCGGTTGCCGTCTCCTGGATTGGGTTGGGTAATCAACCGCAATATGATCTTTCAGGATTAGTGCTCAGTCCCGGAATTATGGCTTGGTCAATACTCACCGGACCTGTTTATGGGCTTGCGGGTTACTGGTTTAGTAGAATTGCGAATCAATGCCGTAAAGCGGCGAAACACAACTGGCAACTACCGATTCTTTGTATTCTGAATTTTAGCTTAATCGGCGTGCTGGCTATTTTCTTTCCAGCTATTTTAGGGAACGGTAAAAGTGTCATTCATGTCGAATTTGGAGCCGTCACGCTGATGTCGCTCTCGGCAATATTATTCCTGTTGCGTGTTATAACCACCTGGTCGAGTTTACGGGCCGGAGCTGAAGGAGGCTTGTTAACCCCCTCAATGGCCGCCGGTGCCTTGTTGGGTGGTTTTTTAGGCGGTTTATGGAATCTGTATTTTCCAGGTATTATCCCTGCTTCCTTTGCTGCAATTGGCGCCACCGCGATGCTGGCTGCCAGTCAAAAAATGCCGCTGACTGCTATTGTGCTTATCTTTGAATTTACCCGTATTGACTTCAGTTTTATTATGCCAGTCCTCTTCGCAGTATGCGGATCACTTGCTGTTTGCAAATTATGTATGAGTCTTGAAAAATAACCCGGCTGCGCACAACCGGGTTCATTGCATCAGGACATGCGATAGATGAGCGTCCCAGAAAGCCCATTATCCTGAACATTGGAAGCCCATTGTGCAATATACGAAAGCTTCAACTGCAAATGATCCATCTCTGGACGTTGCACTAATAATCCGGCATCAATTAACACTGAATTGCGCGCAATGGGGCTGCCGTAAATAGTAAACAGATTGCTGCCGCTATTAAACGCCATCAGCATTTGCGGATCAAGATGATGATTTGCGTGCTGCCAACCGAGCATCAAACGCTGAGCGATGTTAATTCTGTCATTGACAAGCAGACTGGATGTTTCACGAAGTCCCAGAGTTGAATAGAAAAGATTTTCCTGACCGCGGCCATTTAAGGCGGCAGGACTGCCGGACTCGAAAAAGCGGCGCGTTTCCACATTCACATAGCTGCCGCCTATAAAGGGTTCTGCCTCTATATTGTTCATTGTGATCGGATAGCCTAATTCTCCAAACAATTGTGCTGTATTA
This sequence comes from Legionella genomosp. 1, assembly GCF_900640215.1. Classification (NCBI taxonomy): domain Bacteria; kingdom Pseudomonadati; phylum Pseudomonadota; class Gammaproteobacteria; order Legionellales; family Legionellaceae; genus Legionella; species Legionella genomosp. 1. Next base: position 34,168 of record NZ_CAAAJH010000006.1, read on the forward strand.
CCGTTGGAATTGGATTTAACCGAGTTGGAAAAGCCGGGGAATACAATATTACGATGCGTATGAATATCATGCCAGGTATAGGCCGCTCCACCTCGTAAATTAAACCATGCCAGACGACTGCCTGCATAAATTCCCAGATCATAATTGTCGCTGGATACCCAGGAGTTTCGTGCATACACTTTAATGTCTGAATTACTAGTCCCACCAATCATTCCAAGACGAAATGGCAAAACAGAGGTTGTGTCAGCTCCCAGGAAAAATCCACGGGTTCTGCGATCAGTTTGCGCTGCATTCCCATTGCCTTCCAGTTTACCCCAGGCGCCAAAACCTTGGCCCCACCAGCTAAGACCTGACAGCTTCTGGACTTTCTGATTAGCATCCACCTGTAAACCTTTCAAACCTGAGAAAGCCTGCTGCAAGCGATTTAAAGCCGCATAGCGCAGATAACGGCTTTCTTCCATAAAGGCACCTAATGTCGATACATGGATTTCTCCAGAAAGGCTGTCAAATGCCTGTGGGGCGAACTGTAAACTGCTCAGGTTACTGATTGCGTCAAAGACCGGATTACCGCCACCAAGACTCTCTACCCCTTCCGCCGTATTGAACTGATTGACAGTTAAGGCGGCACTGGAAAATCGCAGTCCATTTCGCAGAATATCCAGATAAACATGCTGCGGATCATAGGCAAGAATAAAATCCAGAAACGGTAAATGCTCATTAAGACTATTGTAGGTTCCTGTAACCCCGCCAAGCGCTGTTAAAATGGTATAGCGCGTTCCAGCAGAATAAACCCCGGGGCTGCGTAGCAACAATACTTCGGCGCCAGTAATACTCGCCGCTCCTCCGATACTGATCAAATCCGATTGACCGGCCGCATTAATTTCAAGCTCATAAATCGAACCAGGAAGCTGCAGATAATTCCCAAGCACAGAGAATGTGCCAATTGAATTGCCTGGGGCGATATTTCCACCAATAATTGCCGAGCCCACTGAACCCGTACCTTGCAGGCGCGCGCCAGGCAATACATCAACCGCGCCGGGGAGGCTGCCATCGATTCGTAAAATCCCCTGATTGACGCTTGTTGGTCCGGTATAAGTCTGTTGGCCGCCAATGGTTAACTGTCCTTCCCCGGTTTTGGATAAACCGCCGCAGCCATCGAACACATTATCGGTTCCAATATTAAACCCATTGGAATCAATCGTTAATCCCTGGCAACTCACGAATAACTGTCCAGGAAGAAAACCGCTGATAAACTGTTCATTATTTCCATTGGCTCTGAGAACACCGCCATCGAAATGAGTAGCAATAAAGAGACTGTTGCCCACTAACTGGTTCGTCTGCAGAACACCATTAGCGACAATCTCAAGCAGAGCAGGACCATTTCCAAGAACAGTTTTCTGCATCACATTGACCAGCCCTCCATCCTGAATACTGAGAAAACCCGCAGAGTTTTGCCCCACTGTCAAAGACGTATTATTCCAGAGTGAGCCCTGGCCATTGACTATTACTGCTCCCACAGATCCCGCGTCGGCAGCAATGATCCCCTGCTGATTGCTCACAGTGCCGCCGCCGCTTATAAACAGACTGCCGTTTCCGGATCCACCGACAGTCAGACTGCCGCTGTTAGACCAGAGTGAGTTTTCGCCATTCACATCAGCGATACTGACCGAGCTCGCGCCCGCAGCAATTACGGCTGATTGGGAGGTAACCAGACCACCAAAGAAAATCGACAGCGATCCGTCTGATAATAAGCCTATGTACAAATCCCCTTGATTATGCCACTGTGAGCCATCACCTTCTACGCCCACCCCGCCTGTAGAACCTGTTTCAGCACCAAGAATGGCATTCAGATTGGATACCATCCCCCCGTCGCAAATACATAAATCGCCGAATCCGCCCTTTCCAAGAATCAGATCACCGCTGTTAATCCACTGAGAACCCGGACCCTGGACATCAATCACTCCCACAGCATTTGCGGTATAGGCAACAGTGGTGGTGTTACTATTGACCTGACTGCCATTATCAATAATTACGTCCCCGATTCCATCAAAGCCAATTAACCATTGGCTATTGATGTTCAGCAAGCCGTTATCCATCATCAGCATACCAAGAGAACCAGCCGTTAGACCCATGGTGAAATTGGCCGTATTGACAGCCCCTCCATCCAGGATATTCAAATTGCCAGTGCCAAAACCGCCAAGCTCGAGTACGGCTGCATTATTCCACTGAGAACCAGGGCCATGTACGGTCACCGTTCCACTTGAACCTATGTTGGTACCAATTTGCGCCAGAAAATCGCTTACAACACCCCCATTCACAATATCCAGTATCCCCTCATTGATATCACCAACGATTAAGGAAACCAGAAATGCCGTTGAATTACCGTTGACTTCTGTCGAATTAGGAATAATCGTATCAATGATTACCGAATCACCTGGAACTGGAACCCCTGGAATCCAGTTCAGAGGATCAAACCAGTCATTTGACACTGACCCTGTCCAGTCTACTGCCCATACGGGATTGGACAAGCAGAAAATAGTCAATAAAGAGATTAATGGTTTGCTGGAAAAGAAAGAATGGGTATTTCTTTTTTTTAGTGAGTGGTTCAAATTCTAAGCTCCGTTTAAACATTCCTGTTTCACTGAATCTTCCTTTAAAACTCACCCTCTCAGGAAGAGATTTTCTATTAAGGAATATTCCTTTAAATCCTCTCTCCCTCAGGGAGAGAGTTAGAGAGAGGGGTTTAAAAATCAACCCTCACCTTAAACATCCACTGCCATTAAATTAAGCTTAAATGTATATTAAACTGTCCTCCCCGCGAAGGCGGGGATTCCATCTCTGAGCGAGCTATAATGCCAATTGAGGAATGGATTCTCGCCTTCGCGAGAATGACTGAGTTCCTTCACTTAAGGCAGTGCCCCTAACCCAGCGCATGAAAGAAATTTCCCTAGCAAACATTAATTCGGGTAATAACAACAGACCTAAATTGATAATACTTGAAATTATTCAAGTGTGAAACGGGCTTTTGTATGAACCCTGCCATAGCTAAAGACTATCCGATTCCAAAGCTTTCAACTCAAGGCCCTCAATCTCCTGCAAGGATTTTCCGGCGATACCTTGTAAATCGCCATACATTCCCACAGTGGCATTCATCACCCTTTCGATTTGCTCGGCACGCTTTGCCCATTGTTTCATAATCGCTTTACGCTCTTTGTCCAGATCTGTCTGCATTGAGGAAAAGGCTTCAACAATGGCTTCGATCCGCTGCCGGAAGCGAGAACCGGTGAGGTATTGATAAACCATTTCCATTTTGCCTAACTGGCCTTCAGATGATTTTCTGGCAAGAGACAATTCAAGCAGAGTCTGGCGAAGCACTGTCGCTACGGGAAAAGCCGCTTTTGGATGAGTAACCCACACGCCGTCAATCAAATCGAAGGTTTCAACCCCATCCGGTAGTGCCTGACTGACCAGAACTGAAATTTCCGCTTTCGCGCTGCGCTGGTCCTCTCTCAATTTACTTAACCAGCCGTCACTCCAGTGTTTGGTGCGCTTGGATTCCCATAAAATACTCCCGCAGGGCTGCTGATTACCTCCAAACACCCTTTGCAGCACATCACCGCCAAACTCGCCTTTGGGCACCGGTTCAATTAGGTCAAAGGGAAATTTGGTTTGCAGCATGGACTCCAGATAAAGCTCCTGCACTTCGCCCTGCAGTTGCTGCGAACCCTGTTCCGCTTTTCGCTTCAGGTCTTCAATCTGTTTTTGCATGCTGGAAATGGTTTGTTCTTTTTCCCTGATTTTAAAAACCAGTCCTTCCTCTGCTTCAAGACGCGCCTTATTCTTAACCGACTCAAGACCCTCATTGATTCGTTTTTCAATGGTTAAGTCCATTTCACGTTTAGCATCTTCAAGCTCACGCTGTTTTTTAATCGCTTCCGCCTGCATCTTTTGTGCTTCAGCAAGTTTTTCATCACGTGTTTTAAGAATGGCCTGTAATTCAGCAATCTCTTTGAGCCTGTTTTCCAGGTCGGAACCGATTGCCAGCTTCGCTTTTTGCGATTCCTCGATAGCGATGCGGCTACGCTCTTTTTTTAGCTGAACTTCAAGCTCATCAGCAATTTTCTTTTGCATCTGTTGCTCAGCCTGTTTAAGCAAACTCTCTTTTTGGCGTACCGCTTCTTCTTTCTGAAAGATTGCCTGATCTTTTTCCAGTAATTGCTGCTGGAATTGCTTTTTTGTGGTTTCAATCAGAGGCGCTGCCAGTGATTCGGTTAACTTGATGTCTGTTTTACAGGAAGGACAGCGAATGGTGGGTTCAGTCATTTTACACCAATGAGGAAAAAAAGCCCATTTTAGTTACCTCGGACCAAAACATCTACTTCTGCATAAAAAAATATATTGCCTATTTTATGTACATTTAATTCTATAACTTATACTTATTAAATCATTATCAGATTTTAGAATGACCTATGAGCAAAGATTATGAAGATATTAACCCTGCCCCTCCGGTGGCCAGAGATCATCTTCCGCAAACAGCCACTGTATTAATAGCCAATCCTGAAGTGTACGAGTATGCAAAGTTTGAGCAGGTAACTAAAGCTGAGAATGTGAAAACGGTCTACAGGGGGCAACGGAATAATCAGGGAGAGCCAATTAATGGCATCTTTACTGCCGGTATGTCCTCCTGCGTAGCCCTCGCTTTTATTATACGGGATGATAAAGGAGAAATTACGCAAATCTCGATGATGCATGTGCCTGGCTCAATTGGCCCTTCTACCTTTGAGGGTATTGAAGGTATTGATATGACCGGGTCTGCTATTATGGATAATATGCTTAAGAAAGCACCAAAAGGCTCAAGTGTAGAAGTGGTTATTGGCTGGAGTAAAGATGTCTATGAGTCTGACTTTCAGGCTACAGGAAAAACCACACTAATTGATGAAAATCTTGCACAGACCATTGAAAAAGTGATTACCGATAGAGGTTATAAACTCGATAAAATCGAGCCCTATTGGGGGGCTAAAAATAACCTGGATGAAAGTGGTTTCAGTTTTGGTATTAATTTTCAGGGGGAGCGAGGGGAATTTAAAAACTGTCGGGGCTGTCGCACAGAGGAGAACGATGCTCGAGTTAAAAAAACCGATTCTCCTGCTACGCCATCAATGGCAGCCTTCATGCTGAACTGGGCTCGCACTCTGCGTGATAAACTATTCTTTAATGCAATCAAAAAAGATCTAGCTGAGTCAGCAAACAATCCAGATTATGATGAAGTAAAAAAAATCGGCTTTGACTACAGTAAAGCCGAGCTTCCCATGAACGATATGGTTAAATTAAAAGAAATGATGGTGCTGGCTCGTGAAAAAAACGATGCCAGGCTCTGGGCTACCATTAAAGACGCCCTGGTCGAGCAGATTCAAACAAGCTCCAATAAAGCGTCAGCGGTTGCTGAACGAAAAGAATTATTGTCCATGCATTTTAAGGGCAAAGATAGTAATGGAGAATATAAAGGCAGCGGGCTTTGCCGGATGTTTCAAGGCGGCGAAACCGCTCACTGGCGTCAGGTAAAGCAATTTGAAGACTCAGCGCAAGCGGTTATGCAAAAATCGACTGACATGAAAGCGCAGCTCAGACTTTCAAACCCTGCTCCTGAAACACAGCCCTTGCTAGAGTCGGACAAGGAAGAGGAGCAAGAAAAGAGAGCAAGCATGAGCGCCTAGAATCAATATGAGCTTAGATTCCGCCATTTTGTTTTTTAAATCGGAATAGTATACTAGGCGCTTTTCCTTCTTAAGCACCAGCATGACCGAACTATTCCATAGCGCTCTCACCTTTATTAACAGTACCAAGCTGCTCAGCTCCCTTTATGCCGCCGGCTTAATTGTGGTGGGCTACATTGTCGCACAACGAGTCAGCACCATGACTAATCACTCGATCAGCAAACGCTTTTCCCGGCATCATGCATTACTGATTAGCCGTATTGTGTTTTATATTATTCTCGGATTATTTGCCGTATCCAGCCTGCAGCATCTTGGATTTAAGCTGGGCGTATTGCTGGGGGCGGCAGGTATTTTTACGGTCGCTATCAGTTTTGCCTCGCAAACCGCTGCCTCCAATTTAATCAGCGGCATTTTTCTATTGTTTGAGCATCCTTTTAAAGTAGGCGATACTATTGAACTTAAAGGGATTAATGGGGTGGTAGAATCCATTGATTTGCTTTCGACCAAATTACGCACTTCTGATAATAAGCTCATCCGCATTCCTAATGAGGTATTAATTAAATCGGAGCTGGCCAATCTGAACTATTTCGACACACGCCGGATTGATTTAATTATTGGGGTAGCTTATCAAAGCAATATCAATGAAGTTAAAGACACATTACTTGATATTGCCAGCCACTGCGCTCAAGTGCTAAAAGATCCTGCACCCAATGTGAACATTAATAACTTTGCAGACTCTGCAATTGAGCTAAAATTCATGGTATGGGTTAAAACAGAAGATCACTCGGCAGTTAAAAATCAACTGCAGGAAATTATTAAAGAAAAGTTTGATCTCAAGGGGATTGAAATGCCCTTCCCGCAGGTCACCATTCACCGCGTTTAAATAACAGGATGACAACATGACGATTGCCTTACTTGCAACCGGGGATGAAATCATTAATGGGGATACCCTCAACAGCAATGCCCATTTTCTGGCCCATGCTCTAAGCTCGGAAGGACTAACAGTCGGCCGGCACATGTCTTGTAGTGATAGTCAGGAAGATATTCATGAATGCATTCAGTTTTTAGCAAAAGATCATTCCATTCTCATTATTATCGGCGGCCTGGGCCCTACCTCTGATGATCGGACACGCTTCGCCCTCGGTCAATTCATGGGAACAGCTCTGATAGAATTCCCGGAAGCTTTAGAGCATGTACGAAATCGTCTGCTCAAAAGCAAGCTTGCCTTAACTGAGGGCAACCGGCAGCAGGCCAAATTTCCTCCGCAAGCTCTGTTATTGCCGAATCCTAACGGTACCGCTTTAGGTTGTTTTTGCGAGTGGAAGGGTCAATTATTCTTTTTACTTCCCGGCCCGCCGCGAGAATGCCATCCCATGTTCAATGAGCACGTCCTTCCCAGATTACAATCGACAGAACATGAAAATACCCAATTATTAAAGTGGCGAGCGTTTGGTGTTGCGGAAGGGCAGATTGCCCAGCAACTGGATGATGCTTTGAAAAATATAGAGTGTGTGACCGGATATCGTCTGGAAACACCCTATGTCGAATGCAAAGTCCGTTGCAAACCTGAGCTCATCGCAGAGGTTAATACTATTGTAGAACCTATTCTAAGACCCCATTTAATAACCCGAAGTGATAAAAAAGCATCGGAAGAATTTATTCTGGCTCTTTCTAAAACAGAGATAAGGCTTGCCGTCATCGACAAAGCAACGGGCGGCCATCTGCAGACCCTCATACAAAAGCCCGAGAACCGGCAGCAACTCCGTTTTCATGACTATGGTGAGACTGATTTGCACGTTGAGATCGCAGGATTAAGCGAGTACTGGCAGCAAAGCCCGAATAGCGGCACAACCCAGCTGACAATACACTGGCGCCGGGGGGACGAGCAAGGCAGTGAAAGACACAGCCTGCCCTATCGAAGCGCCCTGGTAGTTCATTCAGCGACGGAATGGCTATGCTTCCGTCTGCTTCATCTCATCAATCAGCTGCATAAGTGAATAACAAAGCTGCTGGGTGCCCTCTCCGGTCATCGCAGAAATCTGGAAGACTTTGTCAGTCCAGTTTAAACCTTGAATCACTTTGTTAATGGCAGCCTCTCTTTCCTCTGGATCAGGAAGCATGTCGATTTTATTGAGCACCAGCCAGCGAGGCTTTTGCAATAAGGCAGGATCATACTCTCCCAGTTCATGAATAATTGTTTTTGCCGCTTCCACTGGATCACTTTCATCTACTGGCGCCATATCGATAACATGCAGCAAAATACAGGTGCGTGCCAAATGCCTTAAAAAACGATGACCGAGACCAGCCCCTTCAGCGGCACCTTCTATCAGACCGGGAATATCAGCCATCACAAAACTTTTATGCGATGAAACACTCACCACCGCCAAACTGGGATGCAAGGTCGTAAATGGATAATCGGCAACTTTGGGTCTTGCAGCAGAGACTGCACGAATAAGGGTGGATTTACCCGCATTGGGAAGCCCTAAAAGACCGACGTCTGCCAAAACCCTCAACTCCAGCCGCAGATGGCGGGATTCACCAGCTGTACCGGGTGTAGTCTGACGGGGGGCGCGATTAACGCTGCTTTTGTAACGGGTATTTCCCAAACCATGAAAACCGCCCTGAGCCACCAGCAACTGCTGACCGTGCTCACTCACATCGCCCAGTAATTCACGCGAATCCACATCATACACCAGTGTTCCTACAGGAACAGGAATGACTAAATCCTCCCCTCGCTTGCCCGTGCAGTTTCCACCCATTCCCGGTTGACCATTCTCCGCTTTAAAATGCCTTTGATAGCGAAAATCGACCAAAGTATTGAGGCTGTTATTGCCTTCCAGATATACGCAACCGCCATCGCCGCCATCGCCGCCATCTGGTCCGCCGCGGGGAACAAATTTCTCGCGCCTGAAGCTCAGACAACCATGACCGCCATTACCAGCATCTACTTTAATGAGGGCTTCATCAACAAATTTCATGTTTTCTTACCCAAAATGAAAAAAAAAGCCCCGGTAGCGGGGCTTAAAGCTATTATCCTGCATGAACAGATTATGCCTGCTCTTCTACTGCCTGGACATTAACAAATTTACGATTTTTGGCGCCTTTTACATTGAATTCAACGTAACCGGTAACCAAAGCATACAATGTATGATCGCGGCCACAACCCACACCAACGCCTGGGTGGAAACGTGTACCACGCTGACGCACAAGGATTTCTCCCGCATTCACAAATTGACCGCCAAAGCGTTTTACACCAAGATACTTGGGATTCGAGTCACGTCCGTTACGCGTACTACCACCCGCTTTCTTATGAGCCATTTCTCTCCCCTCTACTTGCTGATCGCAGTAATTTTAACCTGCGTATAATATTGTCGGTGCCCCATTTGTTTCATATGGTGCTTACGACGTCTGAATTTAATAATCTTAACCTTTTTGTGTCGGCCATGCTCAAGCACTTCAGCAGTTACAGAGGCATTGGATATTAAAGGAGAGCCACAGGTCACCTTATCGCCGTCTGTCAGCATTAGCACTTCGCTAAAGTTGATTTCTTTGCCAACGTCTGCGGTCAGCAATTCTAATTTTAAAACATCGCCTTCTTTGACACGGTACTGCTTACCGCCGCTCTTAATTACCGCATACATAGCTCTTCTCCCACTCGCCACATTTGGCTTACACAAGTTCAACAAAGTGGCATATTCTATGAAATTACTGCCCTGACTTCAAGTTGTATTTAAATTATTGTATACTTCCCTGCCCATCAATTTTAGCATTTTCCCTGGTCGCGGGCAAAATGCCGGGTAAATTTAACGATTTTTATTTATTTGGAGATTTTTTAATGCCTATTTTACTGGAAGCCGAATCAAGAACTGATATGGGAAAAGGTGCGAGCCGCCGCCTGCGTCGTCTTGAAAATAAAGTTCCTGCCATTCTTTACGGCGGCGACAAAAAACCACAAACAATCCATTTATTACATAATAAAGTGATCAAGGCACTTGAACAGGAAAGTATCTATTCAAGTATTTTTGATCTGAAAGTGGATGGCAAGGTTGAGCATGTCATTCTGAAAGATTTACAACGTCATCCTTACAAGCCTATTGTTCTGCATATGGATTTACAACGTGTTTCTGCTAAAGATGTACTGATTAAACACGTCCCTGTTCATTTCACAAACGAACAGCAATGCAAAGCAGTTAAAGCAGGCGGTATTGTTAACCACACGATGACGCAGGTTGAAGTTCGTTGCCAGGCAAAAGATTTACCTGAATTTATTGAAGTTGATTTATCCAGCATGGTAATGGACCAGGTAATTCATCTATCTGACCTTAAATTGCCTAAAGGCGTTCAACTTACTGTTGACCTGGCAGATGGCACTCACAATCATCCAGTAGTCAGCATTCATGCTCCCAGAGGCAGTGCAGGCGATGCGGAAGAAGGTGAATCCGCAGAAGCAGCAGAATAATTTTTTTGGAAGAGGCGCAAACCGCCTCTTCCCTGATTTGCTTATTTTATGACTATTAAATTAATAATTGGCCTTCGCAACCCGGGTTCAGCTTATGCGCCTACTCGGCATAATGCCGGCGCCTGGTTCGTGGAAGCTTTAGCACAACATTGTGATCTGGCTTTCAAAACTGAAAAGAAATTAAATGCTGAACTGGCAACTTTGGATGGCCGCTGCCGGCTTCTCCTTCCATTAACCTTTATGAATAACAGCGGTCTCCCAGCCCGGGAAGTTGCCCAGTTTTATCGCATAAAACCTGAAGAAATCCTGGTTGTCCATGATGAACTTGATTTGCCCGCAGGCCGAATCAAGCTGAAATCAGGTGGAGGACATGGCGGACATAATGGCTTACGCGATATTATCGCTCATCTTGGCAGCCAGGCGTTTCATCGCCTGCGAGTGGGAATTGATCACCCGGGCCACAAAGATTTGGTGCTTAATTATGTGCTGGGTAAACCATCGCAGAATGACAAACAATTAATTCTGGAAGCAATTGATCGGGCTATCCAGGCTGCACCGACCATTATTGACGGCAATATTGCTGCCGCAATGAATGTCATTAATGGATAATAACTCATCAATTGATGAGCTTAATTGATTTTGAAGTGAGGTTACTATGGGATTTAAATGCGGTATCGTCGGCTTACCCAATGTCGGTAAATCGACATTATTCAACGCGCTGACCAAGGCAGGAATTGAAGCAGCCAACTATCCTTTCTGTACCATAGAACCTAATGTGGGGATTGTAACTGTTCCAGATCCGCGCCTTGATGCGCTTAGTGCTATCGTTAAACCCCAGCAAACCCTGCCGACTACCATGCAGTTTGTTGATATCGCAGGATTAGTTAAAGGGGCTGCCAAAGGAGAAGGGCTTGGAAATCAATTCCTGGCAAATATTCGCGAGACAGACGCTATCGCCCATGTAGTCCGCTGTTTTGATAACTCCGATGTAATTCATGTTGACGGACGAGTAGATCCACTGTCTGACATTGAAATCATTAATACGGAACTGGCGCTTGCCGATATGGAAACCGTCGATAAAGCCATCCTGAAATCCGCAAAAAACAGCAGAAGCGGCAACAAGGAAGCGCTTTTTGAAAAGCAGACTCTTGAGAAAATTAAAACGCATCTCGATGAGGGAACCCCGGTGAGAACCCTGGCATTAACCAATGAAGAAGATCAAATTATCAAAAGGCTCTTCCTGCTAACAGCCAAGCCGGTGCTCTATATTGCCAACGTAAGCGATGAAGGTCAGGAAAATAATCCTTATCTTGATAAGGTCAAAGAGCTGGCCGCCAGCGAAAATGCCAAAGTGGTTGCTCTATGTGCATCAACCGAATCAGATCTGATTGATTTGGATGATGAAGAGCGTGTTGAATATATGAATGAACTCGGCATTTCCGAGCCTGGTTTGAACCGGGTAATTCGTGCAGGTTATGACCTGCTGGGCTTACAGACCTATTTCACTGCCGGCGTTAAAGAAGTTCGCGCCTGGACAGTGGCGAAGGGAGCCACAGCACCACAGGCAGCCGGCGTTATTCACACCGATTTTGAAAAAGGCTTCATTCGCGCTGAAGTGATTGCCTATGAAGATTTTATTCAGAATCGTGGCGAACAAGGTGCAAAGGAAGCGGGCAAACTGCGGTTGGAAGGGAAAGACTATATTGTTCGTGATGGCGATGTGATGCATTTCAGATTTAATGTCTGATACCCACGAATAAATTGCTATGTATTGAGCACAAAAAACCGTCTTTGCGAGCGTCAGCGAAGCAAACCAGATCCTAACTTTGTTCAAGATTCGATCTGGATTGCTTCACTTTGTTCGCAAAGACGACAGGTTAGTTGCTTGGAGCAATTCATCGGTATACTTCAATTAATGATTAATTACCTCACTAATTTCATAAATCCTTCGCTCTATACTATAAAGACCTTTAAAATCATCAGGTACTTCGCTTCGCATTGCTGCAGCATGATGCTCCAGATAAGACTGATAGGCCAGATAGTTTTTCACATAATAGTCGACCTTGATTTTTTTCCATGAAACCGGTTCTGTTTCGATGCAGGTCAATACTTCAGCTTTTAAAAAACCTTCAATATCAAGTAATTTACCGACATGCGTGTTGAGCCATGCCATATACTCATCGAATATATCCGGATGAATTTCCACGCTGATTTCATATTTTATCATGGCTAATTTTCCGCCTAGCTGCTTATCGCATTATAAGAACCTGCCAGATAATTATTATTGACCTGACGGGTCATTAAATAATAATTAATTAGTTCCGCAAGATTCTTCATTCCCAGTTTCCTCATGATATTCGCTCGATGAATCTCCACTGTGGACAGTGCAATATTGAGGGTATAGCCGATCTCTTTGTTCATTTTGCCATTAATTACATATTCCAGAACTTCCTTTTCCCGAGGCGTTAGTTTCATCATATCGTCTTTAAACCGGGTGACAGTATTACACAAGGGAATAGCAGCAAATGACTTCTGCACTGCAGCCAGTAGTTGCTGGTTGTTAAAAGGCTTGGGGATGAAATCGAACGCGCCAATTTTCATGGCTCTTACAGCCATTTCAATATCACCATGCGCAGTAATAAAAATAACAGGCAATAAATTTTTGTTCTGTGTCAAACTCTCCTGTAACTCCAATCCCCCCATGTTTGGAAGCCGCACATCCAGAATGATACAACCATTCTGAACCTCTCCACGTTGAAAAGCTTCCAGAAAAAGATAGGGATCATTGTAACAAACCACCTCAATTTGCACCGATTCAAACAAGGCCATAAGCGCTCTGCTGATGGAAAGATCATCTTCTACCAGATAGACGCAAAAATTAGATTTATGCATTGATTTGACTTCCTGAATCATCAATTATTGCGTATCTTAAAGAGATTAATATCGCTTGACAATTCATTTTTATCGCGGGCTCGCGTATAAAATATATTTCGTTTGGGCCATTATCAAGGTGATTTAATATTGAAAGTTATGTTCGTGGGTAACGCTGAAAACACTAATTCCACTCCTGATGCGCAACAAATGATGCGTTGCCTACATCAGTTGACTGTGCAATGCACAGGTAACAAAAGCCTCTACTCCCTTCTCCAGGAGCATCTGGAGCTTATCATCCAGCTGTTTAAAGTGTCTTATGCCCAATTGAGTCTGCAGAATGTGGATACTCATCAGGTGCTTATAGAAGTGGGGGAAAACCTGAGCGTTAATCCCGCCTCCATTTTGCGCCTAAGTCAAAAAGCTGAAAAAATTCATAATAGTTTCTATATTGACAATCCCATGCTCACCGAGGATATTGCAAGCCGCTTTATACTTATTCCTGTGTCAAGCCCAACAAAAAGCGCCCTGGGCAATCTTTTAATATATTGGACACATGCAGAGAGACCGGATGATATGAGTATCTCCTGTCTTGAGTTAATTGCTTATCATACAGGCCATTTATTACAGCAAAGGGAAATTGACAGTCTTTCCAGTCTTTATAAAACAGCGGCAACCGAGGAAGGTTATGCCAGAAAACTTTTTTTAGCCACTCTTTCCCATGATCTTCGCTCACCGCTTACTTCAATTTTGACCTGGGCTCAATTATTAAAAACTACCTCATCTCCTCCGGATAAATTACAAACCGGCCTGAATTTTATTGAGGAAAGTGCACTTCGACAAAATAAAATTATCGATAATCTTATTCACATTTCCGAAGTGCTTTTAAATAAAACACCAATGGAATTTGAGTTCACTGATGTTAATTCTATTCTTAACAAATCCCTGCAATCAGTTATTTCGCTGATACAAAACAGAAACCTGCAAGTTAAAAAATGCCTGACGCCGCACCCGCTCATAATTCGCGCGGACTCGTTTCGGATTAAACAGGTTTTTTGTAATTTGCTGGCCAATGCTGTTAAATTCAGTTTTGAAAGCGGAGAGTTGTTGATCAAAACAGAGCATTTGGTTTTAAATCAAAAGAGTTATGCCCAGATCGTGTTCGAGGATCATGGTGTGGGTATGAAAAAAGAACAATTAACAAGAATTCTTCGACTATTTAACGAAGACGATGGCATAAAGGCTAAAGAGGGAATGGGAATCGGCCTTGCATTTTCTGCCTATCTGGTCAAATTGCACAGCGGCTTTATGGAGGCGGAGAATAAGGGAGAGAGTAGAGGCGCTATTTTCAGGGTCATGATACCGCTGGTTTAATTATGAATAGTGGTTAACCATTAGTGTAAAGTTAAAAACCCGTATTTTTTGATTGATAATAACAGGTTATCGTTTCAGTTCTTCTTATAATTCAAGGCATTGAGGAAATAGAATGACTGAACGATTAACAGGCAAGGTAAAATGGTTTGATCCTAAAAAAGGATTTGGATTTATCCATGCTGATGGGCAAGACTATTTTGTGCATTTTCGTAATATTCAGGCGACAGGATTCAGAACATTGACTGAAGGAGCTGACGTGAGTTTTTCTCCTTGTAAGGAAGATAAGGGATTGAAAGCATGTGAAGTAGAAATTATTAACCAGGTCTGAATTTGAAATGCGATGAGAAATTAAACATTTGTTAGAGACAAGGAGAGCTCTAGTTAAAATGGAAATTTTGAAACTAAATGCTTTACAGGGACCAAATTACTGGTCAAATACACATACTCGTTTAATAGTCCTGGAACTGGATCTGTTAAAATACGGGGCGCGCCCAAGTAACTCATTTCAGGGATTTACTGACGCCTTGGAAAAGCTGCTCCCTTCTCTGGCAGAAAATCCCTCTTCAGATAATTGCGAGGGGGGATTTTTGCAAAGACTGCGAAGAGGTATCCCCTTAAGCAGCGTCATTGAACAAGTCGCTCTTGAATTACAATCTCTGTCGGGCATGAGCTGCAGTTTCGGCAGGACCCACTATGTTGCCAGCAAGGGGGTGTATCAGATTGTTTTTAGTTACGAATTAGAGGAAGCAGGCTTATACGCAGCGAAAACTGCGGTCTCTATCGTTGAGTGCCTGGCGCTCTGCAAGCCTTATCTTTGCCTGGAAAACGATCTGTCCTATCTGAAACAAATCCGAGTACTTGCCAGTCCAGCCCCAGGTATTCTGTCTATTTTAAAAGAAGCTGAGAAGAGAAATATACCTTATTATCGGCTTGATAACGAACCGTTCTATCGGCTTGGACAAGGATGTAATCAAAAGCTTCTTTGCACAACCCTGGGGTCTCAGAATAGCAGTATCGGTGTTGATAATACTTATGATGAAACAGCAGTGAAAAAAATTCTGGATTCTCAATGCATACCCGTAACTCAAAGTTCGAGTGTCAAAGGTCAGAGTTTTATTTTTCTAGTCATTAATTTCAAACTGGCTGCGGTGATCAAACAGAACCAGCCAATCGCCCAAATTAAAGAAGAAAAAGAAATTACCGCAACGGAGGTTACGTCTCAAACCCATCCTTCCTATGCATTTCTTGCGGAGCGTGTTGCAAGGCTAATGCACCTCAGCATATGCGAAGTGGTTATAGTGAGTGAAGATATTCGTTTACCACTTAATGAGACCAGCAAAGCAGTCTGTCAAGTGAATGCAACTCCCCGCCTTGGCCAGTATCCCCTTGTAAAACCTATTGCAGCATCTATTATTGATATGCTCTATCCACCTAATCAATCTTCACGCATTCCCATAGTTGCTTTCTCCGGCGTCAAAGGGCAGCCAGGACTGGCTCAATTAATTGCGTCAATGGCAGAAAAATACGATTTTTCAAGTGGATTTACCTCTATTAACGGAGCCTGTATCACTGGACAGCCAATTACCTTTGCCAACGACAAGCCATTTAACCAGGTGAGAACAGTATTAAGGGATCCGGCCGTAAACTTTGCGGTTTTTGAATGCGATGCCGAAAGTATCTATGATTTCGGACTGGCGTTTGACTACTGTGATGTTGGCATCGTAATGAATGTTGCAAAAGAAAACTCAGATTTTGAACGAGTCAAAGAAACCCTGGTACGCAGCGTCCACTCTAAAGGCTACTGTATTTTAAATGCAGATGATGATCAGGTTTATGCGATGCGAACAGTTCCTGATTGCCCCGTGGCTTTATTCAGTCTGAATGCCGATAATTTAAGAATTAGCGAACACTGCCAGCAAAATGGACTGGCAGCTTATTTTGAGGACCAGTTCCTAATCGTTC
The DNA here is from genome assembly GCF_900640215.1 of Legionella genomosp. 1. NCBI lineage: Bacteria > Pseudomonadati > Pseudomonadota > Gammaproteobacteria > Legionellales > Legionellaceae > Legionella > Legionella genomosp. 1. The sequence continues at coordinate 50,548 of NZ_CAAAJH010000006.1, forward strand.
GTAAAGGCAATAAAATCAAATGCCGCATTTATCTGCCAGAAATAACTCGGGGCAGCATCGCGCAAAATATTCTGGCAACAGTGCTGGTATATGCTTGTTTTGAGTTTAATATGGACTCTATCAATAGAAAACTTGCCAGCATTCTGGAGAAAGAACAATCTGATGCGCCTCGCCTATACGACCTTGTTCCTGAATAAGCGAAGCGCAGTCGGCTCCGCGCTAGTGAGTTAAAGCAAGCAAGTCTGCCAGATCATTGGCGTGGTCCTCTTCTTCCTCCAGAATCACTTCCAGCATGCGCCGCGTGGTGGGATCTTCCTGTCCAAACCAGGCGATTAATTTGCGATAGACCATAATCGCAATTCGCTCAGCAACCAGATCATCCTCAATCATACCGCGCAAATCGGTACTGGAACCGAACTCTGTAGCAGAACGTGAAAGAATGTTGGCAGGATTGAAATCAGGGTCACCTCCCAACTGATTAATTCGCTCAGCAATCATAAGCATATGATGCTCTTCCTGCTGCGCATGTTCTTCAAATTCTGCAGCCACCTGGATGTAATCAATGCCCTTGGCAATAATCTGATGGTGGCGATAGCGCAATACACATAAGATCTCTGTCGCCAAAGCATCATTTAACAACTTGCAGGCCTGCGTTAAATCAAGCGGATAGTCACAGGTCACCGCACCGTCTTGTAGACTATTTCTTGCTTCGTTTCGTATTTCCTGCAGATTATAGGGAAAAGGAACCTGTTCTTTGTCTTTCATTATCTATCCTTGACTAGACGCTTTATAAAACATTATAGACAATATTTAATATTAACAACTAAATAAAATACAACCTGATGCTAAGGAAAACCACTAATAAATCCTGTAAATTCCACTATTTATAAATAAATACAAACAAGAGATGATAAATCATAGTCGTTTTTCCCTTAAATCGCGCTAACCATGACATACGCTACTGTACAATTAATGGAGTAAATTTTATGACGGATAAAATTAAAGGAAAGGTTAAATGGTTTAATGCTAAAAAAGGTTATGGATTTATTATGGCCAATAATGAGGATTATTTCGTGCATTTTCGAGAGATTCAGTGCACAGGCTTTCGCACTCTGATAGAGGGTTCAGAAGTAACGTTCGTTGCAGAGCACACCGTACGAGGTCCACAAGCTCTGAATGTAGAAGTTACAGGTTCTGAAACAAGGAATTGAAGGCTGGTTTACAGAGCGAGAATATCCTGTTTGTTTCATCTTCATAAATATTTGATCCTCTTTTGCTGCACCAGAAAATTTCCCGCCCAAGCGGGAAATTAAACTGGCTCCTTCGTCAGGAACTAATAAGAAGAACCATTTGAACTGCCACTTCCTGTTCCAGTACTACCTGTTCCAGGATTGGTTGTACCTGTACCTGTCCCTGTGCTGTCAGTTCCAGGATTGGTTGTGCCTGTGCCTGTTCCGGTGCTTTCAGTTCCAGGATTGGTTGTGCCTGTTCCGGTGCTATCGGTTCCAGGATTGGTTGTGCCTGTTCCGGTATTATTGGTTCCAGGATTTGTTGTAGTATTGTTGTCTGTACCCGTTCCCGTAGTTCCTGTCGTGGAGTCTGTTCCGTTAGTTCCTGTACCCGTGCTGCCTGTACCCGTTGTAGAGGAAGTGCCCGTATCAGGAGTGCTGGTTGCATTAGTGCCGGTTGATGTGGTGGAATTCGTGCTGCTGCCTGTGTTGGCATGCAGAGAAAATGCCATCACGGTGAATAGAAATGCTATCATCCTTTTCATATTTATCTCCTAATTATGAATTTTTATTTAAGATCGTTTGATTTATTGAATTGAACGGCGGATCTGGACTGAACTATCATTTGTCCTTAATTGTTCTTACCCTTTAAGTTTAGTACAAAATACCCGAGCAAACGCCAGTTTATAAAACTATTTCAGCCGGATAAATTATTTTATGATAGACTAAGTTCAATTTAATCCATACCAGGAGTAAGAATGGAAAGCATGTTCACCTGTCTTGTTCTCTTATTTATCCTGGTTATTTCGGGCGTGGTTTCCCGACTATTACCCTCATTACCCTCACCACTGGTCCAAATCGCGCTGGGAGCGCTTGCCAGCAGCCTGTCCCCCAACTTTTATATTGGTTTTAATCCTGAGTTGTTCATGCTGTTGTTCATACCTCCATTATTATTCAGCGACAGCTGGCATTTCCCTAAAAGAGAGTTCTTTTCCAATACCCGCCCGATTATTATGCTCTCTATCGGGCTCGTTTTTTTTACGGTCGCCGGCATGGGGTATCTGCTTCACTGGCTTGAACCCTCAATCCCATTAGCAGCCTGCTTCGCACTGGCCGCAGCTTTATCGCCGACTGACGCTGTATCTTTAAAATCAATGACCAGCAAAACCGGAATGCCCGAGCGTTTGCGGCATATTCTGCAAGGCGAGGCATTATTAAATGACGCCTCTGGTCTTGTGTCTTTTAAATTTTCAGTTACCGCGATGCTGACCGGGTTCTTTTCCTTCACTAATGCCACTATCAGTCTGCTTCTGGTGGGATTAGGAGGAATTATCATTGGGGTTCTGCTGACCTATTTATTCATTGCCGCACTTGGACAGTTAAGCCGTCGGAACGCCAGTGAAACCACCACCGAAAATCTGCTGCTTTTACTTTTGCCTTACGCAGCCTATCTTGCAGCCGAACATCTGGGATGCTCAGGCATTATTGCCGCAGTGGCTGCCGGTTTTACCCTCGATCAGGCCGGTTTTCTGGATAAAACAATGGCTATCATGCGTATTGAAGGCCGTTTTGTCTGGGGTATGCTCGAAACTACCTTAAATGGCATCATTTTCATTTTACTGGGTTTATATTTACCCAATTCCTTTCAAATCATTGCTTATACCGGCACCAGCGTATCGAATTGCTTCCTGATTATTGCATTGATAACCTGCTCTCTGATTGCGCTCAGGGCACTCTGGATTTATCTGACCTTGCCTTTTGAGGCAATGATAGCGAGACGAAAACAGGCAGAGTGGAAAATCCCCAATTTAAAAATTGTAACCGCCATAGCGTTTGGCGGAATTCGCGGAGCTATCGCTTTAGCAGCAATCCTTTCATTACCTACCTGGATGCCTGACGGCTCACCCTTCCCCATGAGGGATCTCTTAATCAGCGTAGTCGTGGGGGTCGTACTCTGTTCCCTGTTATTGAGTGCAATAGTACTCCCTCTCATTATTCCCAGCCTGCGCTCTTTAATTATCGAATCGCCGGATGATGAAGAGTTTCAGGCCCGAATCGCAGCCGCCCAGGCTGGTATACAGGCTATAGAACAGGAACTTGCTCAACTGGCCGAAAATTTAAATGAAGAAGAACTCAATCTCTGTACACAAGTGGGCAAAACACTTACTGCTTCCCTGAGTCAATTTGTTTCCTCCAGTGTCGGCGGAGAAACAGAGAAAATGGCAAGCCTGAAAGCACTTGATTTTGAAGAATCTTTACGCCTGGCAGCCCTGGAAGGCGCCCGCAAAGAGCTAAGACAGCTTCGCAAAAAGGGACGAATTAATAATTCCACGATGATTGGCATCATCCACTTACTGGATATTCGCCAGCTTTCGCTCGTGGATAATTACAGACAATCTCAATTAAAAAAGATTAAGAGCTAAATACGCCTCATTTTCCAGAACTGAGCAAGTGAGAGCTGCTATCATTGAGTCTCGCCAGTAATTCAGTAGTTATAAGCTCTCCCTCCATCTGCCCGCTAATCATTTCAGAGGAGGTCAGGTAACTCAAGCCCAAAGCCAGCTCTTTAATTTCCGAGCCCATCTCCTGTGAGAGGTATTGGCGAATACGATCGATTAAGGCGAGACAACCCTCTCGGTCTGTCATTGGTAACAGAAAAAACATTGTACCTTCCATCCTGGAGGACAAATCACTCTCGCGAAAGATTTGCCGCAATTTTTTAAAAAATTGCCCCATAGACCGCTCGGTATTAACAATTCCTTTCTCATGCAGCAATTGATCTTCATTGAGAATGCGCAAGGTCATTATGCTGAAATACCAGGTGTTATAACGTTCTGCCAGTTTGGCTTGCCAGGATACAATCGCCATAAAAACGATATAGTCAATGACATTAAAAAACTGATGAAAATTATGATAAATTTCCTTTTCTATACCCTGTACCAGATATTCAGCTCTCCGTGTTAATGAATAGTCATACAAGTATCTCGTTTTTAATTCATCAATGAAAAAAAGACGCTGACAAACCAGACACATCATATTCACTTCCGCTTCAGCAAAAAAATGACCGCAATCCATGCACATTTTATCTTCGACAGGCTTATCATAATCCACACCCAGTTCTTCGAGCTTGGTATTACAGCGGCTGCAAATCAATCGCTCCCGACGAAGAAACTCTGGAACAGGCCCTATTTTGCCGCAAGTATAACAATGAACAAAATTCTGTAATTTAATACGAATCGAATGGCAGCTGGGACAAGAATTTTTTAAATTTAACAGACCGGAACTACAGAAACTGCAAATCTTGATTTCATCAATCAAATTATGCTGAGAAAGGATATCCCTTAAGACCAAATCTTCAAGAAATTCCCAGTCATCCCTTTTCTCCTCTTGAGAGGAAAACAGAGTAATTAATGGAAAATAATAGACATAGGGATTGTGATAACTAATCTGACCTCTTAATTTCAACTCAGGACGTGTGTAAAGATAAGTGCTTAGCATTACCTCTTTCTCTTCTGACAGAAGCACATTCCCCGGAATTTTTTTTAATCGCTGATGAATCGCATGAGCTTTAGTCAATAATTCATCGTCAGCCGAACCATCAAATAAGTCTTGAAGAGACTCATCAATGTCTCCATGATAAAAAATAGGTGTATACCGATACGTCGGAATGGAACGGAGTTCGCGCAACAAGGCAACCCACTCCTGCCGCTCTTTTTTAGACATCACAATGGCATAGGGGGATTGCTTGGGAAGCTCATTGATCTGCCCCACGATTTCTACCTTGAACGGCAAAAACTTATCATCGCTAATATTGCTAATCATCCAAATTGATTGCGGATTATTTATTGTCATTGCGGTTATCCTGACTCAACTTATATTTTGAGTTTAGACCATTTACATTTTGAATACCGCAAAGAGCAGGCATGTTTAGAGCATGGCACTTCTGTTGCCGTCCTCTTCAAACTTGACATTATCGCTGACCCGACTTAGCATGCGAGCATAACAAGCGCAGGGGCAGATTATGACGGTTAATCGTTTGAGGGCATTAGTCAGCGAAGACTTTGAAGCCGTTAATTCATTAATTATTGATAAAATTCAGTCACAGGTCGGATTAATTGAAGACTTGTCGCACTATATTGTCCAGAGCGGCGGTAAACGCTTACGCCCTCTTCTGTTATTATTAGCAAGCCGCGCCTGTGGATATGAAGGCAGGGATCACATTCCCCTGGCCGCCATGATTGAGTATTTTCACACGGCAACCTTATTACATGACGATGTGGTTGACGAATCTACCTTAAGACGCGGAAGAGAAACTGCTAATGAAATCTGGGGCAGTAAAGCCAGTATACTCGTAGGGGATTATCTCTTCACCCAGTCTGTTCAATTGATGGTGAATGTACACAACTGGTCAGTTCTTCACCTTCTGGCTGACACCTCTCATCAAATTAGCTGTGGGGAAGTCAAGCAGCTGGTCAACAAGCATAATTCCTCACTCACCGTAAAAGACTATTATGATGTGATTCGCGCAAAAACCGCCCTGTTATTTGCCGCCGCCGCATCGATTGGCGCTATCCTTAGCAATGCCGGCGAACCTTTGGAAAAGGCGCTTTATGCTTATGGACTGCATCTGGGGAATGCCTTTCAACTCATTGACGATGCCCTCGACTACTGTGCAGACAGTAAAACCATCGGCAAAAATATCGGCGATGATCTTGCAGATGGAAAGGCAACCATGCCATTATTACATGCACTGGAGCACTCAAATTCAGAACAACAGCAAATTATCAGAGAAAGCCTGCAAACAGGCAATCGCGATAAACTGGAAGCTATATTGCAGATAATCGAAGAAACGCAATCCATTGCCTACACAAAGCAATGTGCGGCAGAGGAAGTCAACCACGCGCTTTCTGCCCTGGATATTTTGCCCGCATCCCAGTACAAGACAGCGCTGGTGGAGTTGGCCGAATTTGCGATAAATCGAAATCATTAGAGTCAACGGAGTGTAGCTCAGACTGGTAGAGCACTGCCTTCGGGAGGCAGGGGTCGCAGGTTCAATTCCTGTCACTCCGACCAATAAAATCAATAGGTTACGATAATTACCTCGTACTTATGTCTTCTTACAAAGTGCATATAAAGTGCTATTTTATTGTATGTTGATGCGTAAAGTGCAGATACATTAGAGTTATATTTATTAATGGGTAGCTTATAACTAGGAATCGATCCTGAAGAATATAGCTAGATCGATTTGTTTTATTTTGCAAAACAGCATTACGTTTCTGAAAATCTGAATTGACAAGTAGCTTTAAGAAAATAGAAAAGACGATGCATGGCTGCTTAAACCATGCACCGTAAATTGATATTAGTTAATTTGAGGGGTTAGCTAGACAATCAAGAGCATCTATGCTGCTCGAGCCATGTATCCAAATCTTCTTTTAAATAGCGAATTGAACGGCCTATTTTAATATATTTAGGACCGGGCGTGCGGTTAGCTAGTGTTCCATATGCCCTATCTTGAGAAAGAAAAGAACGACTCATGCAGATATAACTTGCTGCTTCCGCCTCTTTAAAAACCCTTTTATCCATGTTGTATCCTTATATATTAAGACTAAATCAGATGTAAGCTTATAGTATACGCATACACGTATAATTTCAATATTGATACATTATTTAAGTATAATTATTTTCTCATACTATGCTGAACTTCAAAAATTTTTCTTTCAGCTGAAAACTTACCTTCAAATCGTGCAAGTCCATCTCCCCGCATTTTAGGTGCAAATTCAGTAAAATACTGATCTAACGCTGCCCTGCTCTCAAGCACATATTGTACAGTCAACTTCTCCTGACTACTTACCGCTTCTTCTGGTTTTAGGATCTTAGCTTTGATAAAACCCGGTAACTGAATCATTTCCTCTGCATGTTTCTTCAGCCACTCTTGGTATTCAGGATATATATCAGAATCAATAGCCAAATTTACTTCGTAGATAACCATAGCTTTTCCTTTCATGATTAATAATTAACAAACTTAGAGCTGCACAAATGGTAATTGGAATACCCGGATTAACTTGATCGTTTGACGTTATCAGCCAGTAAGGCATTAGCCCTGCAAATAAAGCCAGGCTGATATTATAAGATATGGCCAGAGCCTTACCACGTTGTTCTTTTGGAAACTGAATCACGAGAAATGCCGGAAGCGCTGAGTTGAGTAATGCCTGTACTATCGCAAAAAGTGCTAACGTTACAATGCAGCTCGTAATACTCAACTGTGGCAATAATGCAAATACTACATATGAAAACAGTAAATAGAGGATAGATGCGAGTCTTATTTGTTTTCGGATGCCAATCCTATCCGCCAAGATTCCTCCAAATGGCAAGAGCAATAAATAGAGGACTAGCGATAAGAGAGTGATCAATATTGACTCTTTATGAGAATGCGCATTTAATAGTGACGTTAAAAATGTCGGCAAGAAAACAAAGGTAATATAAAAGGCTGAGGCCGATAAACTTGTGATTACAAACGCTTCAATTAACTCCCGTTTATATGTTTTCACCAGATTCCGATAAGTTAAAGACGATGAGCGCGACTTCCTAACCACTCCTTTGATACTATTTCGGATAAACAAAACAGCTAAACAACCAAGCGCCCCTAATAGAAAGGGAATTCTCCATGCGAACTCGATGATCTGTTGATTAGGTGCCACATATAAAAGAATAAATGCTGCCAAATTTGCAAACACAATTCCAATACAACCCCCGACAAAGGCTAAGCTGCCAAATAAGGCTGGCTGATTTTTCCCATGTTCAACAGCAAAAATCATCGCTGATGAGAACTCGCCTGATATCGATAAGCCCTGCATTATCCGGCAGACAATTAAAATGGAACCATAACTGACGCACAACCAGCGAGTAGGCGACAGACCAATTAATAATGTGGCAATAGTCATTAATAACGTCGTGTACAACATTACCCTTCTTTGCCCAAATTGATCTATCAAGTAGCCACAGCTAATTGCACCAATGGGTTTAATCAAATAGCTAACTATATAAGCTAAAACTGTAAAATTTATACTCGCTCTACCCGGATATTCATGAGAAAAGACTTCAACTAAAATCGGAATCAGAAAGGGAAATACCGAAAAATCATAAACCTCTATGATTGTCCCTAAAAATGCCGAGGTAAGAGGAGCTTTCTTCATTTACATCCCAGTAAAGTTTGAGTACATTATTATAACACTGGATGTATTTAATTAGCAGCATGGACTTACAGTTGTATTCAAAATCAAAAAACCCTCACAACAGCTTTCCCGAAAAATTCGAACTCCAATTTTATCAGGCCTTTCATACCTTGAAAAAGTTAGGTTGTGATTATTTATATTTTCTGGGTATTGAGAATCAAATATCGTACCGGTTTTGTACACATGACTATTGGATGGATATTTATAACAGAGAAAAACTAATTCTAAATGATCCACTTAGGCGAATTACAGAGGGTAGCAACTTTATACTTGTACCTTGGGATCAGATTACACATTTACATGGCGGTGAGAAAAAAACAATGGGGGCAAGGATTTCCTATGGCTTTTTTAATGGCCTCACAATATCCCGACAATTCGGTAATAAAAAATTCATATTCGCTTTTGCAACCGAATTGAGAGAACACGATCTTGCTAGGTTCCTTTTGCTAGAGAATATGGATAAATTGGAGCAGGTAATTGCTCTTTGCATAAAATTATATGATCAGTATTTAATTTTAGTGTCGGGTAATAGATCAATTGAAATTAAAAATCATTGTCATTAGATGTTTCTTTATCTTGAAATAGTTTAGACAAAAACCGAATATTACCTTGCTTTCTACCTTTAATTTTATTAATAAAATATTTAATTACATCTTTTTCTCTGGAGAGATAATATTTACGATGTTCGTATATTAATAAAGGAGGAAAATTATCATTCACATTTTTATTAATTAATGAATATGACGATACAAAATTTGGTGGTCCAACTCCATAGTAAAAGTCAAAGGGCAATAGCTTTGATTTATTCTTGGGATCAAAGTCAATTACATTTGGATAGAGTTCTTTATTTTTACTTTTCGGGTAAGCTTCTAAATAAACCACTCTTTTAATACCGGAGTTAACAATTTCTTTCGCACATAGATGACATGGGAATGTTGTTGTATAAAGTGTGCAGTTTCTAACAGATATCCCTACTTTAGCAGCATCGATGATCGCTGCAATCTCAGCGTGAGTGCATGGGTGGAAATCCAATGAGTCTTTTAAAAAGGATGAAATTTCATTCACATTCTGATTAGGTTCAAGCTCTTTAAGATACTTGACCCACTTTTCTATTTTAATTTTATATATCTCATATCCTTCTGTTATTAAGCATTGATCACCGAAAGTTGGATTTGAAGATTGTGATGGCGCACGAATAGAAGCCACAGCAATCACTTCTCCCTGCTCAGTAAGAATTGAAGCTCCTATATGTCTATCCCCCGGAAAATTTGATCTTACGCTTACCTGATAAGCTAGATTCATCCCGAACTCATCTTGTGTAGGATAGTCAATATATTCTCCGCAAACAATTTTAACAAACTTCTTTATTTCGTGATCAACTTTATTCAGAGGTAGATCTAAATTAAAAAAATAATGTGACTTATGAAACAATTTAGAAACTTCTTGACCATAGCCTTTTTGTGATTTTGGATCATTAAAATCTTTTTTTATTAAGTTATGAGTTACATCTGGTTGTATTTCTGTAGAAAAGACGGATGGGATTTTTTTCGATAATTTTTTAATATCATCAATCAGATGACTATCAAATAAATCGTCGTACTCATGGTTAGGATCAATTTCAAGTGTAAATGATTCTGACTCTTCTTGAATTGGAAAATCGTTAGAAAATTTATATTTCAGAAGCTTATCTCTTTCGACTTCATTTGAAAATAGAGAAATTTGGATGTAGTTTCTGCCATATACATGGGTAAGTACATCCTGTTCAGTAGTATTTTTTATTTGATCAATAAGGTATACCGTCTTTGAATTTCGCTGCCTTTTTTTAAATATTAAATACGTTGTTAGAAAACCAAAAAAGCCACTTGAATACCTTTCTCGAATATAATTGCAAAGCTGCATTTTAAAAAAATAAACGAATGCTTCACATACATCTGTAGGAGAAATTTTTATAAATTCTTTTGTAAGGGAAATATACTCGACTCTGTAACCTCTACTTTGAAAGTATTTTTTTAAGAAATCAACAAGATGCCCTCTATTGGTTCCAAGGGGGGCAACAAGTCCAATAACTAATTCAACTTGAGTCTGTTCTGATCTATCCATGAAAAAAATTATCTGTCTGAATATTATTAATATAGATTAGATTACTAGCAACACATATTTATTTCTTCAAAACCATTTAACCATTAAATTAAATAAAGTGTTTTAATAGATGCGTAAGTCAGACTCTAACCTTTCATGAAAATTAACTCGCCTTGCTGTTGAAATAGCTCTCTCTGTTCTGGAGAATCAGTAATTGCTTGGTGAAGGTAGTCAAAGGCGCCTAATAATATTGCTTTATTAAAAGAATCAAGCCCCGATTTAATTATTAGACCACCAAGCTCAATTTTCCGCTTAGTATCCGCACGCCTTTTTCTTAACTTTTCAACTGTCAATAATTTCTGGTCACGGCAAATAACTTGTTTTTGTCTTATAATTTGCTTAGTTATGTCCATGAATCACCTCATGGGCTAATTTGGCAAAAAGAGAATCTAGGCGGTTGAGATCGATTTGATTCAGGCCGTGCTTGTAGGCCAAGTGGCCGATTTTGAGCTGGTGCTTCTCTTGTAAGAGATCCAGCTTTTCTTTTGCTTTTTGAATTTTATCCATAAGTACAGCTTCCATTTGCGATACTGTCTTCTTTGACATAATAACTCCGCAAATTTGAACGAGATCAAAAATATCATATACCCACAGATCTCCTAGTTCAATAGCTTTTATCCATGAGCGCCAGCGAATTCCACCTGTCCCGAAGAAAAGAATTTTCTAAGGGCGCAATATACAAACTATCGTTTGTTTGCTAAATTCACGCATATGGCGATTTCCTATGCGAATATTTCCGTGCATAGCAGGAGCAAAGGGCACAGTGCTGTGGCTGCTGCTGCGTACCGTGCCGGAATTAAGCTATATGATGAGCGTCTTGGTCAAACGTTTGATTACAGCAAACGAAAAGACGTTAAATTCTCTGAATTGTTGTTACCCGAAGGAACAGAGGAAAACTTCACAGACCGAGAGTTCATCTGGAATGAAGTCGAGCGGGTTGAAACAAGAAAAAATGCCCAAGTCAGTAAAGATGTGATGCTCGCCTTACCCAAAGAGCTGGATTTGATTCAGCAAATCGAATTAGCCAAGCGTTTTGCTCACACTCATTTTGTCGATAAGGGAATCCCTGCGGACGTTTCCATTCACGACCACGGTGATGGTAATCCGCATGCGCACATCCTAATCACCACCAGACGGTTAGAACAAAATCAATTTTCAAAATACAAAGCCCGTGATTTAAACCCACAGTTCGCCAAAGGGTTTATTACCGAAAAAGAACAATGGCATCAGCAATGGCGAGACTTTCAGAATGTATATTTTGAAGAAAAGGGAATTGATTTAACGGTAGACCTCAACCATATCATTCCAGAAAGACATCACGGCGGTTTCAGGGATAAAGCGAGTCATTACCTCCTTGAAGAAAATGAACTCATCAAGCAAGCACGCGAAGAAATTGCTTTAAACGATATCGAGAATTTCATCAATATTCTGTCGATTGAACACAGCGTTTTCACCCGAAAAGATATTGAAACGCTGTTATTCAAAACCATTACCCAAGAAAATTATACTGAATTTTTTCAAGTAACGGTTGAGCGTGTACTATCCGATAAAAACGTCATTTGCCTGGGCGAAAACGAGCAAGGTCAGAAGGCCTTTACCACTCGGCATCAATATTTGCAGGAAAGCAAACTGTTAAGCGCTGTTGAATGTCTTCAAGAAAGAACCAATCATGTCTTTAAAGCCGATGTTGTCCGGTTTTTACAAGCTACAACGCTCAGTGAAGAGCAGCACCAAGCCTTTGAATTTATCGTAAACGGCGGTGACATCAGTTGCATTATTGGCCGGCCGGGTGTGGGTAAAAGTTACATGTTAACGCCAGTTAAAGACTTCTATCAGCAGCAAGGTTGCCGCGTATTGGGGGCAACCCTTGCCGGAAAAGTCGCCAAGCAATTACAGATTGAATCCGGTATCGAATCATCCACTATTGCCTCATTAACTGCGCAAATGATGTCAGGCAAGCTGACCTTAAATGCCAATGATATTTTAATTATTGATGAAGCAGGCATGGTGGATTTTGCCAATATGTCTTTTCTCATCGACCGGGTGAAAGAAGCCAAGGCAAAACTGATTTTAGTCGGTGACCCAGACCAGCTCAAACCCATCAAGAAAGGCGCCATTTTCAAAGGGATTGCATCCCTTGTGGGATGCTTCACGATGGTGGATATCAAACGACAAAGGCATGCCGGTGACCGTCAGGCAAGTATTGAACTGGCAAAAGGTAATATTGAAAAAGGGCTTACTCACTATCTCAGACAAAATGCGATAGTGATTGCTGACAATGAACGTTCAAAAAGCCCAAGCGACCTACTGATTAACGCTTGGCAGGCAAATATCCATCAGCATAACGATTTAAAAAATAGCATCATCCTTGCGCATGCCAATGTGACTGTAGATAGTCTCAACTTAAACGCTCGCGAACTCCTAATGCAAAAAGGCATTCTTGATTCTGAGCAAGTCAACTACATCAAAGAAATAAAAAGCAAAAACCGCCAATATCAGCCCGGCCAGTACATCATGGTCACTCACAGTGATAACGAATTAGGGCTTATCGGTGGAGAACAAGGCCGTATAGTCGCAGTCGATGAAGAACAAAACATAACACTGAAAATGAATGACGACCGGGAAATCAAAGTACCTTCGCACTTAAGGCGTTATGTCGAGCAAACCGGTCTGCAAGACTTTTATCTCACGAAAGGGGAACGCATATTCTTCAAGAAAGGCGATAAAGATATTGGCGTGAAGAATGGTGATTTAGCCACTATTACTCAAGTCAATAAGGAAGGCTTCACCGCCGTTTTAGATTCAGGGGCAACTGTAACCGTGCCTAAGCGCTACAAGCAAATTGATTATGCCTATGCCATGACCGTTCATAAATCACAAGGCATGTCCGTTGAAAACACCTATGTTTGCATTGATACCCAATGGTGGGACAGAGCATTAAGCTTTGTTGCCTTTACACGCCACAAAGAAAAACTAAAAATATTTGCAAACAGTAAAAACTATCCTGATTTCAAGACAATGGTTGAACAGCTATCACGCAAAACCCTACAAGATAACGTCATAGATTACCCAATGAATCTAGGTATCCGACACGGGTTTGAGTTTGATAATCTGGTAGACCGCGCAGTTAAGCGAATAACTTCTGCTTCGCAGATAATTAAGAATAAAGCAAATTATCTCTATAACTATGCGCAAGCCGTGAAAATGCAGCAGTTAACCCCGGGTAATAAGCAAAGGGTCCAGCAGGTCGGGAAAGACGTTGCACAATATATCAATTTAAAAATACAGATAGCGAACCAGTACCGGCAATTAAAAATTAAAGCAGAAACACTGGGGCTTAAAATGCCAGAGCTTAAAGAATACGATTATTTCTATAAACTGGCATGTGCACGCGACAAAAAAGCGGCCGAGTTGTTACTAGCCGAGCAAACACAGCTTTCTAAGATCAAGCTTAAACATTTTGACGTGAGCCAACTTGCAAAAGAAGCAGCCCGTTATGAGAAGGTAAAAATGATTCGAGCCATTATCAATGCAAGACTTAATTGGCAAGGAGATAGCGAGCTGAGTAAACGAGCACATAGCTTATCGGTTACAAAAGATGTAATTCACATTGCCCAAGAAATTAAAAAGACAAAAAGTTGTGAAAAAATATTCGCTGAAAGAGTACATTTTCTACAGCAGCGCCATAGGCAAACAATCCATGAGAAATTAAAAGAAAAATTTCCATTGCTGAAACGATATGACGAGCTTTCGGCTATACGCTCGAAACAGACTGGATTACATGCGGAACAAACAGACAAAGCCTTGATGAAAACAGTTAAAATGATAATCGCAGACAAATCCCTGTATCACAAATTGCAGAATGATTTACCGAATTTGATTGAGAGGATGACAAAGAACTATATGCTTGATAAAAAGAAAGAACATGAACGATGAGAATCCGCGATAAACTAAAAATGAGAAACAAATCTTTACAATTAAAGCCAATGTGAATTCAGATTTATGTTTTAGCTTAATACAAATATCCTAAAGAAATTCAAAAGGATAAATGTATTAAGGCTACAACCTACGACTAACTCTTACATACTTGGAGCATTAGTTGGTTCATCATCACGTTTATCGTCTAGATTTGTAATTTGTTTTATTTCACTATGGTTGGACTCTTCTTGCTTAGTTGCAGACGGCTTAGGATCTGGCTCAGTACTGGTCACAGGGCTAGAGATACTTAACTCTTTAGTCAATGTTTTGTATGATTCATTTGCATTCGTATGAGCATTATGATTTTCTGATGCTTCGTGATGAGTTCGTTCACGATGACGAATTGCTTGTACTGCATAATAGGGTACCCCTAGTACATTCAGCACCGAAACTGTAGCAATTGCTCCTCCAGCGATCGGCAAACCAATTGTACACCCAAGGCCAAATCTGAACAGATCTTTACTAAAGAGAAAACCCAATGCTGTAGAAACCCCGCCTACTGCAATCCCTATTGCAGCTACCCCGGCTCCTGCGGCAACGCCAACAGGAATAGCAACTGGCGCAACTACTAATTTATCGAAATTAGACATTTCCTCTTTGGACTTATCTTTGCTTACAGCTCGTCCAATATTTCTAAAGTATTTGCCATAAGCTTGTGCAGCCTTTCCCATGATTCCTCCAATTTTTGTGGGTCGTTGTTTTCAAACAATCCAAATGCTACCACAATGCAAGATTGATTGTAAAATAAATATACAGAGAAGGATTGTAATACAGAGAAAGACTATTCCCAGAAAGTTAGGTGAGAGTATTCTATACTGCAGCCCCGAAAAGCTTACTCGCAAACAATAATTTTGTAACATTAACTATTTTAACACACAGCTTTATCCGCTCCGCAAAGCGCATTATCGAAGGGAAAGTTTTAATTTCAATAGGCAACAGTTCTAACTGCATGACAAAGACCCTAAGGCTTATTGATACGTTATCCCATCCTCATTCGCCAGTGACAATAACTCCATGAATAACTAATACAAGGTCTACTCGTCGCAAGCTCCTGCGTTCCACCTTGCATTGGCTATTCATTCCGTTAGAACTATTTTTTGCGAATGGGGATGGGATGACGAAGCAACAAGCAAGGCAGCTGCGTTCAATTAGAAACTGAATTCGCTTTGCTCATAACTATATAGAAAGCGATGGGTTCAAGGAATCAAAAGCATTAAATATATCAGGGCGACTAATTGCATTTAATACAATTAATGACAAGTTAGCTCGACATGCGATATTAGTTTGTTGGTGACTGCGTTAAATTGAGTAAGAAAAAATGTATTATCAATTAACCCGAAAGAGAAGTATAAAACCTCACCTGAATCTGAGATAAAATTTTCTGTAGCGAATCCAGTACCGGATTGAGTTTTGTTTATTAACTTAAAGATGTGTCCATTAATATTTATAGTGTATGTAGCTCCATCATATAAAACATGAATTGTTTGACCACTTTTATCCATTCCTACGCATTGGATAATTAATGCATGTGAGCTAGTAGAATAAGCCAAGGTAAACGCAAAAATTAAATTTTTCATAAAACTATCCATTTTAAAGCATTTATTTACATTTTAGTCTGAGCTAAAAGGCACTGTCTTAGAAATATATTAAATAATTTGCCCTGATTATCCCTTTATTTAGAGTAGAGCTGATAGTTCATAATTTGTTCCCGGGCTTCCATCTCTTATGAATCGGTTACGATTTATCTTGTTAAGTGGTAGGTTCAAACTGGGGTGTCTTAGCTCTTTCTGGGCTTCCTTATACCAAATAAATTGCGTGGCTTTTACTGAAGGAAACCCAGAACGCATGATTAGAGTGTGCTCTGCCGGGATCTTCATAATTGCTTCAGGCCGCATTAACGGGACGGCCTGATAGTTTTTTCCATGACTATTACTAATACCTTGTGCCTGTAATGAAGTGGATTCATTCGCTACCCGCTGCGTTTTGGTGCCCAGCATTTTGCTGATAAACTCGGCATCTCCTAAATCTTCAGTGGTAAATGCCACCTTGGTTTTAATATTGGTAAAGGCTTTGGCTTCATCCTGCGAGTATTTTTCATAGGTTTGGGCAATGTATTGAAACATCAGGATGCAGCGCACCCGGTATTCGCGAAGCAGCTTTAACGAGCGCCTTAATCGCTCAATACGACCTAATGAGGAAAACTCATCAATGAGGCACAATAAGGGATATGGTTCCTTTTTAGGATCAGGAATTTCTCGAATCATGGCAGAAATTAATTGCTGCCAGAATAAGGTGAGTAAAGGCGCTAAGCGTTCCATGTCATCATCGGTAAACCCAACATAAATTGTCATTTTCTTACGCCGTAACCCCTTGAAATCAAAATCACTGGCGCTAGTCGCTGCATCGATAAACGGATCGTCAAAGAGCTCTAAATAGCCGGAGAAGGATTCTAAAATCGAGCTTCGGGTTTTCTCATGGTTATTGATGTAGGAATAGCCATTGCGGTAGAACTCAGGATCCAGGTGGTCGGTATTGTCGAGCAAGTCTTGCAGCCAGACATCAAATTGCTGCTGTTTAATCAAGCGGTTCATCTCGCCTAAGGTGGTTGGTCGTTCGGTCGTATCCAGTAAATAGAGCGTTAAACATTTAAAGAGCTTACGGCTCGCTTGCGTCCAAATGACATCCCCTTTTGGGTTATCCGGTATTAAAATATGTGCGGTTCGTTGAATGTCGGTCATGCGATGATTAACGTCTTTGCTAATGCTAGATAGGGGGTTAAATCGATGCGTTCGCCCTTCCGGGTGAGTCGGTGCAAAACAATAGCAGTCATGCCCTAAGACTTTTTGCCGATAACCTGATGTCGTCTCAAAGAGGGTTAATTTGACGTCATTGCATACTACTGAATAGGGATAATTAAATAGATTGGGAATGGCAATACTTCGCGTTTTACCACTCCCGGACGGTGCAAAGACCAAGACGTGTTCAAAGCCATTGGAATACAAGGGAACCCCATATTTTTTACCGATGATTAAACTTTCCTCTTTTTTTTTAAAAAAATCGGCTTTGTGAATTTCATAGCCATTGGCAAAATGGGCATTTCCCAATACTTTATTGCCAGGGCGAATTCGCTCAAACAGCGCGTGTGCCGGAAGTGCGAAGACTAAAAAGAAACCCGCGAGCTCACAGCCGATGAAACGGCGCAACGGCTCGGGTTCTTCAGTAAGTTCCTGCAAGAAAGCGATAAGCTCTGAGGTATTGTTAAAGGTTTCTTGCGACCACCATTGATAGAGGAAAACACCAACTATTAAAGCAGTTGCTGAGAGCATCAAACAAAGGAGGAAAATACCACTTAACCACCGGATAAAGCCGCCTTTGAGATAACAGGCAGCCAGAATGAAAGGAAGGGAAGCAAACAGCAATGCCCCTGCACACAAGCCGTAATACCCAAAGCGAAGTAAAACAAAGAGCGACCAAGGATAAGGCGTATTGGATAGCCCCAAGCTCCACAGGGAAATCAAGCTGGCTAGTTCCAAAACCAGCAGCAAGCAAACCATCGCGATTATTATTTTTCTAGGCATGGCTCATCCTTAAAACTGACGCACGGCGCGCACATGACCTAAGGTGCTCGCTTTATCGCTGGAAATAACCTCACCGGTGTTAAAGTTTTGTAGCCATGCCTGAGAGACGCTTGCTTCAGTTGAGCTCCAATAATAATCGGGTGCAAAACTGGTTAAACCTTGCGGTTGTAAATTCGCTTTTAAAAGGCTTAGTTCATAGATGGATGGCAGATACCAACCGCCATAGCAAAGGCTTTGTGGATTGGCGGGGGTCATGCAAGGCGCTTCACCATCCTCAGACACACTATATTGATTCGCCAGAAGGGCTGCAAATTGGCCGGTTTGATTATCAATGGTTTGTTCGCTAATGATTAAGCGGGTATTGGACTCCCCAGCACCAATGCCATCCGCCCGAGCATTAGTGATCTTATTACCGCTTTCCCCATTTCGCCATTGAATGCCTTGAGTGTTGACATCATGGGTACTGGCAATTAGTCCATGTTGACCGGTGTTATCCACCCAGAAGACAATCCCGCCCTGATAGAGCTCCCCAATTTGATGGGTGATGATATTGGCACTAATGACCTCGCCTTCAATACGGATACCACTACCGGCCTGATAACGACCTGCAGGCCCTCGTTCTCCTTTCGGTCCTGGCATGCCCTGGGGGCCTTGAGGGCCAGCGGGAATATTGGCAATTTGCCTGGCTAAAGCAGTAATCTGATTAGAAACCACGACCATTTGGTCTTGCAGCATACCAATATGCTGCCAGACATCCGTATCCCCTGCATGGACGCTGTTAAAACATAAACACGACAAGGCAGAAATCGCTAGCTTTTTCATGAATCACCTCATTAATAATTCCGGGGTTGCTCCTTTGAAATAAATCCATGAAATACCGCGTCCATTGGGTGTTTTTTGCAGTTGAATGATGACATCCACTACCTGATTGATTTCGCGCAAGATGTCTTCATCGCGCATCGAAGGCACATTGTTGAGCTTATAGAGCTGCACCATGCGCATAAGGGCTATTTGCGGGTTATTGGCGTGAATGCTGGTCATTGACCCCTCATGACCTGTAGAGCACGCCGCAATAAAATCCAATATCTCCCGCCCTCTGATTTCGCCCATCATCAAACGGTCAGGACGAAGCCTTAACGAACATTGCACCAAGTCTTGCATGCAAAGGGCTGATTCGCTTTTGGTTTTAAGCGCGAGTAAATTCACTTGATTGCTATGAGGCAATTGCAGCTCATAGGTGTCTTCTAGTGTGATAATACGTTCCTGCTTGGGAATACGCTGGCAGCAGGCATTTAAAAAAGTCGTTTTACCCGAAGACGTACCGCCTGAAATGACAATATTCTTTTTAGCCAGGATGGCCGACTCAATAAATTCCGGCCAGCATTGTTTGCGATAAAGGGCTAGCAAATGCTTGTCGGTGTCGCTTTCCAGCGATTTTTTCCCGTCTATTAAAAAGGGTTTGGCATTTCGATAAAAATCCAGCCCGTAATCGCTTAAATTGCGACTGGCTACGGTTTGCCGGCGAATCGACAAGGTGTAATGCCTGGCTGCTGGCGGGATGACTAACTGCACCCGGGAGCCATCCATTAAATTGCCCGATAACAAGGGATGCACTTCATTGAGTAGCTGTTTATTCTCATTGGCGATTAACCCAAAGAGCCGCTTTAAGTGCAGGCTATCCAATGCAGGCACTGAATGCACCTGCATTGCTCCTTCTTTTTCAACAAACACTTCTCGCGGTCGATTGATTAGAATCTCCGAAACACTGGCATCATTTAGCCAGGGCGATAAGGGCTGCAATAACCCTTCTGAACCCGGCGCGTAAAAGGCTTTCTCAATCATTAGCCTCTGCCTCCCTTCACGCCAAAGAAATCCAAATCATGCGCGACAAAGACATTGATTAAAGTGCCTTGGTTGACTTGCAAGGTTGGTCGAATGGTCATGCCGGCATTCACGGCCTGCCCTGCGGTTTGCTGAAAGCTTGAAGCAATCGCCATACGGTACTGGGATTCAGAGTTGTAACGGTCTTGGCCGTTAACGCCACTGGTGGCGGTATAAGCGCCTAAAATGGATAACAAAGCACTGGTGCCAAAGCGCTCAAAGAAATGGCGATTGATATAGTCCGCTCCTTGGCCTGAACGGCCTATAGCATCCGTGCTTGGGCTGTTTAGACTGACTATCACCCCATTAGCGAGCTGTATCCGATTCCAGACCACAAGTATTCGGCTTTGCCCATCCACCACTTGCGAATCAAATTGGCCGACTAATACCGAGCCTTTAGGGATTAAACAATGCTGGCCTTCCAGTGAAAAAATATCGCGCAGGGTAATCGCGCGCACCATCCCCGGCAATTCGGAATTAATGGCCGTTTCCAAAGTCGCTGCCAGCATTTCGCCTGCGGGTACGGTTGAACCCGGGTGCGGTAATTTGGTCGCAGTGACTGAGGTGATTTCATTTTGCTGGTTTAAAAACTGGGTGTTGGGATTGTTTCCTGCAAATGTATTGGGTGAACTGGCATTGCCGGTTCCTGCCACCGCACTGATGGCTTGCCGATTCACTAGAAAGGTAGTCGGTGCATTCATGCGCGCCTGCATTTCCTTGCTCATGTGTTCTTTATGGCGAAGCTTCGGCGGTCTAATGGGTTGTTGATTAGCCATCTTCGTTTGAGTACCCATAACCGGCTTGGCAGCTTCGGCCTTCATCTTTTCAATCAACTCAAGATTTTGTGACAGCGTGTAATCGTTTTGCGAATGGGTAGCTGGCTCCTCTGCCTTCACTGTTTTGGCATGCTTCGGCATAAAGGCATAACCTAACAAAGTAATTGAAACGCCCATCACTACTGCCATTTTTGGATTGATTCCGAAATAGGATTTCTTAGGCGGTGTCACTTGGGATAATTCGCTTAATGGTTCATCGTGATTGTGTTCATTTGCTTGCATGCTTACCTCCTGCCTTGTCGAAGACGTTCAATTTCATTGCTGTTAAAAATAGAGGCTACCAAGCCACCGCTTCTTAGCGTAAACTGAGGCGCTAAGCGTTGAATAATTAAGAGATGGCCTTGCCTTCGAGTATTTACAATCGATTCCTTCCCTTGCTTGTTATCGACTGCAAAGACCGCCGGAACCGGTTGCGTTGGACTAAATTCAAAATAAGTAAATTGGCCATCGTCATAGACATGCTGCGGGGTTAATTCCGCACTACCGCTGAAGCGATAGTTCCAGTTCAAAGTTTTTGGGTCTCTATGTTGCTTATTAAGAGAGGCATTGCGAAGCACTGCCGCTTTGCGCGCAGCCTCAAGCTTGGCTTTTTCTTCTTCAGGGTAAGTAAACTGCAATGCATAGATGGGTTTTACCGACTCATTATCCATTGATTGATTACTGGTCACTTGAAAATAATAATTATGCTTGTCAGTGACTACCGTCATATTGGTATTACTGTTTAGCAGAGTTGGCTTTACAAACATCATATAAGGCAGGTGTTCATGATAGGTCACCATCCAGCCGGCGGTGTCGCCTCCTTCTACGGCCAGAATGGTTTCTTTGGGATTAAAGAGAATTTGCGTGGTGGTAAAGGTGCGGGCTTTAAGCTTCACCACATTATGCTCTTGAAAAGGCACTACGGTGACTCGCGCATCTTGTTTCGTGGATTGGGGAAGCTGTTGCCCGAACGCCAGCGTATTGGCAAGGAGTACCATTGTTGTTATTAATTTCTTCATCATCACCTCACACATTCCGAAGTTGTTTGCTATAGCGGGTTACCTGAAAGCCGTCCCAGTTTTTCCAGCGGATATCGGGCGCATTGGAGGGCTGGTTATACACCCATGAGATTAAGGCGTTGTACTGGGTTTCTGTTTGCTGGCCAGTGGCTTTATCAGTGTCAATCAAGGTAAAGACCACTTCGGCCACGTTATGATGGTTCTTTGGAAAATCCTTGTCGTTAAACAAGACATTGTCGAGAAAGTTAATGCTGTAGACGTGAACGCTACGCGTTAACTTTGTGCCAAGTAGTATTACAGGTGACTGCGGGTTGCTTTTGGATTGCTCGCGGAGGTATTCATCATTCACTGACTCGCTGGATAAAAGCCCTACTAAATCGTATTGCGAACGATAGGCGCTGACCTCATAACTTTCACGGTGTGTGATATAGCGGACGATGTCGCTTTCCACTTGCGTTTGATTAATGGTTGCATTGGTTTGCGTCACCGGCTCAATGGTAGTCACCCCATTGTCATAATGATGTACCAGCATCGGCACCAGTGTTCGCATAGGAGCGAGGACTGCGACTGCGAGCACCGCACAAAGGTTTAATCCCATTGAGGTTAAAAACGCCACTTGATACCGATTCCTTGATACTTCTATCCGGGTAAACTGGTCATCTGCCCAGTGCTTTGCTTGTTTAAAATAGTCATTTACAGGCTGCTTGCTTGTTTTCATGATTAACCTCGAAAGGATTGAAGATTAAGAGGAGCGCGTGACGCTTGATAGACTTGAACCGGTGATTTGGCACTGGCCGGCACCAGCTGCTTTAAAGCCTCTTGGGATTGCCTACCAGCTTCTTTTGCTTTTTGGCTAGCACCCATTGCACTTCCAACAAACCCGCCCAACATGGCAGCGCCGTTGCTGGTCGAACAAGACGCCCCAATGCTTTTGGCAATGGCGGTAACTTCAAGTAAGGCCATGACACAAAAGGCTGCGACCAAGAGAATTGGGATCCAATCCGATAGGCCAATATCAAGGGCATGATTGGTATAATGCCCATAGACTGACCAATGAATCAGGCGCATGCAAAAGCTGGTTACGGACGACACAAACACCAGCACCAGCGAAAACCCCACCAGCGTTCCTATCCAGCGCTCAAAAAACGACTTGGTCACATCAAACAAAGTGAACATTATAAAAATGGGCGCGGTACTCAAACACACCGCAAGCATCAATTTCGCGATAATGAGTTCAAACAAGGCCAAGCCAATGACCGCAAGGCCGGAGAGATAAATCATTAAGGCCACAAAAATCGGACTCCAGTGTTTAAAGCTTGCTTTATCCCATGTCCAAGCCCCTACGCGAACCACTTCATTCAAGACCGATTGCAGGCCACTGTTCACACCGTCCACTGAGAGGCCTGAGAGATTGGCTTTCATCAGCACGCCACCGAGCTCGCTCGCCCCATCCACGAACAGCCCGACAAAGTATTCGGAAAAAAAGCCCCAATTCATGGCAAACAGGTAAATGCCGCCCATTCGCAAGGCTAATTTCATTAAGTCTTTGGACGGCATACGGATAAAGCCCATCATGATGCCAAAGCCCATTAAGACCAGGGCAAGCACACAAGCGCCTGCCAGTGGCTTTTCAAGATGCGAAGCCAGTGCCTGATAGCCATTCACCACAAAGGTTTTGCTTATTTCATCGATTTGGCCGGTCAGCTGGCCAATGATATTGGCATAGGTTGGACTTACCATTGGCTAGTCCTCGATGCTGTTAAAGACGCGTTGCTGATAGGCAAGGGCAATCGGATTATAGAAGGACTTATCGGTAATCTGTTTGACTTCAACTGAGGCAAAGGCCGGATGGGTTCGGAGTTCATCGACCATGAGCTTAAACAATAACTCGCAATCGATATGGGCATCATTTAAGCCCATACAGCTCGGATAATAGCCCCCGCCAGTACCTGAGTTTAAGCGCATGGCTTTTTCTGCCGAGCGCGAGGCCTGCATTAAGGCATTGACTTGCTCGGCTTTGGGTTGTGACTGCAAAGGGTTTTTATCGCAGGCGCTTAATGCCACGGTGCAAGCAAGGGTTAGGGTGAGTTTTGCTAATCGGTTCATGATTTGTTCTTCCTTTTATTGTTGTTATTCATTCACAGGGTATTGCGAGCAGGCTCGGCCGTAATTCGGACAGGGTGAGTCCAAGTCCGGTGGTTGGCTGCAAGCACAAGTGTTCAGTAGTACAAAGCATACAAGGATGAGTCGCATTGAATGTTCTCCTCATTCATCCGGCAAGCGGTTAAAGCGTGCCATGTCGGTTTCACTGCTGATGTCATTAAAGCCACTCATGGCCGACTGCTGGCCGATTAGGGTTTGCAGCTTGAGTTGCTCGGTTTGGATAAAGGCGAGTTCTGCAATCAAGCGCGAATTTAAATCGATGGCTGCCTTGGTGTTTGGGGTTTT
The DNA here is from genome assembly GCF_900640215.1 of Legionella genomosp. 1. Taxonomy (NCBI): domain Bacteria; kingdom Pseudomonadati; phylum Pseudomonadota; class Gammaproteobacteria; order Legionellales; family Legionellaceae; genus Legionella; species Legionella genomosp. 1. The sequence continues at coordinate 74,867 of NZ_CAAAJH010000006.1, forward strand.
CTCAATGTGATTACTGAGGTCATGAATGGCTTTTAAATGCTGATTGATTTCGTTATAAGCGTAGGTGGCTTGCACGCTGACCGCTTCATTCACCGCTTTGTTTTGCTGGTATTGGGTAAGACGCTCAGCAGTCGCTCCTTTTAGGAAACTGGCATCATCCAAGGTGATATGGCTTTTTTCATACGCCTTGACCAGCTCTTGATAACGGCTTGGGTTGCCTCCTGCGATATTCTTTAAGGCTTCATCCCAGCTATTGGCTGACCATTGCCGGTTTTTTAAATCCGCAATGCTGTTGTTCAAATTGCCAAAGCCATAGTTACCACTGTTTAAGTCTTGAAGTTTCTGCAAGCTATTGAGTTGCGATTCAGCATTCTGGTAGGTTTTTTCCAGCATCTCGTATTGGGCTTTCAAATGGTTTAACTGCTCAATGGCTTTTTCAAGCATGGCCGCATCAGACACGCCCAACACATCGGCATGCACATTGGCACTTAAACAAAGCCCGGCAAAAAGTAGTCGAATGTTCATGCGCCACTCCTTTCGATAAAGACCGGCAACCAGTCTTCGGCATTAGCGCTCACCTCATCGATAATGCTATCGAGTAAGCGCACGGAAGCTTCATTGCCGGAAAAGACGCGAATTTCGTCTGGCAGGTCGCTTAAATCAAGCTTACAAAGAATGCTCTTTCGGTCTTGCTTGTAGAGGAATAGTCTTGATTCGGGGGTTAAGGATTTTATGGTCTGATATTCACTTCGGCTTAAGCCTAAGGCTTCAATGTAAGTCGCTTCATTGGCTGCCGGATTGGGGAAATAAATACTGGTCGCGACATTGGTGATGATTTCGGCTGCAATCGGTGAATGGATAATGGATTCAGGCGTTTGCGTCATGAAAATGAAGTGGCCGTTTTTCTTGCGAATCGTGGCTGCCCATGCTTTTAAGTGCTTCAGCCAAAACGGGGAATTAAATACCTGCCAAGCCTCATCAATGATAATCGAGGTTAAGCGCCCATCAAGGCAGAGGCGTACCCGGTGCAATAAGTACATATAAACAGGCGTTGAGATTAGTGGGGAGACTTCATCCATCAGATAAGTGATGTCAAAGCCCACCTTATCGAAATTCACATTCAGCGCGTCATGGTCATGGTCAAACAGCCAGGCAAATTCGCCCGCTTCTCGGGTTACATCTTCACGAAGCCAACGCTTTAATTCCGGCCATCGCGGGAAGTCTTTCGGAAGACAACGGGCAATATTGCTTAAATTGCGATAACGACGCCCCAAATGCTCAAAGGAGTAAGTCACACATTCGTTAATGGTTTCGCGAATATTGCTCGGTAAATCGACTTCATTGGGCTGCTTGATGAGTTCAGCGAACCAGTCTATGACAAAGCTTCGATTGGCTGGCGTGTCCTCTAACATTAGAGGGTTCATGGCGATACGGTCAGCATGCTTGGGCGAAATCACGGTGTAGCTGCTATTCGGTGCGCTTAAGACATAAATCTTGGACGCTTCATCACGGTCAAAGAAAAAGCTTCGATTGTCATAACGTCCCATTTGCGCATCAAGGAAAGATACCAGCGTATTTTTGCCAGCATTGGTCGCGCCAAAGATAGCCGTATGCCCTTTGGCGGGGTTTGTTTTGGACGACTGGCTGTGATAGTTGAAGAATACCGGGGTTTTTGATGGCGTTTCTAATAAAGTGACCGCTTCGCCCAAGTGATTGCCATTGCGAAAGCCTGTATCGAAATTATGCAATGAACAGAAATCGACAAAGTTGTGCGAGGTAATTAAGCTTGCTCTTGCAATAAAGGCATGGTTCCCGGGAATCTGCGACCAATAGGCTAACTCTTGGCCTAAGTTCTCCCGCACTAATACAATACCTGCTGAGGCATAGGCTTTCACTGCTTCGCGAACAGCATCCTCTAATTGAACTTTATCAGGCGATAAGAGCATTAAGCTATTGTGATGAAAACCTAAACGGGCTATTTCGCTGGAAAGCCCATCTTCCAAGGCACTTAACTGCTGGATTTGGCTTGCACCTAAATCCTTGGCATTCAATAAATTGCCGCGTTTCTTGTCGACTAAATCCAGTGCGACCTCACGAGGCACCGGCGCAAAGCTATGGGTTAGGATGTATTCAGAGTCGAGCTCTAAGAGCTTATCGAGAATGATTGAGCTGGTTTCTGAACCGTATTTTTTAATTGAGAGCATGGCAGCAAACGAGCTGCCACTAGCGCCTTGAAACTGGATGGATTGGCCGAAGAATAATTGCTTGTTGGTCACGTATTGGCTGAGATTGCCCTCTGGATATTTTGCATTGGCTTTTAAGGTATCCAGCAAGCCTTTGCCGGTCATGGCGTTAAATTGGGGTTCGGTAAAGGGTAATCGCTCGCCGGCATTAGGAATTAGGGAAAGAAAGGCTAATAATTCGCTATAGCCCTTTTCGCGGTCATTTTCGCCCAGCAAATGCGGTTTAAAGGGCGATAGCGAGGTTTTTAACTGCTCCATTTTACCGAGCAGTAAGGCGATTTCAGCTTCCCGCTGCTGTTGTCTTGCTTCAATTTGTTTAGAAGCACTGACTTTGCTCCACCAGCTTAAGGTGCGGGCTGCTTTGCTTGAATTATCGCCCTTAAGCACTACGGTGATATAAATCGCATTGCGGTATAAGCTCTTGCCTTGAAAACGGGCATGGTATTTCTTATTCACCCGTTTGGCAAAGGGGGATTTAAACTCACCCTTTAAACGAATATCTTCCTTATGGCGGTGAATGGTCACATAGGCCATGAAGCGTTCATCGAGGTGCAAAAGCGCTTGGTGGAGACGAAAAGACATTTCATTGAGGTAGTCAGGTTCAGCCATGACGAAGAAAATGCCTTCGACCTGTAAGGTGGCTCCGATTGCCCCTTGTTTAGTTTCAAAAATACTTGCTGAATTTAAATGCGTAATCGGAAACAAGTAGCTAATACCTGTTTCCTGTTGTAGACGCTGTTTACTCTTAGTAAGGCTCATAAGCGCGAACTCCCCAAAAGGATGTATTGGGCACATTGGGCAATAGAAACAGGCGTTTGCTTAAGATGGTGAATAAGGCCGTATCCTGTTTACAGGCTAACCAGCCAAAGGCATGAATGGGCAGGAAAATGAGTCCATACAGCATACTGCCTAAACCAATGAACGCCCCCATCGACAGGATTAGATTCATCACGTGAAATTCAAGGGTCACCCCGCCAGTCATAGCCGGGCGGGTCAGTGCGCCAAAAACGGGATTAGAATGCAATTGATTAATCGACATTATCCCCTCTCCACGACGCCATAAATTTCACTGGCACCAAACACGAGGCCTAGCCCGACTAGAAAATACACGAAATACTCTTTGGGGAATTTCTGCAATTTAAAACACATGTAACCCAAGGTGACGATAATTCCCACAGCGACCGAGCGCACTAAGCCGCCTTGCAGGTATTTAACTGCTCCATTAATCACTGTCTCAATCGATTTGGCAAAACATGGAACCGGTAGTAGGGCGCTGCACAAGACAAGGTATTTCGCATTAGTGAACTGTTTAAACCGATAAAGTTTGCGCATTATGCTCTCCTCAGTAAGCCTTGGGGAGTTTGAAGTAAACATCATTACAGGCTTTCTCGCTTGTATTGGCGGTTGCCTGCTTGCGTGCAAAAATCTCCTGCCGGTCAACATCAATATTCAAGGGCGCTTGAACGCCCAAATACAACATGCCGTGATGGGCTGCCAAACACTTCACCTGAATTTCACCGTCATTCAAAAACAGTTTGTCGCCCAGATGGCATTGCAACACCATCATGCAATTGGCACTAAGGTACTGAATCCCCTCAGCAGGTGTGTCAATATCGATGCGCACTGAGGATTTAAATCCTAAGTGAATCAAATCGCTATCCAGATGCAGCACCTTCACTTGAATTTGACCCTTGTCAATCAGAATCAATTCGCCTTCTCGTCTTCCTAAAATCAGCATGGTTTTCTCCCTTAGTTGCTGTTTAACATTTGTTTGATCATTCTTAGATGAGCCAATCCTACTTCCAGCGGGGCGGGGTTTGCCGGCTTTTTATTTTCCTGTTCTTTTTGCTCATCGACCCGCTTTTGAAAGCTTCGGCACAGGTCATAAAATTGCGGTAGCGTGGGCGGAAACTCCTTCTGCTTCAGGCAACATTCGATTGCCTTATCAATAATTTCCGGCTGAAAGTCTTTCAAGCTGTTCAACCACTCTTTCTTCATGAAGGCGATAAAGCCTTCCTCCTTCAACTGCGAACGCCAAACTGCGCCGTAAAAGGAGGCAAACTTCATAAACAAGCGGTTAATAAGCGCCTCTGGAGACACTCCTGAAGGGGATGACGTTGGAGTCCGTACTATCGGTTTCGCATCCACTTTGGCATTCTGCCCAGAGCGAATCGTAGTTTGTGGCAGCTGAATAAGATTTTTGATGTGTTGCATGGTGCTCGTCCTTTTGGTGTTGAGTCGGTAATTCATCGTTCCAGCATTGCTGGGCTATCCAGTTACTGGCATTCTTCCAGTTGGGCATCCAGCGTTTGAGGGCTATTTGTTGGTCGTGGTAAGCAATTTGCTGCTGCAAGGCATTCATCATGCGCTGAAAGAGCTCGGCAGAAGGATTTAATTCCAAGAAAGCTTGCTGTGCTTGAGGCTGCGAGCGCTTGACCGGATACACCGACCAAAATTGGTCGAATTGTTTATATAAAAAAAATAAATAATTATTATTACTATTATGAGGTATGGCGGGTTCTGTCTTTTTACCTATGGCGGCTTGCTGATTTATTTTATCAAAATCCCTTGCCCCGTCTGGGCTATTGGAGTTATCCACAATGGCGGAATGGTGTGGCGCCTTGATGGCGGGTTTATTTTGGGCAGAAAAACGCTCAGACGCTAATAAGCACTTTAAAATAAGCGCGTGCTCAGTGCTTTGATTTTCAATTAAACCCGCTTTTTCCAATCCTTTAATGGCTCGGCGGACCTGATCTTTGCTTGGACTTCCGCTTCGAATCCCAGGGTGTGGTTCAACATAAAGCGCTTCAGCTATAGATTGATGACTGATCCCACGTTTTATTCCTGCCATGCGTGTGTTTATGTCCATATAAGGGCGTATTCCTACTAAGTAAGCCAACTGTTGAACCTGAGGTAAGCCATAAAGCCTTGCAAGTTCGTCTTTATTAATAAAAAAGTCCATCACTAACACTTCATCCCTAACGTTTTAATGCACTTGATTTTGAGCTAACACTCACATACATTGAGCAAATCAATACGAACTATCCCTTAACCTGCCTAATTCATTGACCATTTGATGTAAATTTGTTAAAGCTATTAGTTCAATGGGTTGTGTTTTATGGGATAATACGTATATTAAAATAAATTATACCTATAATGCGTATTATGTAAATACGTTATACGCGATTATGGTATATAAATTATTTGTACTAGGTTTCTATGAATGAAAATACAGATGATCAACGTATAAATGCCGGCCGGCGTATTAAAACCGCTAGAAGTTTGGCAGGTATATCTCGTAAAGATTTGGAACAGAAATTCGGTATTAGTATGCACACTCTCCAATCATGGGAGTTAGGCAGAAACCCATTAAATGAAAAAACAGCATCCAAACTTGTAGAAATATTACATAGCGCAGGCGTAAGCTGTTCAATGCAATGGCTTCTTAATGGCTCAGGGAAAAGTCCTAGCCTTGTGAATTCTGACTTTGTACCTTTTCCTGTGCTTGATAAAGATATAGCCCCACTGCTTAGTCAAGAAAGTTCCATCCAGAGAGAAATTGAATTCTTTAAGTCTAATAATCCCAATGCTATCGCCATGATGGTTTCAGATGACACAATGGAGCCCAGCTATTCAAAAGGAGACTTTGTTGGAGGTATCAAATACTTAAATGCAGTAGACATCGAGAAATGCTTAGGCCACGACTGTATCATAGAGATTAATGAGGGAACTTATTTTAGACGCCTAGTGAAAAGGAATAGTGGTTTCGCATTGGTTTGTCTAAATGCTCAAACGGAGGTTGAGGAACCAGTTATTTTTACAAAGAGAATATTAGCAGTAACACCTATCATCTGGCATCGTTGGAGAATTATACGCTGAGTTCAATGTCATGCTTTGGCGCTTTTATGACTGTTTTATATAAGCACGCCGAAGAACAATGATTTAGTTTTCACAGTAATCAGACTTAGCACCCATATTGTATAAGGGTTTCTGTGGAAGAACTGACAAAAAATGCGATTTCAAAACAACCCGGACAGTTTTATTGCAAATAATTCAAGAAGGACCTAGTGTACAATTTGTTGGTCATGATCTATACGAAAAAACCGCTTACAAATAAAAATTAGAGGGGCAAGTCTTCCCCTCTAGTTCCTCCTTTAAGGGATGCCCCTACATAAGGTCTACTCAAATTTAGCTTGCCGTGATGGCTCTTGAAATAACCCATCCAAAATATCATAAGCCTCATTCCAAACTTCCAAAGTAGTTGATGGCTCATCGTTTGAGGGCATTCCTCTATCATTCAAAAACCTAATATCGCTGCCTAATTTCTTTGATGCTGCTTCTTCTAGTTTCGCTCGTACAGCCATTTCAATTGTAATAGCAGCCTCGGTTGATACTGCTTTTATTTCGATCCCTTTATTCGATGCTGGCTCAATACTTTCAATTAGCTTGGCTTCAAGATTAAATTTTTCTGCAAATTCATCAACTTTATCTTTTTGTCTAGTAGGTTCTTTAAAAAAGTTATATTTTTCAAGGAATTTTTCAGATTTTGGTTTACCGAAAAAGAAGTTTAAAAATTTCGCAACAAAACCTTCTCTTTGGATTTCACGACGATGTGTTTTAAATACACCCTCTGAATCTTTATACCCATACATCGTAATCCTTACATCATTATGGTTATTTTTAAATGTTTCAAAAATGGTATCCAAATCTACCACATCCTGAGAATCAGCTTGATTTTTTACAGTATTGTATAGGGCGATCAAAAGGTTCAACTTAGCCAATTTAACAGTGAAGTTATTTCCACTGAATTCATTGCTAAGCGAAATTACACTGGGTATTAGATCGGTAGCCTCTTTAGACACTTTTAAAGTGTATTGCTGAGATAAGCGTCCATCATACCTTGCTTGAGGGGTAAAATATTTTTTATCCGAATGGGTTAGATTTTGTTCATAAATTCTGTTTATATGCTCATATAACTCTTTTAAAAATTTTGTTTTTTCTTCCTGTGTATGTAATTTCATCTCTGGCCTCAAATGTTTTCATTAATTTTACATAAAGACCAATAAATAGTCAATAATGGGGTTTGTGCCTCTATCTTGAAAGCGACATATCGTTGCTTTACTTGGATGTTTTAGGTACCTATTGGATAGATAAGAAAGATCATCAGACCATGAAATGCGTGGTACTCTACACCCATAAGAACATCTATTCTCAGCTGGCGGTTTTCACAAACATGGCTTTTGATTATTCCCCCAATTAATTTTATTAACTGCACTAATTTTATGTTCAGGGGCTAAATGAGCATACCTTAATGTCATTTTTATATCAGAATGGCCCAACAGCTCTCTGACAGTATTTAAATCAACTCCAGCCATAACCAGTTTACTGGCGAAATGATGACGCAGATCATGCCATCTAAATTGTGTGATTTTGGCTTGCTCTAAAAGTGAAGCCCAAGAGCGTTTGACATGATTAAATGGTTGGTTGCCCTTGCTAGGAAAAATCAAAGTGCTTTCAGCGTCTCTCTTTTGATAAAGCTGATTCAAAATACTGTATGCTTCATCATTCAAAGGAATGAAACGGGAGCTTCTGTTTTTAGTGATTCCACCATCTATGAAAATGGATTTTGCAGAAAGATCTATCATATCCCAGGTTAGATTAAATAACTCCCCTCGTCTTAGGCCTGTATTAACAGAGAGTAGTACCATAGGCATCAAATAATCACAGAACGCCCCTTCCTCGAGTTCTGAGTACAACGCATATCCGCGAATTTTACGCCATTGATTTCCACTTTCCCTTTTTTGTCTCAAGTGATTTTCCCTTTCTTGCAATGCTTGCCGTAAACGGGTTTCTTCCTCCACCGATAAATATCTTACTTTTGGGGAACGATCCACTTTGAACTGCTTTAAGTTTCGTAAGATATTTTCTTTCAGGAAGCCCCATTCTGTGGCTTTAGTGATCACCGATTTGAGCGTGGTAATGTTTCGGTTTATAGTCGCTTGCGCTGTTCCTTCGTTTAGACGTTTTACGCGCCACTGCTCTAAAAGAGCAGGAGTAATATCAGTAAGTGACTTGGAATACAATTTACTGAAACATCGGTCAAGTGCCTCGATAGTTTCCTTACCTCTTTTGTGATGAGCTAAAGCCCAAGGCTGATATTCATTTTCTATGAATTCTTTTAATGTTTTAGGCCTATTGGTGCCTTTTTGCACTTCGGGCTTAATCCCTTTGTGAAAATTATTCAGCACTTCAATTGCCTTTTCTCGTGCTTGTGCCGCTGAAATGACGCCTGCCTTTCCCAGATTAACCCTGCCCCCGCGAGCATACTGGCATATGTAAACCATACTTCCAGTCGGATGCACTCGTAAAATAAAGCCTTTTAAATTTATATCTCTCACATCATAGGCTTTCTTTTCATTAGGAACTAAAGTTTTAATGAGAGAGTTACTAATCTTAGCTAGCATCATCATCTCCTAGATCTTTGTTACTTAGGGCATAGGAGCTTAATTCTGTTTCAATTTCTTCTGTTGTAGGTAATACATGATTCAGGCGCTCTGTTAATGCTTGGCTCAGCTCATATTCTGCAATTCCCATTGGGCTACTGACACGCCTCAATGAATATTCGGCTATGACCTTATCTTTCTTTTCGCAAAGCAGCAGCCCTATAGTTGGGCCATCCTCAGGCATTTTTAATTGCTCATCCACAGCAGATAAATAAAAATTTAACTGCCCAGTATCCTTGGGATTCAGTTCACCTCGTTTGAGTTCCACAACGACATAAACATGAAGTTTTGTGTTATACATTAAGAGGTCGATCTCGAATCGTTTGCCTGAAACGACAATCGGGTAACGCGTCCCATATAAAGCGAAGCCCTGGCCTAACTCCATCAGGAATTCTTTTACATGAGTAAGCAAGCCATTATGAATATCTTTTTCGTGAGCTTCATCCCCCACCGATAAAAAATGGAACTTGTAGGGATCCTTAATCATTTCTTGCGCCAAGTGTGATTGAGGAGAAGGTAACTTTTCTATAAAGTTTGTTGTCTTATGTTCTATTTTGGATTGCCTGCTAAAGAGATCACTTTTAATTTGCTTTTGCAGTTCTCGATAAGACCACTCATTCTCAATTGTTTTATAGGCATACCATTTTTTTTCATTTACTTGGTCTAAAGAAAAAGCCTGAATTAACACAATATGGTGTGTCCAGGTTAATTGGTCAGGCAGTGCCTGACCAAATTCACCATTCGGATAATTATGAGCAAAAAGGCGCATATATTTAAGATTTGTTTTAGAAAATCCTTCTGTATTTGGAAAAGCCCTGCGTAAATCATTTGATAAAGCATCAAATAGCCTATCTCCCCATTGCGCATTCTTTTGTTCTTGAATGATTAAGTTACCAACTTCCCAATAAAATTTGATTAATTCATGGTTGACTGTTATAGCTGCACGTATTTGCGCCTTTTTAAGTCTTTCCTTTATATCGGTTAATAGATTTTGGTAAGATAAATTGAGCTGAAGTGAAGAGGCATTACTTATTTTCTTTGGCATTTGGATTTCCCGTTCCACCATTTGGTCAGGCAGTGCCTGACCAAAGTAAAGTGCATATAAAGTGCTTTTTTATTGTAAAGTGTAGCATAACAATGAATGCTAATGCATTATCAATCCGTTGAAAACCCTTTAGAAATAAGGGTTTTTAATGCACTGAGATATATTGAAATATACTGAGAAATTATTTGAATTGCCTTCGGGAGGCAGGGGTCGCAGGTTCAATTCCTGTCACTCCGACCAATAAAATCAATGGGTTATGGTATTTACCATATCTTTGGATCAAATGGCTGTAGTTACTGAGTAAGCTTTTAGGGATCCGTGAAAGCGCCCCTTTAAGCAGTTGACCAAAAACCACCCTTACGGTGGTTTTTTGGTTTATAGCCTCAAAAGTCTTCAGATGCGCTCTGCACTTCAATACCGCTTTATCAATGTATAGTGCAATCGAAAATGTCAGTGTTAAAGTTGCAATGCAGCTGGTACCACCAGCCGGGTAATAATGCAAATTATCCACTTACTCCAGGCGTATAATGGTCAAGTGCATCATCTATTTTGACGAGCGTATCTGAAGAGAAATACGATTGAGAATACAGATAAGTCATTAATTCGTTCTGTTCATTAAGCTTTTGCTGCTCGATGACTATGTTGTGTTTCCCCAGCAAAATATACATAGTATCATCAACGCTATGCATGGTTCCTTCATCATTTCCTTTTAACCTACTCTCTATATTCAATAAAGGAACGTTTTCGGGTACATCTTCCGTAAAAAGCTGAGGTAGTTCCCCAGAGCCGCCAAACAAAAAATAATCGCTGGATATGATTGGCCCATAACTTTCAGTTATGGCCTCCAGAATTTGACTATGAACAATATGCATATTTTGCAGAGGCGAAATATGAGCCAACACTCTAAATTCAGTAAGAAATGTTTTACCGGAAATGATTAAAACAAGACAATCACTAACTCCGATAGCACATAAGGAATCTAAATCAAAATAAATTTGCGGTTTATCCAGTACAAATTGATTAAGGTTTTTTGGGTTTGCTTCATATACCTGGCACACTTTATTGGGCGTTTGGATAGTAAAGCTATCCATTTCGACTATATACAATTTTTTTCCAACAAATTCCTCAGGTTTATAAAATTGATCGTTCAGATCGTAAATATCTTCCCCTGGAACTTGATAAATACTTTGAGAATTAGTGACATAATCATAGTATTCATTTGAAAATTTTGAAAAAAAATGTTTAATCTAGTTCAGACGCTCCAAGTCTTGTTGGGTCATTACATGGTAATTTAAAAACTTTAGTTTCATTACCGTCATTACAATTTGTTCTAAATCATTGGTTGGTGAAATACCTAACATATCGTAATAAGTCATGAATGCTCTGTCCTTAGTTGCCCTACTAAAAGTATAGATGGTAGTAAATTGTTGATAAATAAAAGCAGAGCTTCATTTAATATTGACACCATGGCGGTAAGACTGTGAATAAATAACCGACTGCTTTTTGTAGGTTAAAAATTCATGGAGAAAATTGAGCATTTAGTGTAAACTACAAACACCTTGACTAGAAAAAACTTCAATGCAAGAAAAAATCGATAACAGCTTGGCTTTGATTAAATCAAAAACTAAAGCCAGGAACGATGCATCAGTATTAACTTTACAATTACATGACTCGCAAATTCAAGATCTTATCGACACCTCATTTTCGTTAGTCCAAATGATTGGTGAAGGTGAGATTCTGCTTATGCCTGGTAGAAGTCCAGCTCTTCACGCATTTATTCTAAAAGCAGCAGGTCATCCCTGCTTTCATTTCCCGTGCTCAGGCCGTTTTTATGCTTTTAATTCTTATCCGGAAAATAATCAATTGGAAGGCATGCGCGCCAATTTGGAACGAATAGGACTTAATATCGAACTTTTACAAACAGCAAAAAAAATCCACCTTTTTGATTACATTGATAGCGGCGCATGTATTGAAGGCCTTTTAATGCTATTTGCGCATTGGGCTTATGATACTAAATATAATAATGGGAGAGCTAGCTCGGCTAAAATGTTTCACGATATAGCCTATAGTAGTGAAGAGTACAAACATTTTCTGGCTAAATTCAGTGTTCACGCCATGGGAAAGCTTAGTCTCTATATGTTCCCTCATCTTAAAACAATAGAAAAGCATAGTTTTAATAAATATGGTCATCTATCAATGCCTTATTTTGCTAATGCAATATATGCAAGGACTATCTATTTTCCAAGAGAATGCTGGCATCTTGATGCCACCAAAATACATATAGAAGATTTAAATTCTGAATTTGCTAAAGAAGTCCGCATCCAGGAACTTTCAATATTGGAAAAATTGCTCGAGCATTCTTTAGCGGGACATTACAACCTCGCTGGATTGGAACGAACTTTTGAAGCGGCTATAACCAATTTGAAAATCACGGAAATTACCAGTTCCTATAACAGATATCGTTTTTTATCTGCTGCAATTTCTTCAAGACCGACTTACTCTATGCGGATCCAAATTCTTGAGGAATTGATTCCATTAGAAGAAGTACAGAATTGCGCTCTGCAGTGATTAGTTGATTACCATATATGCCATTAACAATATTATGTATCTCAAAAATAGGTGCTTAAAGTAGTTCAATAAAACCACTATTTCCTAAGATTTAGAAGTGGCTCAGGCAATCAATATTCCTTATATTTTAGGAATTTACCGCTTAACTTTATTGATACTCGATCCCCTGCCGGGTCAGGTTCGCGTTGCAAATCCATCTTAAAATCAATAGCGCTCATGATGCCATCACCAAACTCTTCCTGAATTAGTTCTTTAAATGTGGTGCCATAAACACTCACTAGCTCATAAAAACGATAGATTAGGGGATCGGTTGGAACGGCTGTTGGCAAAGAACCCCGATGAGGTACTGTTTGCAATATCGCCAAAGCTTCCTTGGGTAAGTCAAATAATTTGACCACTGTTTCTGCTTGTGTAGCATTAAATGTCATTTGCCCAAGGCAGCCTGCGGTAACCCACTCTTTGCTGCCGCCAACTGCTTTAGCTACCTCCGCCCAACGCAGCTTCTTTTGTACTCGTGCAGCTAAGATCAACTCCGTTATTGTTGCTCTGTCCATGGTTTTCCTTATTAGTTAGTTTTTGCTAAAGCTTGCAAATAGTGATTCATAAATTCCAGCCATTTTAAATACATCTATAGTAAGGCTTAGTGAAAATACTAAAAAATAATTAGAGCTTAAGTTTTGTCGGACCAGGTTCTTCCTTGATAGGAGATTTCCTCTCATCTGAAATTTCATTCAGTAAGGAAACCAGGCTTGGATTATATTGTTCTGCATACTGTATAGGTGTTTTGCCCTTGTTATCGGCAGCATGAAGTTCATCCCCTGTCTCTATGAAGGGTTTTAGCATGTCTTTTAAATCAGCTTCTGATTTTTCTAACCAGTTGAAAGGATGCTGCTTTAGTAGTATATGCAATGGAGTCATTCCTACGTCATTTGGTACTGTCGGTTTTACCCCTAACTGAATGAGACCTAATAAAAAATTATAAGTTTCATTAAATTGATCTGTATAACCTTTGATAGACTTCTTCCTATACTCTTGTTCCAAATTAACACCTCTATCTAATCCCTGATGCAGAAATTTAAACTGTTGCGCCCGAGATGTAGCTTCATTCACGGATGGAAGCATCTCTATGGCGAGATGTATTAACCTATTCCCATTGGAGTCAATAGCGTTTAAATCTGCTCCATGGTCCCGCAAAATTTCAAAAACGACAAGCATCTTATTAAATGATCGCTTTCCTACTGCATGTAAACCAATAGAAAGTAATTGATCATACCAGGGGCATTCTGTGTTGCCTGTAAAAGAAGAATATCGGATAGGTGATTTATCTACATGAGGAATAAGTAAACTAACAGCCTCGTAATTATTTGCCGCTACAGCATTGTATAAGGCAGACCGATTTTTACAATCACCAACATCAGCCTTCCTTTCGATTAAAAGTTTAATAATTGCCGATACTTCTAGAGGCTTATCTGCACGCTTCGCGATAATCTCAAGTGCTGTATGTCCCGCACCATTGCGTTTATTAACATCGATATTTGGGTAAGAAAGTAATCGCTTTATTGCATCTATATCTGCTTTTTTAGCAGCAATATGAATCGGCGCATCGCCTTTCTCATTGAGCGCATTCACGTCATATAACAATGATAAAAATTCAACTAAATCTGGATGATCTCTTTCACAAATCTTTATAGCTTCCTTTAGAGTAGGTCTATTCATTTGTGGATGTGACGCGAGTAAACGAGCGATATCGAGATGATTATTGCTAATTGCTAATATTAAAGCGGGTTCATGGGGATAGTTTTGCTTTACTTCATTTGGATTACATCCGGCTTGAAGTCTGGTTTTTACCAGTTCAATATCTCCATATTCAGCTAAACAAGCTATCGATTGCAAATAGGCTATTCCATCGTTAGCAACGAGAACGCCCCCTCTTAATTCTGCAATTTTATCAATATTTTTTAAAATTGCAGTCCTCCTTTCATCAGGTAGATTATCAATTTCATTAATTGTCAGTAATGAATTCTCAGGCTTAGGATGGTTTTGACGTAATTGATCGAGCCTTACAGGAACTCCTTGAACTGAGACACCAAATAAGCAAAGATTATTTAACTCGAGTGGATAAAAAACATTATATGAAGGAAAATCGCTACCTGCTGCATAATCAAAAAGGATATTAGCAATTTGTTGGTATTGTTCACGTCCACTAGCCCATTGACCATATTTATTGTATGCAAGATTAATGGCCTCCTCTACAGAAGCCCCTGCGTTAACTAATAATTCGACAATTTGCTTATTTCCTAACAATGCTGCTTCGTAGAGCACGGAAGGACTAGGTTTTGCTCCCATTGAAAGCAAGTAATCGACAATATCTGCACTACCCTGCTTTATTGCTTTATCAAGCCCAATTCGTCTTACATCATATTGCTTGCCAAACTCATGGGGCTTTGCTGCTTCTACTATTAATTGAACTATAGTCAGATCGTTTGTTTGCACAGCATAGTTAATTATCCAGTCTCGCAAACCATTTCTTTGTGGATCCGGCACTTGCTGTATTGGGTCAAAGTACTGTAGATGGTCTTGAATCGCGCGATAATCTTTATTTAAGATGGCATCTCTGAATGATTCTAAGGTAACGGACTTGAGGGCCTCCCTCTTTACCACATCACACATGCCTGAGCAGCGGCTGAGATGGACAATTAAATTGCTGGTATGATCTGATTTTTTTAAGATGGCATTGTGCTTCTGCTTATCTACAAGCGCTTTAATCTCATCAATTGAGGTTGCATCCCCAATCTTATCTATAAGCAGTTTGGCATACTCCACTTTGGTTGCGGTTAATGCCCGATCTCGAAAATAGCGGGTAGTCAAGGACTCAGAAAACTTACCTTGCACCAAAGATCCTCTTGAATCAATATAGCGGGTTAGCTCTCTGATACAACTTTCTTTGAGATTATCAAGGCTGAGTTCTCTTTCATTCAGTAATATTTTTTTACCTTTCACAACTGCATCTGCCAATTTATCTTTTGTCCAGAATGAAATACTTGGTAAGGGTTTTTGAGAGCGGCTATCGCTTGAGAACACGTGGTCAGCAAATTCTTTGGCCAAATCTAATTCTGAGTTTGGTTCCAGGCCGAATCGTAAATCGCGTTCACTGTTATATCCGTCAGCCAGTATTTTCGCCAGAGTGGGGTTAGCTTTTAAAAAGCTGGCATCAAACATGTCCGGCCTCTTTTCCTTCAGGAATAGTAAAGCCTTAACAGTATCCATACTTTCTGGATTTTTTTTCTCAATCCAGAGAGCCAATGATTCAAACGAGCACCCTGTTGTTCCCATGTTTCACTGCTTATTATGCTGTTTCTGCGCTTTCCTCTGCTGCTAACTTTGTCTTCCTCTTCTTTTTCCAGCAGCAAAGCCATACCAACATCGATGCAAACGGTTTGCCCCTCGGCAGTGGTTATAAAGTTGAAGGGGGCAGCATCAATGATAATACGCCCTGTACGATTGAAAATATCAATAACCGCAGTGCTGATTTCTCTATCAGTAGCCTGGCGACCTTTTATGTAGGGGCAGGTCCAGCCTCTGCCGAGGGATTCTAGCTTATGGACTTCAGCAGCTGGCTTAATATGGGAGTTTATTTCATTCCATATTCTCACAGCACGTTCCGGTGTATCGGTGGCCTGACCTGCACTTTGAGGCTTTTTGAATACCAGAGTTTCTTCATCATTGACATAAGCTGTATTGAAAGCACCCTCACCCAGTTTCTTCCAGGGCATATCATTATCTCAATTTACCACTTTGCTTAATTCTAGACCATAGACAGCCATTGATTCAATCTGATTCCTGGAGCCTCTGTTCGACTTAGGAATTCAGTTAAATGGCTATACTGTATATATCCTGAATGACAGAAAATAATCATCATGCTAATAAATGAATTCATTGAGCGTAATTATCAGTTAAGTTATTTGATAAATAAGCATTTGGAAAACCTGAAGAATCATCCAGATTTGGAGAATTTAGATACCATACTAGGCTATGTAGAGAATTTATTGGGTTCTGAAAATGGGCCAATTTATTTTGAAGAAATTCTTAATTACCATTTAACGAGCACATTAGCATACATGATTATTACATTGCACGATGAAAAATTATTGAATGAAGTCTCCCTATTCCGGCTTACTCATTTTGCGCAGCCTAACAGTATGGGGCAGGGGCTGTCTCAATTACAATCGGCAGGGTTACTGAAGGCTAATTTTGAGCTGTTAAGACCATTTGATCAGATTTTATTTTCAAGACCCATGTTAGGGATTTGGAATGCAATGCCACTCGGAGAGTTGAGACAGGATGATGTCAATTCATTTATTGCGATTTGCCGCAGCGATGGAACTATCGAAGAAAAACAAAATGCTATACGTAATTATGTCAATCAGAATCTGCTCTATCTGGATGAAGAAGAACTTGTTCAATTGGGTAATATTGAAATTAATCGAGCTCAGAGCACCCATACGGCCAGCGTTCATGCAACAACGGACTTAACAGCCTGGTTATTAGATTTAAACCATAGACAAAATCCGGTTACCCTGAAAAGTATTCAGGAAATCACGAGTTTGCTCGAAGATCTCGCTGACGAAACGCTGGATGCTGAACAAAAACGTGCGGCGATTGATTGTTTGAAGCGTTTAAGTTCGCTGCCTGCAGAAATTGTTTTAGATTCTGAAAAAAAAGCGATCGCTTTGCGCCTGGCTAAAGAAACAGAACTAGGTAAGGAAGCGGCAATTTCACCACTGTTGCCCCTAATGGAACAAGAAGCTGAAAGGCTTCAGGTGATTAGTATCGAGCAATTGATACGCCTGATTTTTCATAACATCTCCCAGGATGATCAGCTTGATTATTGGGCTGCTTTTGTATCAGCACTTTATGAAATTCAGCGAGGTTATAATCTGGATGCGATGGGCTCTGATAATGTACCAGCGGAGGATAAGGAAATTTGTTTTGGCGGCACAGCCAATAAATTCTGTGAGCGATTACAAGGTTTATCCCCATTGATTAAGTTCATATACGTGGATAACGTATCGATTATTCTAAAAATAAAGCAGCTTTTGCTCAATGAAATTCTCAATACTGCCGATGAGTTGATTAACGAGCGAGCTAATGACGAGTTTATTTTATTGATTGGGGATATGCAAAATGATGAAAAGTCAATTCATCGTTATCATCAAGCCTTTGGTTATTTAAAACCCCAGTTGGAACAATTGCTGGAACTTAAAGTGTATTCCATCATTTATGGACACGATGCCCTTGAGAAATTGCTAAGTGATTTTGAAATTGCAATTGATAATTTTCCCGATATTACCAATCCAAGGGAGGCAAAGGATTTTAGTCCTGAATCCCTGCATAGATTTGCAAAATTTGTGGGTATAAAAAATGGGATGCTGAGAAGTGCAGCAAACTATCCCGGGTTTTATCCTGCTGATAAGCGTCCAGGAGAAGCAAAACAAAATGAGCAAGACAATGAGCTATCAAAAAGTGATGAGGTACCCAGAAAAAATCATTAACATCACAATATGCTGATAAAAGCACCTGCCGCCTATCCATTGTTCTGAGTGGTCTAACCCTTTGTTAGGACAAGGGCCATAGCCGTTGTTATAAAAATTCCTATCATAAGCATTCAGTTTATACAATTTTTGCTTATGCCGAAGTTCGGACACTGCCTCTGACTCTTTGGCATAGATATCGAAATTTGATATAAATCGACTCAAGTGTTAAAGTATTGCCCTATTTATATCAATTTTTGCCTTTAAATATTAGCGCTGAATACTTACCTATGATTGATCAAGAACTATTAGACCGAATTGCTCGAAATGACCCAGCCCTGACCTCTATAAAAGAGAATGGTTTTATAATAAACGATGAGGATGCGCAAAATCTCGCTCAGGCACTTCATACTAATACAAGCCTGACTGACATGGATCTTGCTCTTAACAACATCGGTGCCGAAGGGGCGCGGAGCTTGGCCAGAGAGCTTGAAACCAATACAAGTCTGACCTCTATTAACCTTGGCGGTAATCAGCTATGTGACCAAGGGGCGCAAAGTTTCGCTGAGATGCTCGAAATTAATCAAAGCCTGACTGACATTAGTCTCTTCTGTAATTTCATTTGCGCTCCGGGAGCGCAGCGGCTGGGAGATGCACTCACCATCAATAATACCCTGAAGTCCCTTGACCTTCGGGAGAATAATCTTGGTGTTGAAGGTACAGAGTTTCTGGCGGAAGGCCTCAAGAGGAATACTGGCCTGACCTCCATTAATCTTTATGATAATTCAATCCTGGATAAGGGTGCCTCAATAGTCGCCAAACTGCTTGAAACCAATACCCCGCTAAGCTTCATTGGCCTTGGCGCTAATCAAATTGGTGCTGATGGTATCCGGGAGCTGGGTAAAGCATTCAAAATCAATACACGCCTGACGTCCATGAGTCTTTATGGTAATAAGATTGATGTTGAGGCTGCGCACTATCTAGCGGAAGGATTGAAAAACAACACTGGCCTTATCAGTATCCAGCTTGGCGCTAATCAAATTGAAGCGGCCGGTGCCGCGCATCTTGCAAAAGCACTTGAGACCAATAATAGTCTGACCTCCATTGACCTTTTTAATAATTCAATCCGGGATGCCGGGATGCAAAGCCTTGCTAATGCCCTTAAAACCAATAAAGTGCTGACCTCCCTTGGGCTAAACCATAATCAAATTAGCTCAAATGGGGTACGAAGCCTTGTTGAAGCACTTAAGTCTAATACCACTCTAGGCTCCGTCAATCTTTACCAAAATGAAATTGATGATGCAGGAGCGCAAAGTCTCGCTGAACTACTCAAAACCAACACCAGTCTTAGCTCACTAGAGCTTGGCCAGAATAGAATCGGTATTGCCGGTGCGCATAGCCTGGCAGAAGCACTCGAAACCAATACTAGTGTAATATATCTAAATCTTGTTGGTAATGGAATTCGGGGGCCTATACTTCAACGTATTAATACGGCCTTGGAAAGAAACAGAAAAATCAAAGCACTCTTTGATGAGGGTCAACAGGCTCTGACCGCCACAACAAAAGAAATTGAAGAATTTCTAAATGGCACAATGGATTACAAAGATAATCTTAATGGGCTGGCGGATTTAATCAGCAGGAATTTAAAGGAACTTGAAACACTTTATCCCGAAAGCAGGCAACTTCACAGCTTGCGCGCTCAATGGTTTGAATTCAGGCTTCAACACTTTTTTGACTACGATTTGGCTGCAACTGTCACGGAGTTTATGCAATTAACCCTCACCCAATCATCGTTGCCATATTATCAAACATTTCTAACCGACATGATCGTGGCATACAAATGCAGACTGGGAGCTCGTCTGCAGGATAATAATCCCCCGGAGAGCTCCGATTTCAGTGATCAGGGATTAATTGAACTATGTCTACTCGATCCATCACTAAAGCCACATACTCTGGCTGAAAGCCTCGCTCATTATTTCAAACTAGACCAGGATGATGTGTGGGTTTACAGTTTACCAGAGGTTTTAACAGCATTGGAAACCCTAGCGCTTGAAGAAGGATGCGAACAGGATAATTTACGGCTCAAAGTATTGGGAATCTGCCATTCTGCTAATTCTCAGTTAAACTTTAAAACTGCTAAAGAGATCAATGAACATCTGCTTCAGGAGATTGCCTTTATTTCAGATCTGAAAGAGAGAAAGATGGGTTATTATAATGAACTTAATAAAATTGTTGATAACTTAAGCCCAGAACTAAGAAAAGAGTTGGCAATGCTGCTTTTAAATTCTCCCGATCACCTCTTAAAAAAAGAAAGGCATTTTTTCCGATCTCAGGATTATTCCAATCAGACATTCACTATGCATAAAATCGTCGCAAGCTTATTAACTAATGTGAATAAAACCGCCTCCAATGAGGTTCACATTGAGGAGCATACTCTATCACGGCATGTGACACAGTGTTTTTAAATATATAATTTGTCTGGGCGCTTTCGCCCGACATTTCCTTTTGCCTTCGTATAAAACGGCATTCTTATTGGACAGTTTCTAAACCATCTTATTCGCTGGATTTTGGTGAAAAATGAAACGTCGGGCGGAAAGCGCCCGACCTACTGTATTTATTCTATTTTATGGCCATCCAGATGCCGTTCATCACGCTCTTTATTTTTTTCTCTAACTGTTTTTCTTTAGCAAGCGTAGGTCGGGCGCTTTCGCCCGACATTTCCTTTTTCCTTCTTGCTCACTAAAATCAAAACTGTTATATAGCTGTTTCATAACGGAATATATAAGCAATCCAACATGCGCTATCGACGAGTGATTATTCCCGGTGCCACTTATTTCTTTACTGTTAATCTGCAAAATCGAAGCAGTAGATTACTCATCGAACAGATTGATGTACTACGTATGGCCTTTCGCCGTTCCAAGCATTATTACCCATTTATAATTGATGCGATTGTCATCTTGCCTGACCATCTTCACATAATAATGACCCTTCCAGAAAATGATGGGAATTTTTCCTTACGGTGGAATCTGATAAAAGGCATTTTTTCAAGGCAGCTCTCAATAAAAGAGCACGTGTCTCCAATAGAAAGAACAGGCGCGAAAGGGGTATTTGGCAGAAACGGTTTTGGGAGCATCTTATTCGGGATGAGTTAGACTTTGAAAATCATGTCAATTATATTCACTATAATCCGGTTAAGCATGGACATGTGTCTCAACCAATCGATTGGCCTTATTCAAGCATTCATCAATTTGTTAAAAATGGCATTATTCCTTCTCATTGGACAATTTCTAAACCCTCTTTTTCGCTGGATTTTGGTGAAAAATGAAATGTCGGGCGAAAGCGCCCGACCTACTGTATTTATTCTATTTTATGGCCATCCAAATGCCGTTCATCACGCTCTTTATTTTTTTTCTCTAACTGTTTTTCTTTATTGCTTCTTCCATATTTAATACGATTTTCAGAAGCCTTTTTCTCTTTTTCTGACTTGATTTTGGCTTTTCTTTTTTTATTTAGATTAATGACTATTGCCATAGAGGCCTCGAGAAGATGGGTACTTGTATTGTTAAGTATACATTTTATAGCGGCAATTACCTTACATTTAGCTAATTGATTTGTATGGTCTATAGTTATTTCAAGCAACTATTAAATATAAAATAAAAATGAATATCTTCATCACTGGTGGATGCGGTTTTATCGGGTCGCATTTATGCGAATATTACCTGAATAACGGTCATAACGTGATTACGGTTGACAATCTCTCATCGGGACGTCTGGAAAATATTGAAGCGCTCAGAAAAAACGCTTCATTTACTTTTGTAGAAGCTGATATTCTTGAATGGCCAGATTTGAAAGAAACTTTAAAATGGGCCGATATAATTTTTCACTTTGCAGCCACTGTCGGCATGTTTAATGTAGTCAATGATCCGATTAGCACCCTCATTAACAACCTGATGGGATGTCAGCGTCTTTTAAAGAACATGAGTGAAATTAAATCTGATGCGATTGTGGTAATTGCCTCTTCATCTTCGGTATATGGTGATAGTCAAACCTTTTCCAGCGAAAATGATAATCTGAATATTCATCGTTTATCTTGTTCGACTTCAACTTATCCGATTAGTAAATTGGCGGATGAAGCACTTGCTTATGCCTATATTCACCGTCATCAATTAAATATCATACTTGCACGAATCTTCAATACGATTGGGCCTCGGCAAACTGATTTATATGGAATGGTGGTGCCGAGATTTATAAAACAGGCCTGTAGCAATGAACCTATTACCATTTTTGGCGACGGGACTCAGACTCGTTCTTTTTGCGATGTGCGAGACGTGATTAAAGCCATGGATATGCTAATCCATGAGCCAAAGGCTTTGGGACAAAGTATCAACATTGGAAATTCATCAGAGATTTCAATTAATGATCTGGCTCAACTCGTCAGAAGTCAGGCAAATAGCCATTCTTCAATTCAGTACCTATCTTATGAGGAAGCCTATGGGGAACATTTCATAGATATTACACAACGCTGTCCCAATCTGTCGAAACTCTACCATTTAACAAATTTCAAGCATCAGTGGACTCTGGCTGATACTGTCGGTGATTTGATTGCAAGAAAGAAGCAGAAAGCGTAGGTCGGGCGCTTTCGCCCGACATTTCCTTTTCCTTCTTGCATGTCTATTACATTCATTATAATCCGGTTAAGCATGGGCATGTGTCTCAACCAATCAATTGGCCTTATTCCAGCATTCATCAATTCGTTAAAAATGGCATTCTTCCTTCTTATTGGACAGTTTCTAAACCATCTTATTTGCTTGATTTCGGTAAAAAATGAATGTCGGGCGAAGCGCCCGACCTACGTCTTATTCATAGAGGATCCAGCAAATCAGTTATTCTGAACCCTTGTCTGCAATGAAGCGTCGTCCATGATGTCTTTGAAATGTTCAACATCAGAAAGCGCATTGCGTAACTCTTCGAACGATGTCAGATTGCTATTTTCAAAGGCCTGCAGAACACTCTTCGCATCCTCGTTCAAAGAGGATTCGTCATAGTTATCCAGCCGCTTCCTGATGTCGACTAAGGCCTGTGCGATCGCCTTCTCATCATTATGATCCAGATTGCCTACGATGCTTTTGATGTCCTCAATAATTAATGGAGTAGCGCCATCCTGATTATCCATCAGAGGATCATCGAGAATGGAAAACACTGCATAAATATTTTCCTCTCGTTCATTGGGAGGAATTTTAGCGATATTTAACATCGATTTCATGCTATATTTTGAAGCATTTTGTTTTTGATTCTGGGGCGTAATATCTGATTTAATCAACTCATTCATCTCTGCCAGGTCCTGCTTAAACCCTTCAAAAAATTCTACTTCTGTATTGGACAAGGTGTAGGCCGATCGAAACAGATTCGGAATATATTCCAGAAGACTCGCTTCATGTCTTTCATTATGAGCAAGCTTAAATCCAAACAAGGCACCGCGAACCTTTGCTTTAAAATTGCCCCATGTCGAACCGGTGGTATAATCCCCCAACGACTGCATATACAAGGCGTAAGATTTTTGTTTTTCTGCTGGTGAAGCCTGCTCATTTAAATAAACTTTTTCTAATAAATGGTTAAGCGGATCAATAATATTTTTGATGGCGACCGGAAACTCTACTGTGCCAGTATCCAAATGGATGATGGATTTTCGATACATCATAAAAAAGCTGGCGTAGAGGTTACTTTCTGCAAAACTCTCTTCACAACCCAGTTTTTCAACAAGACGGGCGATATTGGGATTAGTATCGGCTTTTTCTTTTAAACGTTCTACCAGATTATTCAGCTTTTTCATTTCCGGATTTTCAAAAAGAATATCGCGTAAAGCTTTCACCTCTACAGGCAGTTTTTTATCATCCGAGCGCACGCCAGTAGGCGCCTCAAGAAATCCGTTAGAACTTGCTTTACGAGAGATGGAGGCTATGAACCGCTCAAAGCCCAGTTTTTCCAGAGTTTCCTCTTTTAAACCTGCCATTTTACAATATTCATATAATTCGTGAGCGGCCTTATGGATTTCAGCAGGTTTCATTTCTATTTGCGGATTGCTAATTCTGAATTCAATACCCAGAAGTAACTTATGGATCTTCCTGGGATCAAGCATTCGAGAGTCGGACACTTCTTTCATCAGTGCGTCCTTTAACTCAAGATAATCTCGGGTCAGGCTCCTGCGATAACCATCGACGCGAAGCTGAACCTTGCCATCAATACCTCCCCAGGCATAAGTTACTTTGGAACGTTCCGCCTGATGCTCATAATAGCTATCCGGCAGAGCAATCAGATTCGACAAGCCGTCATAGTGACGGGGAATGCTTTTTAATCCTTCGTGGGGTAAATTGGGAATATCAACTGACACATTTCTAAGCCTGCCTGCTACTTCGGAATAAATGCCCAGTTTCCCCAAATAAGAATGTAGTCTGGCTGCGAAACTATTCTCTCCCTGAACCCCGCCGCGACCGCCATTGCATATTTCAACGTTGATCTTGAGCGTACCTTTATCAGGTCCAAACACTTCTTTATTAAGTGTTTTATCAAGATAGTCGCCAATTTCAGTATAAAAAGCGCCGGGGATATAAGGATTACTGGGGGCTCCATGTCCCCATATATAGAGATGATCATCGGGGGTCATGCTTTCAAGAATTTCTTTATCGGCCTCCTCAGGCTCAGCACTTTCCCAGGTCATGTATTGACCTTCATTAACATCGACTGGATAAATTATATGTACTTCAATGTCCTCATTACCCTTTTCTTCTTCCCTGTTTTGAATTCGCCGCATAAATGCCTGAACTTCTCGTTCTTCAGATTTATCAAAGCACAAAATCACTGCTTTCTTGCCCATTTGTCTTCCAAAGCTTGTTTCTATTTAAGAATTATAGCCGCTTATACCAGGCTTGCTGGGGAGGTCATTAAAGAGAGCGAGACTCAGTCTGCATATATCGCAGCATACTCTCAGCAGCCGAAACCCCCTGAGCAATGGCTCTGACCACTAAGTCAGCCCCTAACACCATATCGCCGCCGCAAAAGATTCGGGGATTGGACGTCTGGAAGGGAAAGTTTGCCTTTTCTGAGGTTTCAACCAGGCCTTTATCAGTTAAATCAACACTTAAATGCTCTAGCCATTCGGGTGGATTGGCATCAAAGCCATAAGCAATAATCACCGCATCGGCTGGCAAAATATATTCACTCCCTTCCTGATACTCAAGCCTGCCGCTGGCATTTTTTACGGTATTCACCAGCTTAACTGCTTCCACTTTTTTGTCACCAATCAGTTCAACAGCCTGCTTATGGCAGACAAAATGTACCCCTTCCTCTATAGCATTTTTAATTTCTTTCCTTGCGCCTGGCATATCCAGCATCCCCTGGCGATAGACACAATCAACTGAAAAAGCCTCCAGTCGCAAGGCACTGCGATTACAATCCATCGCAGTATCTCCTCCTCCGAGAATTACCAGTTTTTTATTGCGGAAATCGAATGGTTCACAACCAGGCAGCCCCAGAAAACTGTAGATATTATGAACCAGAAAGTCCAAAGCCTGATAGACATTCTCTAAGGCTTCTCCCGGAATTCCTGCTTTTTTTCCTTTATCAGCGCCTAATCCTAAAAACAAAGCATCATACTCAAGTAATAATTGCTGTGGATTTAAATCACGTCCTACTTCTGTATTCAAATGAAAGCGCACGCCCATCTCTTCTAAAATCTGGCGGCGCTGTCTTATAATTTTTTTCTCCAGTTTAAATTCGGGAATACCAAAGGTCAGCAAACCGCCAATTTCAGGATATTTATCAAAAACCGAAACCTCTGTTCCAGTTTTAGCTAAAACAGATGCACAAGCCAACCCGGCCGGTCCTGCTCCGATAACGGCAACCCGGCGTCCATTGGGTTTGACTGCGCTCATATCGGGACGCCATCCATTCTCAAGCGCCTTATCAGCGATAAACTGCTCTATTGCGCCAATAGTGACCGCCCCTAAACCATCATTTAGAGTACAGGCCCCTTCGCAAAGACGCTCCTGCGGACAAATCCGGCCGCAAACTTCAGGAAAAGGATTGGTTTGATGCGCCAGATTCGCCGCTTCTTCCAGCTTTCCTTCCGCCACAAGGCGCAGCCATCCTGGAATATGGTTATGAACAGGACATTGCCAGGCGCAATAAGGGTTCCCGCAATCCAGGCAACGTCCGGCCTGATTTTGTGCCTGATCAAGGCTGTAAGACAGATAAACGGATGCCGAATGACGAATTCGTTCTTCAGGACTTAGCTTGTCAGGCTCCTGTCTCTTATCCGTTACAAACTTGAATTCTATAGGTTTACTTTCTTTCATAGGCCACGCAAGCTATTCCAACCTATCGCTTTCGGTTTTACCAGCCAAAACAGAGGTAGATACTCACTGAAGGAGTTCTTAATCTGTTGCCCCCAACGACTGCCTGTCTCGTTAATATGATGTTGCAGTAGTTGTTCAAGATAATCAGCATATTCCTTGGTATCGAGTTCAGTTAATCGATATCCTTCCACAAACTCTTCATTACACTGCTGGATAAAGCGATCTGCCAAATCCAGAACAAAGGCAAAACCTCCAGTCATCCCAGCGCCAAAATTAATGCCTGTATCGCCCAGCACCAGCACAACGCCTGCGGTCATATATTCACAGCAATGAGCGCCGGCGCCCTCAATGACGGCCACAGCGCCTGAATTCCGCACAGCAAAACGCTCACCCACCTGACCCGCTATATAACAAATCCCGCCAGTCGCACCATAAAGGCAGGTATTTCCAGCGATGCTTGTCTTATTTGAGTCATACTGCGCCTCATTTGGCAGTCTGATGACAATTTTTCCGCCGCTAATGCCTTTTCCCACATAATCATTTGCATCTCCGGTCAGGTAAAGTGACATCCCCTGACAAGTCCAGGCGCCAAAACTCTGCCCTGCCGTCCCGGTAAAGAATAATTGAACTGAATTTTCTTTTAATGCCTTGAATCCATACTGTCTGGCAATAGTTCCCGCAAGCCTGGCACCGATTGAGCGATTGCCATTATGAATAGGAAAATGCAGCTTAATATCCTGATGCGCTGCCAGCAGAGGTTCTACAGCCTCCTGTATGGCCTGAGCCAGACTTGCTTTATCTCTTGGCTTATTACTTTTAGGAAGCTCTCGCCACTGATAGGAAGAATCGACTTTGCTGCAATCGAGCATGAATGAGAGATCAATTCGGTTAATCAGTGGATCATCTGTTGTTATTTTTTGTAATAAATCCCTGCGGCCAATAATTTCCTGCAAACTCGAAAAACCGAGGCTGGCGAGGATTTCCCTGACTTCCTCAGCAAGCCAGCTAAAATAATGGATTACCCGCTCAGGGCTTCCCTGATAATGATTTTCTCTTAAAAAGCCATCCTGTGTGGCAATACCGGTCGCGCAATTATTAAGATGACAGATCCTTAAATACTTACACCCAAGCGCCACCATTGGAGCGGTACCAAAACCGAAGCTCTCTGCACCCAAAAGGGCTGCTTTCACTACATCCATCCCTGTTTTCATGCCCCCGTCGACTTGCAGAATGACACGATGCCGCAACTTGTTTTCCAGTAAGAGCTGATGGGTTTCATGCAAACCGAGTTCCCAGGGCGAGCCGGTATATTTAATCGAGGAGGTGGGGCTTGCGCCAGTACCGCCATCGTAACCTGAAATAGTAATGACATCCGCATAAGCCTTGACTACTCCAGCAGCGATAGTCCCAATTCCAGGGCCTGAAACCAGTTTTACCGAAATCAGGGCCTGCGAGTTAATCTGCTTCAGGTCAAAAATCAATTGCGCCAGATCTTCAATCGAATAAATATCATGATGCGGCGGCGGTGAAATCAGAGTAACGCCTTCACCGCAGTAACGTAATTGGGCAATCAGGGCATTCACTTTACTGCCGGGCAGCTGCCCTCCTTCCCCGGGTTTCGCTCCCTGAGCGATCTTGATTTGTATGACTTCGGCATTCATAAGGTAGTCCGCAGTGACTCCAAAGCGGCCGGAAGCAATTTGCTTAATCTTGGAGCGCTTGATGGTATTGTGGCGGTAGTCAGCTTCTCCTCCCTCTCCTGAATTGGAACGACCTCCCAAGGTATTCATAGCCACAGCAAGCGCTTCATGAGCCTCTGGCGACAAGGCGCCTAAGGACATGGCAGCCGTTTCAAAACGCGGGAAAATCTTGTCTGCTTTTTCAATATTTTCCAGAGGCAAATTGTTCTTAGCATATTGAATATCCAGTAAATCCCGGATTGTCGTCAATGGTCTTTGTTGAATGAGTTGAGAAAAACGTTGATAGAGCGAATACTCTCCCTGTTTTGCCGCATTGAGCAAACTCATTACCACATCGGGATTGAATTCATGGTACTCATTATCTGGCAAGTATTTCAGTAAGCCGCCATGACGTGGATAGCTATAGGGATTATGAGCGTCATCGAAATAAGCTCGGGCCAGGCTATCAAGATCGCTGAAATCCAAAACTTCCAGTTTGGAAGCGCTCTGACTAAAACAGCGGTTGAGAACCGACTTGCTTAAACCAATGATTTCAAAAAGCTGGGTTCCCCGATAACTGCCCAGTGTTGAAATACCCATTTTGGCACTGATCTTTAATAAACCGCCTTCAATAGCTTTCACATAATTACTTAAACCCTTTTCGATATTGAAATCAGCAATCAGAGAATAAGCCAGATAAGGATAAATCGCCGCTGCGCCATAAGCCAGCAGGGCGGCAAAATGATGCGGATCGCGCACCCATCCAGAGGCTACCAGCAAGTCACAGTCATAGCGCTTTCCTGCCTTAATCAGGCTCTCATGAATAGCACCCACGGCCAGCAAAGGATGTAATGGAATAGCCTGTACATCGAGGTCTGAATCAGACAACAGCAATAATACCGCCCCCTGACTAACTGCCTCCAAGGCCTGTTTGCCAAGCCTTTCAATCGCCTCAAACAAACTTTCCTGAGTTGAATAGAATAATGACAGTTTTACAAAAGGATAGCCCTGAGTTGTCAGAGTCTGTAAATGCTCCCACTCTCCGCTGGAAAGAACCGGGGAGCTTAATATAATCCGTTTGGCATGCAGCGGGCTTGCTTCAAAGAGGTTTGCCTGGCGCCCCAGGGTGATTTTCGTCGACATAATAATGGACTCACGTAATGAATCCATTGCCGGATTAGTTACTTGCGCAAATTGCTGCCTGAAATAATCAAACAACGAGCGATTTCGAGTGGATAGTAATGCGATCGGGGTATCATCCCCCATCGATGCAGTGGCTTCCTTGGCCGTTTGCGCCATTGCCTTGAGGACATCATTCACTTCTTCATTGCTGATATCATAGAGTTTCCGATAAAAAGCGACCTGCCGGTCAGTTAGCCGATTAGCCTCCAGGACATAATGTAATTCAGCCGGAGGATGATGGATATGCTGTTGCAGCCAGTCTGAATAGGGGTATTTTGAACTCAGCCTGGAATCAATAACCGCAGTGCTCATAACCTGATGCGTCTTCACATCAACGGCCAGAAGCTCGCCGGGACCAATTCTGCCCTTGCAAAGAATATTCTCTTCGTCCAGATCAATAACACCGGTTTCGGAACAAACAAGCAGTAAGCCATCCCTGCTCTGTAAATAACGTGCAGGGCGAAAACCGTTTCTATCCAGAGCACAGCACACTAATCGCCCATCGGTAAACACCACACTGGCAGGCCCGTCCCAGGGCTCCATTTGCAAGGAGCAATAATCAAAGAAAGCCTGTTGCTCTGAATCGCAGTTCCTGTTTTTTTTGAAAGCAGGTTGAATCAGCAGACGAATTGCCTGGAAAGGCTCCATACCTCCACGAACTAAAAACTCAAGCATATTATCAAGGCTTGCTGAATCAGAAGCGATAGGATCGATAATCGGCCTTATTTCGTCCAGACAATCCTGGTCTTTATTGGTCAACAGCGGTGCTCGAGCTAAAACCGCATGCCGATTACCCTGAATGGTATTAATCTCCCCGTTGTGAGCCAGAAATCGAAACGGTTGTGTCAGCCGCCATGCGGGCAAGGTATTGGTAGAAAACCGTTGATGAAAAATGCTGAAAGCGGATTTAACTGCTTTATCACTTAAATCTTTATAAAATACTGGTAAGTACTTGGGCAAAACCAGGGCCTTATAAATTACTACCTGGGTTGAAAGAGAACAAATATAAAAATAAGGATCCCCCCTTAAACTTTCAGTAGCGCGATGACGAGCGAGCATGAGCCTGGCTTCAGTTAGCTCAAGGGTCTGCTTATCATCAACATTCACTATAACCTGGGCAAAATGGGGCAAGTTACTGCGTGCATGCTCTCCGCAAAGCGCACTGTCGACGCTGAGATCCCTCCAACCTGCAACAGAGAAGCCAAGAGTAGTTAATTCTTTATTTAATTGCTCTTTCTGGGCCTCTGCATCATCAGAGTTTAGAAAACACATGCCAACCGCAAATCGAGCGCTTAAAATCCAACCCTGCTGTTCTGCATATTTTCTGAAGAAATGCCTGGGTAACTGTATAAGCAATCCGCAACCATCGGCAGACAAGCCATCCTCGCCTGCCACTCCTCTATGAGTCAGACGTTGTAAAGCAGTCAGCGACAGTTCAACAATGCGGTGGGAGACTTTACCGTTGATGCTGGCAATAAAACCACAGCCGCAATTATCCTTCTCTATAATAGCCACGCCCCTGCCCTCTTCAATTCTAATAATAGAGCTTCTTAATTAAGATATAGACCCAATTTAAACTGCCAGGCAGGCTAGAGAATAAAATCCTCTAAAATTATCGATGGCGGGCCAAAATAACTCACTTTGCCTGGCGATCTCCAATACTGTTTGAGCGAGACTCTCAAGAAAAAATAACAGGAATTAAGCCACTGTTAAATACGTGCTTGCCTCTATACAACTCAATCCACCACAGATATCAGGCGATGGAACGTACAATGCCGCCATCAACATGCACAGAAGAACCATTGGTCGCCGAGGCCAGAGGACTGCATAAAAAAGCAACCATGACCGCTACCTCGTGAGTACTGGCGAAGCGTTTAAGAAGAGAGGATGGTCTCATTGTGCTGAAAAATTCCTGTTCAATTTCCTGCACAGTTCGAGATTGTTCCTTGCTTATCGTATTTAAAAAATCATTAACCCCATCGCTTTGAGTAGGACCTGGAAGCACACTGTTGACAGTAACTCTGGTTCCGGCGGTCAATTCAGCCATGCCACGCGCAATGGCTAACTGAGCTGTTTTGGTCATACCATAATGAATCATTTCGGGGGGGATCTGTAAACCGGACTCACTGGATATAAAAATAATGCGGCCTTCATTTTTATTAAGCATGAGAGGTAAATAATGACGGCTTAGGCGTACCCCGCTCATAACATTGACATCGAATATATGCAGCCAATCCTCATCCGAGATGTCCACAAACGATTTGATTTCGTAAATGCCGACATTGTTAATCAGTATGTCAACAGAAGGCAGTTCCTTAATCAGCTTTTCTACCCCTGCTTTAGTACTCAGATCAGCAGGTGCCGCCTGCAGTCTGGCATGGGGATGTAAGGAATGAATATGCGCAATGGCCTGCTGCACCCGCTCTTCTGAGCGGCCATTGATAATCACTGTGGCGCCCTCCTGGGCAAGCACTTCAGCTATGGCGAGTCCAATACCGGCGGTCGAACCGGTTACAAGCGCAATTTTTTCTTCCAACTGAAAATCCATTTTGATCATCCTTAATTGTTTAGTTCATTGATCTTACAGCAAGCCTTAAAGATTTCCAGCCATGAAATCTGCTCAATAGGGATTTAAATTCTTGCAGGTCAGATGGTTCACATGGCAGGTGGAAGGTACTGCGCTGTGCGAGTAACATCTGGTCTTCGCACCATTAATCGCATTGTCAGCCACGCGGTAAATACCGCTTTTCCAGACATGTGCCAGACTATCCATCGCAGTACACTGCCACAAGGGACGCACAGAGACTCCATTAACCATTGCATCACAGTCTTCCCGTGAAATGGTGCAGGTCCTGGGCTGCTTGCTCTGACTTTTACAAAGGAGCTTGGCATTGCGCAAGGCAGTCCACTCGTTTGAAGAAAGGGCGATGAAACGCTGGTCGGTATAATCATGCGCATGACAATGCCAGATTTCTTTATAAGAAATAAAAACAGCCGCATGAACCTGATAAGCAAATCCGGTGAAAAAAAGGCCTAAAAGCCATCCTGACTTCCTCATGGTTTTCTCCCTGATTCAATCAAATAAGAAGGAAAACACCCCCTTTATTATTTAATTGTAAACCAGTTGAGAAAGTTCGCTTAAATGGCTGTCTCGTTTTACCAGACTCTGTCATTTCCGCGCGGCATTGTTGCTTATGAAGAAAGGTACATAAAAAACCGTCTTTGCGAGCGTTAGCAAAGCAATCCAGTTCCTTACTTTGTTCAAGTTCCGATCTGGATTGCTTCACTTTGTTCGCAAAGACGACAAATTAGTTGTGTGGACCTTTAATGCAACAACACTTTCCCGCAAATGCGGAAATCAATCTAATGGTGTATATTGGCCTTTTCACTTTCACCTTCGCTTTCATCCTCATGCTCCTGTTCCTGATCGGATAATGAGCGCGGCTTAGGCTCAATTCCTACCAATTTCTCAACCGGCTTTTGTTCCAACCCTATCAGGCTCTGCATTTGCTTTTTGAATTTTGAGGAAACTTCATGGTCCAAATCCTGATGAAACAGATTCAACTCATGTTTTGACTGCGGGCTTGTTTGATGCCAGTCAGCATGAGCAACGTTATGAGTAACAGTAGAGGCTGAACTTGACGATGAGCTTGAAAATGAAAAGATATCGCCGGCAAGATTATTGTTATTATTGTTGTTATTACTACTATATTGCTGCGTTTCAGAAATCTCCTCTTCAAACTCGTCAGGATTAGACTCCCTGGAATGACTTAAACTGTCAGAGGACTGGTTCAAATGCTGGGTCAAATCATCAGACACGCGAATACTGGGGGAGAAATAATTCGTTGTTTCATCGGGCATGTAGGTGCTTCTGGGGTGGTATTTACTTTCAGTCTGTTTTTTATATGTAAAAATTGCTGTCTCATCCAGCATCTTACAAAACTGCGGCATATGTTCAGCAGGAACTCTGATGCCTTCGGCACTTAATTTATAAGTCTCGGCGAACGACGTATCCTGTAATCGGGATACGTATTTAGTGAATGCCTGATAGGCCTCGTTCCTGCGATTTTCAGGTTCACAGTGAAATAAAAATTCCCCGTCTTTTTGACCTAGTTTCCACTTGAGTGCGGGTTGTTTTGTGGGCATTATCCGTAAATGCGCTAACACGACCTTGCCATCACCCGATAAAATGGAGGTAGGATTACCAAGCTTGTTCAGATTATCCAGTACATCCACTTGTTCAGGAGTCATTAACATCTTTTGCTTGAAAATCTGAAACATCTTTCTATGAGCAGTGCTCGCCCGATCAGAAGCGTGTTCGACTTCGTGAACATATTGATCAAATAATACATTTTGATTGGATCTTGCGGAAAGTTCAGTTTTCACCTTGTCAGTAACTTTGTCAATCGTTTGGATGCGGGCGATGCGCAGCGCGAAATCCGGATTTTTTGCAGAATAAGCGAGAATCATTTCTTCAATTTTACGTTGTTCCTGCAAAGAAAACACTTTGCCGGCAGCATCCGGGTCCATGCGATAAAGATAAAACATTCCCATCATTTTTTCGCTCATGGGAGCATCATAAAAAGCTGAAATATTTTTAAATTTTTTATTGGCATCCGCAGGTTGAATAAAGGTAAAATCATCTTTCAAACTATTCAGTATTGGATTCTCTTCCCGGTAAGCATGGCCAAAATCAAAGCCAAAAAAATACTCTCCAACCCGTCCTTTATTTTGTCCCTGTGAACCCAGGACATCACGATCACCCTGGGCAAGAACCAGCGGTAAGGATTCACCCAAATCTTTAACACTATCATCTGCAAGAAAACGGCCATTAACTGTTTTGGGTTCTTTATTTTCAAATTGAACCAGATGCCCCTGGTATAAATCTTTCTTCACACTGCCGCGAAGTTTACCTTCAAATACCCTAAGTTCAGGTTCCCACTTACAGGCGGTCATTATTTTTGCTTTGCCGTTGGAATATTCGCCAAAAGCGAGCTCCTGCTCCTGAACATGCATGCCATAGGCTTTAGCCACTGAATTGGCAAAATACTCCAATACGGCATTGGTGTTTTCCACTTGAGGATCTGAAAGCCTGACTTTTTGGTATATTGCTGTGGCCGGCGCCTTCACTAAATCTGGCAAGGACTTAATCGCATTGGTTTTTTCCAGACGATCTTTTGGCGGCGACACTTTACCACTGGGCGTATCATTGTAATCCTGTTTGATTAACCATAAATCAAGCTTTTGCTGACTGGGATTGTTTACATTTCCAGTTTTACCCTCTTTTTCAATTAGCTGGCTAAAACTCAGAAGCTCTCCGTAGTGTACGTTAGCCGGTTCCGCAACCATATTGCTAATAGTCTCTCTTAGCTGATTCATTGGCATGCTGTTATCAAAAACAGCAGGCATCGCCTCACTGATTCTTTGTCGAAAAGCAGGATTGATTTTGACACCCAGAAATCCCGGCTCAACACCACCCGGCTTATCCCCAACATAAAAAAATTCGCCGAGCACAGTGCCTACGCGATAATGCCGATTTTCTCCGCGAGGAGGAATGATTGTTGGATCAATTTTTTCGTAACTCATAATCAACTTATCCTTAAGAAGTAGTAGCCGTCCAATTGATTATTTTTTGATTATTTATAGTAAATATTATACAATGCTCAGGCTGATTTTGTTTTAATTTTTTTATATAAGCTATTTAATCACTAGATAATATCGATTTCATCTGGTTTGATAAAGTTAAAATTAACTCCCCAGTTACGTCATCATGAGCGTAACGAAGGATCTCAAACGGCTTAAAGCTGAGCCAGATTCAGGAGATCCTTCACTGCGTTCAGGATGACGTTACCTGGGGAATTCCGTAAAAAATCCTGATTTGGGAGGGGCATGATGACAAAAGAAGTAAGGATAGAAAAAAGAAGAGATAATAGAAATATATTATCCAGAACGATTGGAAAGGTAATCCAGAAAGCCCAGGATTATTCCGCTGCTGTAACCAACACTTTCGTTTTGGCATTCAAATACAACGCAGGAAAAGATCTCTATGCCTTTCAGCATTTTCTCGAAGACAGGTACAGGGCGCTACCTAAAGATCAAACCAAAATTCTTGATGTTCCAGTGATTTCTCCCAGTATTTTTCCACCCAGACTCGTGCAGCGAGTGGTTGCGATTGGCAATCCCCGTGTTCTTTTGGAAATTGAGAAACTTCCCTGCGCTCAATCTTTTAAAAAATGGTATGAAGATAATCCTGAGAGACCAGCAATTAAACGAGGTCGAGCGTTTTCCTCTATTCTTGAGGCAATTGGCATGGGAATTCTGACTGAAGATCAGAAAATTCATGATGATTTTCTCGATCAAATGCACAGTTTGCAATTCAGTGGAGTTAAAGATCCCAAACACCCCAATCACCAATTTCAAACGAATTTTCTCGAGGTGATAAAAAAAGAAACCGGAGATTTAATTGAAACAATCAAGGCACGCTCTGTCAATAATGAACCGATTGAATTAGATTTTCTGGTTTTTTCCCTGAAGATTTTTCTCAAATCCTTTTATCCTAAATCGGACTGGAGCAATGAAAAATGGATTGATCAACTGGCCCGACAAATTGAACATGTGTCTCATGAGGCATTTAAAAATATTATGAATCCCTACGGGAATATTCAGTCACTGCGTGAGCTTGCTGCGAAGCATTTGGATCCCTTTATTGATAAAATTCTTGAAGATGAAGAACCCGCGTATCTTAACGCCGACTATGTAAAAAGAACCAGCCGGGATATCAAAAAGCAAATCATTATTGCCCTGCTCTTTGCCGGTGGAGATAATATCAGACGCCTTATCGAGCATGGTCTTGTTAAATTTGGGCAGGATGAAATTTATCAGAAATATTTTGCTAAAGGTGTAACGCTTTCCGATTTACAGACTTATGTGAAAGAGCTAGAACGCCTGTTGACTATTATTTACGCACAACCTGGTGAAGCCGAAGAAGATTTCGTTATTGAATTTGAGGGGGAAGAGTTCGCCGTTAAGCAGGGCGATCAATTGCATTATACAACCTGGATTGCGACCACTGATGAGAAAGAGTGGGGAGAGCATGCGCGAGAGTTTAACCCGGAAGCGAATAAAGACAAGCACAAAGAATTGCGTGCCGATCTGACATTTGGCGCCAATCGACGCCGCTGCCGGGGAAATATTGTCACTCATGAGATTATCTATGAGCTTTTCATGCGTATCTTAAATCAATTTGAAATTGAGAGCTTTGTCGACGGCCAAAAAGGCGTTCATCCGATGAAGAAAGACTTTAACAATGAAGTGGATGGGCCAGTTACCGTAAGATATACGCCAAAAGCCGCTCAGACACTCGAGGTTGAAAAAGAAAGCGTCAATCCAGAAGAGCTGCTTAAACCAGAAAAGGCCAGCAAAGTGAAAGACTGTTACAAAGGTCTAGCTGCAAATGGATTTATAAGCCAGCTAAATAAATCCGGGCTTCCGGAAGTTGTCGAAGCAATGGAGATCGCTTTTGACTCCGAAACTAAAGTTTTTCCAGCCTAGGCGTAAACGTGTCGCGGCCCCGCCGCTTCATCACTGCCCATTAAGTTAAGGAAATTCTGCAATTACATGTAGGTTGTGCCCTTGGCACAACCTTGCGTTCTGGAGTGGTTCAACCCCTTTGCGTGGGCCAGGCTCACATAGCGGTCAGGCTAAGAAGTAATGTTATCACCTCTCCACCGCGCGCAGCGTGGGGGAGTAGGGTAGGGTGAGGGGGTTAAAAAATTTATCACGTTAGTGATTCCATCTTGTTGTGGCAATTAATCATAACCACAGAAATATGATAATGAATCGCTACGCGATCTTGTTTATAAGCCCCCTCACCCTAACCCTCTCCCCCGCTGCGCGGTGGAGAGGGGATCAGATATTCTTAGCCTGGCGACTATGGGCCAAGGGCACAAACTACAATGATTCCTTAACTTAATGGCAGTGCGCCGCTTCATGAGCGGCAGACTTTGTTCTTACTATATATTGAGATCTATGTACTATATAACTTTCAAACCATTCATGTACGGCTGTAAAGCATCTGGAATATGAATATTTCCTTCCTGATCCTGGTAATTCTCCATAATAGCCACCAAAGTACGTCCCACTGCCAGACCTGAACCATTTAAAGTATGAACCAATTGCGTTTCCTGCGTTTCAGGATGGCGGTAACGAGCCTTCATTCGTCTGGCCTGAAATGCCTCCATGTTAGAACAGGAGGAAATTTCACGATAAGTATTCTGACTAGGCAGCCAAACTTCAAGATCATAGGTTTTAGCGGATCCCGCGCCCAAATCGCCTGTACATAAGCTGACAACGCGATAAGCAAGGCCAAGACGCTGCAAAATCACTTCCGCATGACTGGTGAGTTTTTCGAGCGTTGCATAGGAGTCTTCTGGCCTGGTTATCCACACCAGTTCTACTTTTTCAAATTGATGCTGTCTTATCATTCCCTTTGTATCTTTACCGTATGAACCTGCTTCACTGCGGAAACAAGGGGAATGGCAGGCATGCTGTATTGGCAGATCCTGATAAGGAATAATGCAATCCCTCACGGTGTTAGTGACGGGAATTTCTGCGGTTGAAGTGAGATAATAGTTTTGATCTCCAGTCAACTTGAATAAGTCATTTTCAAATTTAGGTAATTGCCCTGTTCCCAATAAGCTGTCTGCATTGACAATATAAGGCACATAAATCTCATTATAGCCATGCTCCTGAGTGTGAATATCCAGCATGAACTGAATCAGGGCACGATGCATACGAGCCAGTTTCTGCTTCATCACCACAAAGCGGCTGCCGGTTATTTTTACAGCCAGGGAAAAATCAAGCAAGCCTTTCGCCTCGCCCAGCTCATCATGTGATTTGACAGGAAAATCGAAGCGGGGAACTTCACCCCAACGCCGTACTTCCTTATTCTCTGTTTCATCTTTCCCTGCGGGCACTGTTTCATGTGGAATATTGGGAAGAGAAAGTAACAAAGCATCCAGTTGTCTGAGGACGGCTTCCAAGTCCTGCTTGTTGATTTCCAGCTGCTTTCCCAGTTCGTTCACCGCATCACGCATCGGTTCAATATCTTCTCCGCGTGATTTGGCAAGCCCGATCATTTTGGAACGTTGATTACGCTCGTTCTGTAAAGCCTGCGTGGCCACCTGCAAGGATTTTCGTTGTTCCTCCAGCTGCAGGAATTGTTCTGTATCAAATTGAAAACCGCGTGTTGCCAATTTCTCGGCAATCAAATGGGGATTTTCGCGCAACAACTGGATATCCAACATGAATTCACCTCAATTATCATCTACTAACGCCAGAACTAACCAATGGTTAATTCAGCATTCCATTGTAAAACTCGGCCCGACTCGATTTTGCCATCCAAAAATTTCAATACGCTATCGACAATGGCGGGTTCGTCCACAAACTCAAGGACCATCGGCAAATTAAAATGCATATCCATTAATTTGACCTCTCGCAGTTTACCTGTATGACCAAAGCCCTTCACGCCGCGAAAAATAGTGGCGCCCTTTACTTTCTGATCATGAAGATAGTTATAAATTTCATTCAGCCAGGGAGAATCCTCACTAAGATAAATACGCACTACTTTAACCTGCATCAATATATTCCTCCAAGCCAGCGTCCCAAATGCATACCAAGAAAAGCCAATCCTAAAGCCAAGAAATTATTCAATACCACATTCAAACAGGCGCTCCAATATTGGCTGTCCTGATAGAGCATCCAGGTTTCCCATGAAAAACTGGAAAAAGTGGTAAAGCCACCGAGAAAGCCTACCATAAAGAACAAGCGCCAGTAGTCGCTGACAGCAAATCGCTCCAACAGCAAAATCATTAAAAAGCCAGCCAGAAAGGAGCCGAAACTGTTAACAATTAATGTACCATAAGGAAAACGGGGGCCCCATAGTTTCAGAGCCAAAAGGCTGGTTCCCAAACGCGAAACAGCGCCTAATCCACCGCCTGCAGCAACCAATATGACTGACCACATATTTCACCTGATTATTAAGATCCATTTAAAGGACAGATTTTCAGTAAACTCTTAAAAATCTTGTCTCTGCTCAGGGACTCAACCCTCTCCCTAACCCTCTCCCAGCTTGGGAGAGGGGATCCTCTGTTAAAAGGAATCGCCTTAAAGTCCTCTCTCCCCAGGGGAGAGAGTTAGAGAGAGGGGGCTTTCTCTTAAGTTGACGCTTGCCCCCTATCTGACAATACCTCGCGATGATTCGTTCAAAGCATCAATCATTGGTATCACCTCAGGACAATCAACCTGCATTTGTTCCAACTCGGCTACCGCTTGCTGCACTGTTAATCCTTTACGGAAAATAATTTTATAGGCTCGCCGCAAACCATCAATCGCATTGGATGAAAAACCGCGCCGACGCAATCCGACCGTATTAATTCCACAAGCAGAGGTCGTATGTCCGGCAATCATCACATAAGGCAATACATCTTTGGTCACATAGGTAGCTCTTGCGATGAAGGCATAAGCACCGACCTGGCAGAACTGATGAACTGCTGCATAAGGACCAATTATGGCATAATCATGAACGGTTACATGGCCAGAAAGCGCTGCGTAATTGACCATAATAATCTGATTACCAATCATACAGTCATGGCCGATATGGGAATAGGCCATCAGGAAATTGCCATTGCCAATACGTGTGACACCGCCTCCTTTCACAGTTCCGCGGCTAATCATACAGTATTCGCGGATTACATTATCATCACCAATCTCCAGACGAGTCGGCTCTCCCTTGTAAGTAATATCCTGTGGCTCGTCACCTACGGAAGCAAACTGAAAAATTTTGTTGTTTTTTCCAATAGTAGTCGGTCCTTGAATTACCACATGAGGCCCAATCCATGTACCTTCGCCTATTTCAACATCGGCTCCAATAATACTGCCAGGACCTACAGAAACCCCACTCGCCAATTTGGCCGAGGGGTGAATAATTGCACCTTCATCTATCACTTTTTCA
Organism: Legionella genomosp. 1; assembly: GCF_900640215.1. Lineage (NCBI taxonomy): Bacteria > Pseudomonadati > Pseudomonadota > Gammaproteobacteria > Legionellales > Legionellaceae > Legionella > Legionella genomosp. 1. The sequence goes on from NZ_CAAAJH010000006.1 coordinate 114,980, forward strand.
CTTCCTTCGCTGCACTCATTAAATCAGCGGAGCAGGCCAGTTTGTCGCCGACAAATGCCTCGCCATGCATACGCCAAAAATCTCGTTTTTGCCCTACCAGTTTTACTTCCAAACGAAGCTGATCGCCCGGAGTCACTATCTGTTTAAACTTTGCGTTATCAATTCCGGCAAAAAAATAAATAAACTCATGTCCCTCTTTGGGACGCCGTGAAAGGTTGGATAAAATTGCGCTAGCCTGAGCTAAAGCTTCCAACATTAACACACCCGGCATGATAGGATTACCTGGGAAATGTCCCATAAAGAATGGTTCATTAATGGTAACGTTTTTAATTGCAATCAAATAATCCAAGGACTTATACTCATGCACTCTATCCACCAGGATAAACGGATACCGATGCGGTATAAGCTCAAGAATTTTTGGTATATCTATGGCCTCACTCATGTAATATCTCTCAATCTTTGATAATGCCTTCAATTGAAACGTTTTCGCCTAATCGACTGAAACGGGTTCAATCTTCTCTCAACCGATCTTTTTCTAATCTAATAAGCCGTAAGATATAATCGTCAAGACGTTTAAATCGTGCCGCATTACGCCGCCACCGATGATGCTCACTAACCATTGTGCCCGACGAATAAATTCCCGGCTTGCTTAATGACTTGTTCACCGTTGACATACCGGTTACTACCAGATCATCTCCCAAATGAAGATTAGCCGCTACGCTGCATGCCCCGCCAAGGATACAATGAGAACCAATTTGGGTAAATGCACCAATCACAGTGCCGGCAGCAATTGCAGTATGCCGGCCTATGGTAACATCATGTGCGATTTGAACCAAATTATCTATTTGCACTCCACTTCCAAGCCAGGTATCTCCAACGATCCCTCTGACGATGACAGTATTTGCTCCAATAGTAACCTCATCACTTATTACTATTGAGCCTGCTGCAGATAAAGCTGACCATCGTCCTTTGACTTTATAACCATGAAATGGCTCAGCTCCTATCACTGCACCACTATCGATCATGCAATGCGACCCAATAATGACGCCCTGCTCCAAACTTACATTATTCGCTATTCGAGTATTTTCACCAATGACTACATCGGAGGCAATGGAACAATTAGCACCAATATGGACATTTTGACCCAGTTTAACATTCTCAGCAATATGACTATTTGCCTCAATTGAAACTTGTTCACCAAGCGTGACGGAGGCATGTATTACCGCATGCGGATGAATTGCAGCCAAAGGGACTTCCTTTGACTGTGCCAATAAAGCGTTTATGGCTTGTGCAGCAGCCAAGGGATCAGAGACCGCAATAGTGCTGACAGGAGAATCGGATACATCACGTGATGCTAATAATACAGCGCCCGCCTGAGTATTTTTTAACATCTGCAAGGGCAGGTGGCGATCATAGTAAGCGAGTTCAGAGGAGTTAGCCCTGACAAGAGAGGAAAACCCCTGGATGGGCAAGTCGGGGTTACCACCAATTGCTCCATCCAGGTAATCAGCCAGAAAGGCTAAGGTATAAAAAGGTTTCACGAATCAGTTGATTTGCTTCAGAACCTGATCAGTGATATCCAGTTTGTCGATGCTAAATGGAGTCGCATCTTTTTGCAGAATCAAATCATACTTTTCATTTTCAGCCACTTTACTGATTGCTTTACGGATTTTACCGTATAACTCTTCCATAGCTTCATTATGAGCAGTACTTAATTCCTGCTGGTATTGCTGACCTTCCCTTTCAAAAGTTTGTTGCTGAGAAACGATTTTTTTCTCCATATCTTTTTTCTGGGTCTGGCTCATAACAGTGCTGTCGCGTTTAAACTTTTCCATGTCTTTTTTCAGACTTTCTTCCATAGCAACCAGCTTGTCACGTCTTGGCTTGAATTCTTTTTCCAGTTTTTGCTGAATGGCTTTCATCTGACTGGAAGTTTGCATGATTTTTTGCAAATCAACCACACCAATTTTTGACCAGTCGGCAAACGCGTTAGTCATACCCAAGCTAAACAACAATGCAATAAATAACCCGCTTACACGCTTCATGTTTTTCTCCTGATTTCAAAGCCACAAATGCTAGCACAAATTCATAACACTTGCGATAAAGGGAATCAATATCTCTGATAAAAAATTTAAGCCTGTTGAGGGTATAGCCAATCTAAAAACAAGGGACCCTGAGGACAAACCGCCGGGCAGAGGGAGCACCGCCATTAAGTTAGCTCAGTTGTATATTAACTTGTCTTCCCCGCGAAGGCGGGGATCCATCTATAAGCTAGCTATAATGCCAGTTGAGGAATGGATTCCCGGCTTCGTGGGAAGGACATAATTCCTTAACTTAATGGCAGTGGACCTAGGGGAGATAAGCAGATACCGCGCATAAAGCGCGGTACGCCGACGAAAGGTTAAAATCCGGAGGTTAGTGAGAACTGGAAGAACTGCTGTTCGTCACCAGGCTGCATATTCAAGGGTTTCGCAATGCTAAAGGCTAATGGTCCAAAAGGTGAACGCCATTCTACAGAAAGACCTGCTGAATAACGCATTGGACCATCCCCCCAGCCAGCCAGCGCTAGTGGGGTTCCACGAACAAACACATTACCGGCATCAACAAAAGCCATTGTCCGGATATTGTCGCGGCTTAAAGGATAGGGCAAGGCAATACCAGCACTGCCATTGACCAGGAAGTTCGCTCCCATAGAATTACCGACGCTGTCTCTGGGCCCTAAAGTATAGGTTTGATAACCGCGTACCTGTCCAGGCTGGGCAATACCCCCTGCGTAATAGTTTTCAAAAAACGGTAGACCCTGATTGTTAAAGCCATTTCCATACGCAATATTTCCCAGGAGTGAGAAAATAAAGCCATGTGTTAAAGGGTAATACCAATGTGCCGAGTAAGAGGTTTTGTAATAGTTAAGAGAATCTGAAGTCGCAGGCAAAGCAAACAGCAAGCTGGCCTGTTGATTCATCCCTCGCGTGGGATAGGGCATCTGATCATAGGTATTACGGCTCCAGCCCGAAGTCAGGCGAATCTCATTGAAGCTTCGTCCGTAGATATTGACAAAGTTCTGGATCTGCTGAGAAGTACCCACCGATTTAATAAATAAATTCTGGAAACCATAGCCAAACTGCACACTGCTGTTTTCACTCAGCAGCACATTATAGTTGATATCTCCTCCTACACGATCTGAGGTGTAGGCACTAATATCGAGTTTGCCGGGGTCAACTGTCTGATAGTAAATATTAACTCCACGGCCGACACCGGTATTGGTATAGAATGGGTTGTAGTAGCTCAGGTTATAATCCTGGCCGTAATAACTTGCATTAAATGAAAAACCTACTGAACGCCCAGTTCCCATAAAGTTATGCTGATTCACCGAGGCATTAAATTGCGGGCCATTAGTACCATAACCCAGGGAAGCAGTCGCCTCAGCTGAAGGAGCCTCCTCCATCTGAACATCCAGATCGACCTGATTGTTAGTACCCGGGACAGGATTGGTTTTGATATTGATATCTTTTAAATAACTTAATAATCTCAGCTGCCGCTCAGACTCTTTAATATTATGTAAAGAAAGCAAGCCGCCTTCATTCTGACGAATCATGCTTCTTAATACGTAATCACCGGTTTTGGTATTACCATGAAAATTAATCCGGCGAACGTATACATGACGGCCAGGCTCAATCACAAAGGTAATAAAGACCGTTTTGTCATTTTCATCAATTCGCGGCTCGGCATTGATTGCCGGAAACCCATAGCCAATATCTCCCAGTGCGAGACCAATGGCCGAAATGCTTTCGGTTACTTTTTTTCTTGAAAATACATCGCCCTGCTTTACCTGAACCAAAGCATCAATTTTCTCTTTCGGCAATATGGTTTTACCAGCCAAAGCATAGCCCGCGAAGCGGTATTGAGGACCTTCTTCAACGTGAATATTAATGTATACATCTTTTTTATCAGGCGAGAGCAATACCTGGGAAGAGACCACATTAAATTTGAGATATCCTCTATCCAGATAAAAGGAGCGAATAGATTCAAGAGAGGCATCCATCGCAGCCTTTGAGTACTGATCTTTTTTACTAAAGTAAGTAAAGAGATTGCTGGTGGACAGCGACATTTCAGACAGTAATTCGTTATCCGAAAAGTCATGATTGCCAATAAAGCGAATTTCTTTAATCCGGGATACCCGTCCTTCAGAAACCGTCACGTTGATGGCCACCCGGTTTTCAGTCAGCTGGGTAACCTGGGATTCGATGCGGGCATTATATCTGCCGCGGCCGTTGTAAGCCTGTTTTAATTCTTTTTCCAATCGCTCTAGTGAAGAACGTTGAAATACTCTACCCTTAGCCAATCCCATTTGCTTAAGCAGTTCTTTCATTTTATCGCTGGGAATCTCGGAATTACCAGTAACGGTAATCGAACCGATAGTGGCACGCTCAACGACATTAACAATCAGGGTATTTCCCTGACGTTCCAGTGATACCGATTGAAAGAACCCGGTATCGTATAAAGCGCGAATAATTTCTCCAGTAGAAGAAGCATCCACTTCTTCACCCACCTGTACTGGTAAATAATTGAGTACTGTACCCACACTCACTCGTTGTAAACCAACAACCTTAATATCTCTTACGATAAATCCACCGGCCGCATGTAGTTGTATCGAAAGCGTAAGCATCGCGGAACAACAAACACCTAATACTAATTTTTTACTGACTTTATTCATTATTATTCTACGTCCAGTACTGCTTAAAATTTTGCCGACCAATCTTTTTTTATCGGCAGGCTTGGAGAAAAACAATTGCACCCTTTTATCGGAACTGATCTATCCTGTCAAGGATTGCTTGTTATCCGCAGGAGCTACAACTAATATGATCTTGTCATAAACAGGGGGCTATTTTAACCTGTAAGGCGGGAGAGATCATTAGTTAACGCTAAAAACATTAATGTTACCAAAAAGGCTAAACCGATATATAAACCAATTGTTCTAAATTCATCGGACAAGGGTTTTCGTCTAATCAGTTCGATCAAATAAAACAGCAAATGTCCGCCATCGAGCATAGGAACTGGCAAAAGATTCAATACTCCAAGGCTTATACTGACCAATGCCAGGAAAGAAAGGTAATAGGCAAGGCCGCTTCGACCCGACTCACCTGCCCCCTGGGCAATGCCTACAGGACCGCTTAAAGTATCTAATCCCAGCTGTCCGGTTACAAAGCGCCCGATTAGCGAAAAAGTCGCCCCAGTAAGTTCGACCGTTTGCTTCATGGCAATTTTAAGAGCAGGAAGAGGAGCCTCTCTTTGTAGACGCAGCCATTGATTTGGCCAATTTACTTTTTCCGATTTAACTCCTAAAAATCCTGAAACTTGCCCATCGGTTTCTTTTGCACCAATTGTCACAGGAATTTCCAGTAATTTTCCATTTCTAAGTACGGATAAATGTATTACCTGATTAGGATGTTCTTTTACAAATTCTACTAGGAACAACCAGTCGCTCAATTTCTGCTTATCCATCATTTCGATGCGATCCCCTACCTGAAGACCGGCCTGATCGGCAGGCGACCCGCTCATCACCTCGCCCACTACCGGTGGTATCGAGGGTATAAAAGGCACAATACCAAGACTGCCTAAGAGATCGGGTTTCCTGGGATTGATTTCCCAGTTTTTGAGAGAGAGCCAGAGTGTTTTATGTTCGCCATTGACCATTGACTTTACAGTCAGGGATACTTTCTCATCACTTCCAACCAAAGGCATGAACGCATACTGAAAATCTCGCCAGCTGCTGATTTTTCGATCTTCCATAGCCACAATTTCTTGTTTTGCAGTCAAACCGGCATAAGCAGCAGGAGTTCCCGGTTTAATTTCATCAATCATCGGAGCAAGCGATTTAATTCCGATGATTAGAACAAGCCACAAGCAGACAAATGCGAATAGTAAATTAAAAGCCGGGCCGGCAACGACAATAGCAATACGCTGCCAAACCGGCTTGTTATTAAACGCCAGATGTTTTTCATCGGGAGACACCTCTCCTTCACTTTCATCGAGCATTTTGACATAGCCCCCCAGAGGAAGGAGCGACCAGGCGTATTCCGTACCCTTTCGATCATGCCATCTGGCAATCACTTTTCCAAAACCGAAGGAAAAACGCAGTACTTTGACCCCACACAAACGGGCAACCCAGAAGTGACCAAATTCGTGAATGGTTATCAGCAGAAAAAGAGCAAGAAAAAAATAAAGCAGCGTTAATATCATGGCATTATCCAGACATCCAGAACCAACCGTAAAAAAATGGCGCTGCGGCAATCATACTGTCCAGGCGATCTAAAATACCGCCATGTCCTGGAATTAAGTGGCCAGTATCCTTAATCTGTACACGTCTTTTAAACATACTGATAATCAAATCGCCAACCAGCGAAATCAGAATAACGGACAGTGCCATAAGAAACCACCTGGTTACACTGTCTGGTTTAAAATAAGAATAACCTGCTACTGCAACAGCCAGAGCCAAACCCAATCCTCCGCAGAGCCCCTCGTAGGATTTACCGGGACTTACTGCAGGAATTAACTTATGTCGTCCCCATTGCTTTCCAGCCATGTATGCGCCGATATCCGCCCCCCAGATCAGCAGGAGAAGATAAACAACCAGTGCTTTTCCCTGAGGAAGAGCAAACACATTAATCATGCTTTGGCCAAACAAAGGTAATAATAGTATAGCTGAAAATGCGATAATGCCCGGCTTTCCCCAATAAGCCTGCGAGCGAGGAAATCCGACTAAGGCAGCGATAACCAGCAGCCAGACCAATAACCCGGGAATAAGCCAGATTTCATAAAAAAAATAACATAAAATGGAAGCAACAATTAAACTGGCCATAAATACCAGTTTCAAAGGAAACCTGGTAATTGGTACCAGTTGCAGCCATTCAAATCCACAGGCCAGTACCAGCAAGAAGATAACGGCAGCAAAAAACCAGTAATTCGCGTAATACATGCCCAGTAAAACCAGAGGAGCCATTACCAGTATGGTTAATAAACGCTGTATAAACATTTAGACGCTCCCTCTGATTTGTTCTGAGGTTTTACCGTAGCGTCTTTGCCTTTGGCTAAAGCTCTCAATTGCTTTTTCAAATTCGACACTGGAAAATTCGGGCCAGGAAACAGGTGCAAAATAAAGCTCGGTGTAGGCTATCTGCCAAAGAAAAAAATTACTGATTCGATGCTCGCCGCTGGTTCTTATGAATAAATCAGGATCAGGAATTTTGCTGGTATTCAGATAGTCGGCAACCAGAACTTCATTAATGGCTTCCAGGTTAATTTTTCCACAGGAAACATCTTTTGCTATCGATTGTACTGCCTGAACAACATCCCAGCGCCCACCATAATTAACAGCGATATTAAGCAGCAATTTGCTATTGTTTGCGGTTAGCTCTTCCGCTTTTTTCATCTCCTCGCATAAAGCGTCAGACAAATATCCCCTGTCACCTAAAAAATTGAGGCGAATCCCGTTCTGGTGCAATTCATTCACCTCTTTATTCAGAGCATTCATAAATAATTGCATCAGAAACTCAATCTCTGGCTCTGGACGTGACCAGTTCTCACTGCTAAAGGCAAACAGACTTAAAACCGAAACCCCCTTTTCAAGGCAGCATTTAATTACTGTTTTTACACTATCTACTCCAGCACGATGCCCTTCAATCCGATGCATGCCGCGTTGCTGTGCCCATCGCCCATTGCCGTCCATTACGATAGCTATATGTTGAGGTACCTTACTATTCAAGCTTACACACCTTAATATCGCAGAAACAAGAATTACAATGGCCGATAGTCTAACTGCTTTATTAAAAAATATTAAGCCCTTTGGTGAATAGGATGATTATTGATGGGGCTGTATGAATTAAAAGCACGCCTGCTGATTGAAGGAGAGAAGAGAGTGTTCATCAACTGTGTCATGTCACGTCATCTCGAACGCAGTGAGAGATCTCCCAAATCTTGATTTGTGCCAGCATTCGGAGATCTCTCACTGCGTTCGAGATGACGGCGTGCTATATCTATTTCTTTTACAAGCCTTGCTTTAGCAAGCGAATCCGATATAGATATAACTGCTCTTTCCACAGAAAAAGTTCAATGCGTATCTCCGGCAAATCAAAAAATTGTAGCTCGATTTCTTGTCGACTATCAAAATAATGTGGCCCACTATGCGGATTCTGACTGGCTACCAACGGATCCGATAATAGGCAAAAGCGAACTTGAATGTGTTCAATATGGTAAGGATAAGGCAGATATCAATTACAGATGCGTTATGAAAAAATTACCGTTATCTTGGACACTTGTAGTCATACCTTATGAAAAACTGAGTAGTTTTCATTCTACCTATTCGTCTAGTTATTGCCCATGGTAATGTAAAACAACCACTTATTATTGCTTTAATCTTCCCCAGTAACTGTAATGAAACTCAAAACAAATAGGATCACTCTGGTCCAGCTAAAATATGCTGCGAGCACTGAAAATGAAGTTGAGGTAAACGCTGGTAAAATTCAGCGTCCTTTAATAAACTGACCAGCAGAAAAATAAAGGAGTTCATAATGAATAAAACAATCGCCGTCCTTCTGGGCACAGGTCTTGGTCTGACGTCAACAGTATCGCTTGCCGATGCCTTCCAGACTACTTCATTGCCTCAGGGTTATAAAAACACTTTGGTTGCTGATACATCAACACCCAGCAGCGACAGCAGTACGCAAACTCAAACCGATGATGGAAAAGACGATAAAAAAGGCGAAGGAAAATGCGCTGCCGGCAAATGCGGAGCAGGTAAATGCGGTTCTTCTAACTAATTAATGCTGAAGATTTATGGTAAGCGTTTCAAAACCAATAGCTGGTACGGGGCTTGGATTACGGACCGGTTTTTTAAAGGAATTGATTAATAACTCAGATATCGCCTTTGATTTCCTCGAACTGGCCCCCGAAAACTGGCTGGGAATTGGCGGATGGCGTGCCCGTGCACTAAGCACAATCCGCGAACGATTTCCGCTTAGCGCACATGGTTTAGGACTGTCTATTGGCGGCATCAATCCTGTCGATACTCAGTTCCTGGATCAGCTGATGCTGTTTTTTAAACAGTATGACATTAAGCAATATACCGAACACCTGAGTTATTGCAGTGATGAGCAAGGTTATCTTTATGAGCTATTGCCATTGCCTTTTACCGAGGAAGCAGTAAAACATGTGAGTGCCAGAATTCGCTTTGTCCAGGATTATCTGGGAATGCGCATTGCCTTTGAGAATTCAAGCTATTACTACTGCCCTGCTCGAGAGATGTCAGAAATAGACTTCATTAACGCGGTGCTTGCAGAAGCAGATTGCGACCTCTTGCTGGATATCAACAATCTTTATGTGAATAGCATCAACCATCAATATCAGGCAAAAGAGTTCATCACCGCGCTGCCCGCGCATAAAATTCAGCTTGTTCATGTGGCAGGTCATGAGCAGATTAATGTTGGTTCAAAACTGGATACACACGGCAGCCCGGTTTGCACGCAGGTCTGGGAGCTTTTAGAGTTCCTGTATCAGCAGAAAGGCCTTATACCCACCTTGCTGGAACGCGATCAAAATATTCCTGAGTGGTCTGAATTGATGCGTGAAACGAGAGCAATCCAGCAATTGCAGAGCAATATATGAGCAATTCAATAAAAATCCTGCAAACGACATTTACCAGCTCTCTGCGCCATTCAGAAGAATCAGCCGACACTTCGAGAATAAATCTCTACCAGAACCTTGTATTTTCAAGCTTTAATGATTTGATTAAACCCTGTTTTCCTGTATTAAAATCCATTATTTCAGCTTCACTTTGGGAAGAGCTAATTCGCGATTTCATCCGAAACCACCCCGTTTCTACCCCTTTGTTTTATCAAATTCCAGGCGAATTTGTACGCTTTCTTCAGGAAAGCGCAAATCTCTCCAAGCACCCTCCTTTTCTGGCTGATTTAGCGCATTATGAATGGATGGAGTTAGTGATTGAACTGGCTATGGACGAATCAGAACAAGTGCCTGCTACGGCAGTCGCCCCTTTGACCGGTGTTTTTCGATTCAGCACGACCGCAGCCATGCACCATTACCACTACCCGGTTGAACAAATCAGCGAAAATTATTTACCACAGCAACCAGAGGACTCTTTTCTGATTATCTGGAGAGACGCCAATGACAAAGTAGGATTTATGAAAATCACCGCCTTTGTTTATCACCTGCTAAATTATATGACAGAGAATAAAACATCAGCCTGCAGCACGCTTGATCTGGAAAATCACCCGCAAAGAGAAGAGCTGGCTTCTCTTTGCGAAAAACTGTTAAACGAACTGAGAGACAAAAATATTTTGCTTCCAGCCCGTTAATCACTTAAAACGCAAGCCCCTTTGCCATCGGCACTCCATTGAGTGCTTATCGTGTAAACGCTGCTGCAATCCGCGTTTTTACAAATCATTGTTGCTGGTATCACCTGGCAGGCACCCGCCCAGCCATTGTTATTAAATGCAATGGATAACGCTTTTTCTCCCGCGGGAAGATTAGCGGTGCCTGTGCGTCCATTGACGGTTGCAGCCGCTATCCAGTTTCCCTGGGAAGCATCTAAATTGTAACTTAGACTTAATTGAGTAATCTGCCCTAGGTTACCTGCATTAAAATTAACGGTTACCGCCTGCGGCAAGCCATCTTCCTGAGCTCCACCTGAAATGTCGACTTTTTCAGGGATATCGTAATTCTCACCCAATAATTTGCCGCCATACTGAAATGGATTGTAATTAAAATAGTTCATAATCACCCAGGCATTGGATGTGGTGCTTGGTAAGGTATTGGCATTCCAGCCGAAAGGAATGGCGAAACGCTTACTGGCATATAGATAGGCCTGGCCCGATCCACTATCGAGACTTACGAAATTATCTTTGGGGGTTGCACCGTCAAAACCTGCTGCCAGATACTGATCGTTTCGCAAATGCTTAATTCCCTGCTGCATGCTGGTCAGATCGGCCTGCAACTGGCTTATGTCTTCACCCTTTTGAGAATAATAATCAATAAGCGACTGAACCATATTAATAGCGCCTGCAGTCCATTCGGTCGACATAATATTTTCAGGATTATCCCCGGAATTATTATGAAGGGTATAACCGACTCCCCAGAGCTCGCCTTGCTGGTAATACCCCCCCTGCTCTCTGATTTTATTCCATACAGCCTTGGATGTTCCATCACCAAACCATTTGTCGACGGTTTCTGGCCCCAGGGAAGCAATTCCCCAGGTGTTTATATCAATAGCCATCGCCGCTGCTGAATCAGAAGTATCGGGTTGCCAGTCAGAAAGGGAAGAAGGAATGGGTGCTGTGCCATGCGTATAAAAAATACCGTGCTTTTGATCATAGGCCCCATTATAAATGAAGCTTAATAAACCCAGCGTTTTATAGCCATTCACAGTGGTTCCGCCATTAAGCATGACATCAACCTGCTGCAAGGCCTCGGTCACTTGCGGAGTTTGCTCACTGTTTTGCAGAACTTTCTTTAAAATCTGCAGGCCGCCAAGCGCTGAAAAATTATTTTCAACTGAAATTTCCCCTTGCGCTATCGGCCCCTGGTTTCCTTGTGAGCCGCCCGGCGCATAGTAAAATGCACCAATCCCGGCCTGCATCGCAGAAAAAGCGCTTAGACTATTCATTGCATTGATTAAAGCGGGAGAATTGGCAGCTACTTTGCCATCATTGAGAAGTAATTCTGCCTGTAAAGGACCTATTAACTGGGCCCAGGCGTTTTCCCCAGTAATGGGTTTCCAATCAGACCAGGTGGATACATATTCGAAAAACTGAGCTGGATGGTTATCGGGATCGTTTTGGGCCAATTCGTCTGGATCATAATCCCAGCTAAGTTCTTTTTGATACCGCCCTTTATAGAAGGGATCTTTGTTATGGAAATCAGTAGCAATCATACGAAAACTGAAGGCTTTACTGGCATCGCTTATTGAACTCTGATAGCCATATTTGAATTGCTTGTCGGTGGCGCGGTTATCCTTGTTCATAATCGCCTGTAACTGGTTGCCAATCAATGTTTTCGCTTGTTCAGCCTCCAGATAATGATTTTTGGCGGCCAATGCCAGTGCAATTTGCCAGGTAGCCGCATCATAGATGTCAGCGCCATACTTCATATCGGTTCGTTCAAGCTGGGCTTGTGCCTGGGCCATGTCAAGGTCACCGCCTTGCTGAGGGGGAAGACCGCGCCCGAGAATAGCGTAGGGATCATTGTATAAACTGTCCACAACACTGCAGGTATCCGCAGGCTTGCAGATATAATCACCAAAATATTTGTCAATATCTTCCTGGTTGCCGGTATAGTAGCTCAGAGGAACCGATTGGCCGTCCTTGCTGCTTATCAGAAGATCTTTGGAAACCAGAAAGCTGACCAGCTCGCTGATGTCCTTATTCTGTGCATCCTCTGCAAATAGTGCTCCTGGATTACAAATAAGACTGCTGATCGCCAGGACCAGGGGAAGTTTTCTCATCAGTTTCGCTCCGGCTAGAATGTCAGGCCGGATTATAAAATCACGATGAGGACCGTGAGCGTTAATTTACTAATATTTACGCTTTTTTAGCGATTGGCTTGTCCTGGGGCGTGTTTTGTAATTTGATTCGATAGCCTGGATTTCGGCTGCTGCTTTTTCACTCTCTTCATTAAGAGCGGTATTAAACCAGCTGGCAAGAATTTCCTTTGCCAAATCCTGGGTCAGCAAGCGATTGGATAATGCAAGGACATTGGCACTATTCCAGATGCGGGAACCTGCAGCGGTTTGAGCATCAGTGCACAAGGCGGCTCTGATGCCAGGAATCTTATTAGCAACAATTGAGGTGCCAGTGCCTGTCCAGCAGAAGAAAATACCTTCCTGGCAGTCTCCTGAACTGATTGCTTTGGCGGCTTCCTCAGTTGAGGCAATCCAGGGCGCGTTACTACGCGATCGCAGAGCGCCAAATAACACCGGTTCGTATCCTGACTTTCTCAACTCCTCAACTACAAAATCGTTCACTGGATAAAGCTCATCGCTGCAAACCGCTATTTTCATCGTTATAACTCCCAGCTATTTGACCAGATTAAAACCGGCATCAATCCAACCCTGCGATCCACTCTCCAGAGAGTACACCTGCTCATAACCCATGGCCTGCAGATTATCCGCAACCAGAGCACAGCGAAAACCGCCGCTGCAATACACTACGATTGGAGTCTTTAAATCTGAAATTTGTTTCTCGATATCGCGCTCAATAATTCCTTTCCCTAGATGGACAGCTCCTGGAATGTGTCCGGTTTCCCATTCATTGGTTTCGCGTACATCAATGAGCTGAAAAGATTCATTGCTATCCATTTTTTCTTTCAAAGCGAGCGGAGAAATCTCTTTAATGCGTTGCTTTGCCGCTGTCACTAACTTCAAAAATCCGGGAGAATGTTGTTTCATAATAATCCTTAAAGAGAAGTGTCTGTATTATAAAAGTTAATCCTTTTTAATTTAAATAAAAAAACATTGCAATCGACATCGAATGCTCGCCTAAACCTGTCCGATAAGTATATACTTATAGATCTAATCTTTCCTGCTCAGGAAGATTTCATTATTCTCTAATTTTGTCGGAGTTACCCCATGCAACAAAGAAAACCATTAGTATTAATGATTCTTGATGGCTGGGGGTACAGCTGCAACGAGAACCACAACGCAATCGCCGCAGCAAACACTCCTCAATGGGATGACTGGTGGGCGCACCGGCCGCATATCTTGCTAAACGCCTCTGGACATGTCGTTGGTTTACCTGATGATCAAATGGGCAATTCAGAAGTCGGCCATATGCATATTGGTGCAGGCCGTCTGATTTATCAGGATTTAACCCGTATCAACCACGCTATAGAAACCGGAGAATTCGAGCAAAACGAATTATTTCTGAGTACTATTCAGCAATTAAAAGAAAGTGGCAAGTCCTTGCATGTGATGGGACTTTTATCTCCCGGAGGAGTTCACAGTCATCAAAATCACTTATTTACCTTTATAAAAATTTGCCATCAGCTCGGATTTTACAATGTGTATCTCCATCTGTTTTTAGATGGCCGTGATACTCCACCACAAAGTGCCCTAAGCAGTATCGAAGCTCTGGAAGAGCAGCTTGAGCTTTATCCGGCAGCACGTATTGCTTCAATCAGCGGGCGTTATTTTGCTATGGACCGGGACAAACGCTGGGAAAGGGTAGCACCGGTTTATCATATGCTGACCCAAGGCAAGGGCCAATACCATTTTGATAGCGCAAAAGAAGCGATCCGGAATTTCTATGCAGAGGGCAAATCGGATGAGTTCATTCCGCCGACCTTGATTGGAGAATATAAAGCGATCGAAGATGGAGATGCCCTGTTCTTTTTTAATTTTCGTGCCGATCGCGCAAGGCAGCTCACTGAGGCATTCATTAACGACTCATTTGAGGGTTTCATTCGTCATAGAAAACCAGAACTGGCTGCCTTTATCAGCATGACTCAGTTCTCAAAAAGCTTAAACACCGCAATCGCATTTCCACCGATTCCTTTAAGCAATACACTCGGGAAAGTGCTTGCCGATTATCGATTGAATCAGTTGAGAATTGCGGAAACGGAAAAATACGCTCATGTCACCTTCTTTTTTAATGGCGGATCAGAACAGATTTTTCCCAATGAGGATCGCATACTTATCCCTTCACCACCTGTTGCAACCTATGATTTACAACCGGAGATGAGCGCGCCTCAATTAACTCATGCCCTGGTGGATGCGATTAACAGCGATGCCTATGATGTGATCATCTGCAATTATGCCAATGCAGATATGGTAGGACATACAGGCGATTTTAGCGCCACGAAGAAAGCAATTGAGTGCCTTGACCGTTGTATGAGTGAGGTTTGGCAGGCTTTGGAAAGAAAAGACGGTTGCATGTTAATCACCGCGGACCATGGCAATGCAGAATTAATGTATGATGAGAACACCAGCCAGGCTCACACTGCTCATACCTGTGAAATGGTTCCCTTTGTTTATGTGGGTAATACCCGTAGACATTTTAAAGTCAGCCAGGGTACTTTAGTGGATATCGCACCGACCATTCTTTCTCTGCTTGATTTATCAAAGCCGGATGAAATGACAGGACAAGCCCTTCTGGTGGAAGATCATGCCGATTCTGTCTAATTTAAGATGTTATATTTCAGGTTTTGCCCTTGTTCTTTGCCTGGCAGGTGCAGACTATGCGGCTGATAGCTCCTCTGTACTACAGACCAAAACCAAATTAAAGCAGCTGGACACGCAAATAAATCGTCTCAAACAAGTGCTGGCCAATGCCAATGATCGCCGCGGTCTGTTGAATCGCGAACTGGCAGGCACCGAGAAACAAATAGACAAAGCAATTCAACAGCTGCGCTCCATTCAAACTGATATTGACAGCAAGAAACAAAAAATTGTCAGCCTTGAACAGCATATCAGCGAATTGAATCAGCAACTGATAAAACAGCAGCAACAACTGGCAAGCCATATTCGCACCCGCTATCAGATAGGAGGTTATCAGCCGGTTAAATGGATTATCAATCAGGATGAACCCTATTCTATCAGTCGCCTGCTCACCTATTATCAATACATCGTTCAGTCACGGCAACATATTATCGATGCCATTGATAACACGAAAAAGAATTTAACCTCCAATCAGAAAAGTTTACAGGATGAACTGGCTGAGCAGCGCCAGCTACAGCAACGGCTTCATATTCATCAGGCCCAGCTAGAGGAAGATAAACACTATCATAAAGCAGTTATCCAATCGCTGAGTAAAGAAATCCAGAGCAAAGAGCATACACTGGCGGAGTTTGAACATAATAAAGAGAATCTCTCCAGTCTTTTAAAGAATCTGGCCTTGAAAAGCGTCGCCTTACCTAAACAAAGCTTTAACAAGATGCGGCATAAACTTCCACGCCCCATTCAAAGCCGTTCTCATCAACGGATGAATCAGGGCGTGACATTTTTTGCCGGAGAAGGAACACCGGTTCGTGCCGTCTCATCGGGCAAAATTGTCTTTAGCGATTGGCTTAATGGCTATGGGTTATTAATCATTATTGATCATGGACAAGGCTTTATGACCCTGTATGCGCACAATCAGTCTTTGTATAAGCGCAAAGGGGCTACCGTACAGCAAGGAGAGCAAATTGCCTCCGTTGGACACAGCGGCGGGATAAAACAAAACGGTCTATACTTTGAGGTGAGGCAACGTGGCAAAGCTGTTCCACCACTTGAATGGTTAGCTTGATTTGTGTAATTTGACAATCATCGACATAATAATAAACATCAGCCAGAAGTAGTCAAATCCAGCTTGGTGATTCTGTGATCGTTAAGAAAGCAGTTATGATAAACGGATTTCTCGGTTTTCTGTCCCGTATGCTGTGTTAATTCATGCTCGAAGTAATAGCCTGAAGCAGACGAACTCCGGCATTGCAAAAGCAATTTCCGATAGAAGTTTTTCTTCTCAATAGACTCTCTGGCATTTATATTGCTTCATGTAATTTGACATCGGAAGGTGACCGCATGATGCGTGGCACACTATCCAAGGAGAACATTATGCGCAACAAACGGTTTTACTCTGGTGCTCTGGCGACAGTATTAACAACTGCGTTTTTGTTTCCAGCTCAACTCTATGCAACTGATGCCTCGGCAACAGCGACAAACACCAATTCAGAGGGGAATAAAAAAATTCCATTGGAGGATGTCCAACGCTTCTCAAATGCCTTAAGCCAGATTAAAAAATACTATGTGAAACCGACTGACGATAAAGAGCTGTTTGATAATGCCATTAAAGGTATGCTAAGCGGTCTGGATCCACATTCCACTTATCTTGATGAAGATGCATTTAAAGATCTGCAAACTTCAACCAGCGGTGAATTTGGCGGTCTGGGTATTGAAGTCACAATGGAAGAAGGAGTAGTGAAAGTAGTCACTCCTCTGGTTGATACACCAGCCTATCGTGCGGGTATCAAAGCCGGTGATTATATAATCAAACTGGGCAACCAATCCGTTCAGGGCATCACTCTGCAGGAAGCCGTTGATTTAATGCGTGGAAAGGCGGGTACGACCATCGACCTGACCATTCTGAGAAAAGGTGAAAGTAAACCACTGGTATTCTCTGTGGTTCGCGAGAAAATTCTTATCAAAAGCGTAAAAAGTAAACTTCTTGATGACAATTACGGTTATATACGCCTGACCCAATTTCAGGCAATGACCGGTGATGATATGGAAAAAGCCATCGCCCAACTTAAACAGCAGGCTGGCGGCAATCTGAAAGGTCTGATTCTTGATCTTAGAAATAATCCAGGAGGATTGCTGGACTCAGCGATTCAGGTATCAGATGCGTTTCTGGATACCTCGAAAGATGGCAAGCAGGAAATGATTGTCTACACACAAGGGCGCTTACCTGGTTCAAAATTCACTGCTCTGGCCAATCCAGGCGATGTTTTGAACAACGCACCCATGATTGTGCTTATCAATAATGGCTCAGCTTCAGCTTCAGAGATTGTTGCAGGGGCTCTTAAAGACAACAAGCGGGCAATTATCGTCGGCACACAAAGCTTCGGCAAAGGCTCTGTACAGACTATCCTGCCGCTGGATGATAAACGGGGAATCAAACTGACGACAGCCCTTTATTATACGCCATCGGGTGTGTCTATTCAGGCTAAGGGTATTACCCCTGATATCGTCATCGATGAAGTGACTGTGGCAAAAGATGATAATAAAGCCAGTTTCACCGGGTTTTCAGAGGCTGATTTAAGCGGCCACCTGGCAAATACCAGTGAACAAACCAAAAGCGTTGAACACTCTAACAAAGATGATAAAGCGCTTCTGCATGAGGACTATCAACTCTACGCCGCCTTGACTATTCTCAAAGGCCTGGCAGTTGCCCGTAACTAAATCAAAAGCCTCCCCTCCTGCGTCCCGCGACTTGTTCGCGGGATCCAGCAACCCAATAAGATCCTGGATTCTGCTGATAATCCACAGAAGCCAGGGCATAGGTCACTGCCATTAAGTTAAGGAAATTTTGTCTTTCCCGAGAAGGCGGGAATCCATTGCTCAAATGGCATTATAACGGGCTCAGAGATGGATCCCCGCCTTCGCGGGGAGGACAGTTTATATACAACTGAGCTTAACTTAATGGCAGTGAGAGTTAACATTACTTCTTAGCCCTTGGCCTAACATTGAGTTCTGGAGTGGATCAGCTCTTTTTGTTAGGCCAAGGACCCAAACTACAATAATACCTCAACTTAGAAGTAGTTAGGCATAGAGTACCCCTTAATAAAACCTTAACCATTTCTGACTATAATTAGACCAATATAAATAACTAATGAGCAAGATAATGGCTAGAGCAAAGCGGGATAATTCTTCGTTAAAAGCGTTAGTTGTAGGAGATGCAAACAGCGCATGGTCTGAGTTCCTGGAACCTACCATTCGAAAATCCAGGACAGCGCAAGGGGAAACTAACACAGAAAACTCTTCTGTTGTTAGAATCCGAAAACCTCTCAGAGAACGTACTGAAGGCGAGTTAAGACGACATCGGAACAATCCCTCTGCTCTTCAGGCAAATATACTGAGCCAGGATCATGCCCCTTTTTTGAATCTGGTAAATGCCACCGCCGACCCCGCGCGAGTCAGGATGCATGTGGGTAAAGACGAGAAATGTGCGGATGTGCTCATTTATGTCGTTAACCTGTCAAGTAACCAAAATAATATTGAAGAATTAAAAGCAAATATTAACACTTATCTCCAACAGATGCGCCCGGATACACGATTGATTTTAGTAGGAACTCATCCTTCCTCGGGTCTGTTTGACTTTCCCCAAACATCCGACAATGAGGAGGTTCTGAACAGCCTTCTAGGTACTTTTGCGGGAAGATTAATTAATGTGCTTAACCTTCCGCCCAACTCTATAAACCCTTTCGGTGCAAATCCTAAAGATAAAGAAATAGAGAATTTTATCACACAACTCGATTTCTATGCGAGCAACAGGCGGGCACCTCAAGTACAGTTATCACAGCCACCTACTCCAACTCACACAGCTCCAGCGGCTGAAAACGTAAGAACTCCACGCCAGAATTTAAATATTGAACTCGAATTTCCCTCTCCACCCCAGCAACCGCCAGCTCAACCTTCTCCCGCACCGCAGAATGCACCGGTCCTGGCCCGACATGATTATCCAAAGTCATACCATGCGATGTGGACCAGGCAAACCTTTCCGCATTTGTCCATGGAGAAAAGGAATTATCTGGCAGCGAGGACTATCCTTGAAGACTATGCACTTAGAACCTCGGATACTGCGAGCAGATGGCAGCGGGCGGGGCATTTTTTTGCACACCCGCGGCGAGGCCACACTGAGATTATTAATAACTTTTTAAAGAATTATACCGGTGAGGAGAATGTTCCGGCATTGCTTAGCGCACTCCAGCAGACATTGAAAAAAGAAATCAAAGAAGAGTTTAACCCCAAAGGAAGTCTTGCAGTCCGTTTGGACTACATTGAAGAGCAGTGCAATTTGAATGCTGATAAAAGAATTATAAATCACGAGGAAATCATTGCTGCCAGACAGGAAAGAATCGATGCAAAAAATGGTCAAAGTCTGTGCTAATTGAAATAACCATCTTGATATGCAAAAAGCATATCAAGATGTAAATATTTTAACCAGGACGCGCAACTTCAGCAGGGGGGTTATCCTCCGCAGGGGCCTTATTGGCTGCCTCAACCGAGGGTTCCACTGCATTAGGACGCATATCGTTTAACGCATCACGAAATTTCTCAGTTTTTTCAATATCTTTTTGTCTTTCCTGCTCAGGATTATCTACCTGATCAATACCATCCTTTATATCAGGATCATCTGTTTCCGGATTTCCCTTTAAGTTTAAATAAGCCTCCCGCAAAGCTTCGCCTCGTTGAATTTTTTGTATTTCCTTATAGGCTTGATAAGATTCCCTCATTGACATTTTGTGCATTATGGACTGACTTAAAACATAGGAGACACTTCTAAAAAAGCTCTTAAGGGCGTAGAGCAGACCCAAACCTTTACTGCTTTTGGCAGCAATCTCCTTAAACTGCGGGTTATTCTCCAGATTTTTAGCCTCGTTGTAACGCATATTGATAGGCACAGCAGGATCGCGAAATTTATCTACAAGTTTTTCGCCAAACTCAGATAAATCTTTATTTTCTCCGGGTTTTATTTTGCTCATGTGATCATTGATGATATGAGTCACATTATCAACAAACCGATACGCTCTGTATTGATTAGTCTGGATATTATTAAGCCCCATTTTCAGCTCGTCCATTGACAGACTGTCAGCCTGGCCTTCACTGATTAATTTATCCCGGTTATTTTGATAGTAAGTGCGCAGTTCATTGATATATTGGGTTTTAAATGGTTCATTCAAAACTTTGCCAGATTGTGCCATAGCCGGGATGTATACCTTAGTCAGCAGCTTTTCAAATTCACTATCCAGTATTTTTTCTTTCCGTTCCCTATAGCCTTCTGAATAGGTCTTACCCACCTCATCCAGATAGTTTAGTTTATTGGAAAGTGTTTGCATTTTAAATTCGATATCTGTTTTTTCCTGAGGAGTGGTCGCTTTATTGAGATCGTCATTTAACTGTGCCCTGCGGCTAGCCGTTTCTGACTTTAAAATCGCCATAAACTGATCTTGCTGTATAATGGCCAGTTTATCCTCATAAGGCAGATCCAGCTCGCTTAACATGGATTCAAAAAAAACATTCAGTTTTTGCATGGTAGGCATAAGCATCGTGCCCGGGTTAAGATAAAGATCGTCTTCCTTATGACTTATTTCCGCTAAAACTGCTTGATATAACTGAGTTTTCAAGGTACCCGTTTGTACATTGGCGATTGTACCAACGGTAGCGCCAAGCTCTCCCAGCTGTTCACCAAAGCGTTTAAGCTGTGCCAACAAGCCTTTGGACTTCCATAATCCACCTATCTGAGACCCTTCGGAAAGCTTTTCAAGACCACTCACAATCTTATCCGCTTCTTTTTTCATTGTCTCGGGATTGGCTAGTTGCTCACGCGTATACCCCTTAAACTTACGTCCCTCATCCACTTCCAGACCAAAATACCCGGCTAGCTGCTGCTGTTTATCTGCAACATAAGCAGATGCAGCAAATAAACTATCAACTTTCTTCTGAATGACTGATCTGGCCTCCTGAAGCTCCTGTGCGCTCTGACTCTGCACCTGAGCGGGACTCACTACAGAGCTATAAGACGTTAACACCTTGGCTACTGAAGCATATTGCTCTTTTAGTTCAGGGGTCATGCTGTTCAAGGTATTCCAGGACGCTTTTAACTGCATGAGCACATTTTTTAAAACAGTGAATTTAGTAACCAGTGAATCGTCATTGTTCATTTTTTCAAAAGCCGCCAGCGCTTTTTGCAAATCGTATAAATTATTTTCCAGATTTTTTATTTGCTTCACCACTTTGGGATCCGTGGAATCCTCCGCATGGGGCGGCATCTGGATTCGGTCATTGACCTGTGTGGATAAATTATTAATACGCGTAGTTCTGACATACTCACTTAGCTTGCCAATTGATGTAGATAACCCCATTTCCTGAATCGCAGCGAAATTACCCCGTAAATTATTAATTGAAGAAACCTGAGCTGGAGATAATTTATCGACAGCAGGTAATGGCTCTCTTTTTTTGTTGGAAAGATCAGTCAGAAACTGCTTACGAGCATTTAGCTCTCTGAAAAAATCAGGGTGCCGTAAGTCAGCATTGATTTCTGCTAACTTTGCTTTATCTCCGGAATTAAGCGCTGCGGTTATTTTTGCATCCAGTTCATTATTAGTATGATAAATAGTCGGCTGTAGTCTTAGATATTCACTTTTTAGATAAACCAGGTCTTTCTCGGAGACCTCTTCTGAAGAGTCGACAGTTTTTTTGATTGTATCAAGCATTGTTGGCAATATTTCCTCGACCCGCTCCAGGGCATCTAATCCCATTACGCCCTGCCCACTGAGCGCCGCCGTTGTCTCGGGTGCCAATAAGGCCTTCTGATCTCTTGCAGCCAAAACCTCCTCATAGGGAACGATTTTTCCTTTGAATTTTTCTGCTAGGCTAAACTCTGCTTCATTAATAACTTCCAGCTTAAGAATTTCAGCATTTTCTTTATCATCATAATATTTCAAAATCTTTTGTCTTAATCCACCAACCAGATTCACTTCTCCGTGCCAGTACCCGCCGATATCATTCATCAAACCACTAATATCCGCTTTTTTGAGTTTCTCAACCCCTTTCCAGAATCCAGCGAACCGTCCTTGGGCGGGCGGTGCTTCTGTAGCATTAAGAGCGGATACAATTTGCTTGTCCAGCTCAACATTAAAGGTTGCAACTGCCGATTGAATCACCTGATAGGATTGCTTTAATCGCTGCTTATCCTCCTGGCTGATATCCGCCAGATTTTTTCCAGCATATTGATTAAGCAGATCAAAGAACTGTTTTGCCTGGGAAGCTTTAAACTCCAGCTCCTGTAGTTCGGTATAGGACGCGACTCTCGATTCATCTAAAGCATGAATACGGCTTTGTGCTATGAATGATTTGGCCGAGCCTACTTTAGCCACCCGCAGTACATCAGCCGCATTAGCATCAGGAAGCTTTTTAACGGCTTCTGATTGTGCTATGCGCGCTTCAATGGCATCACGCAAGACGGTTGCCTGTTCAACGATGGGATCAGAAATAGTACCCGGTTTCAAATAATTACGACGTTCAAAATCGTCAGCCATAGTAATCAGGGCCGTTAATCCTTCATTGCCCCACTTGATATAAGCCTTTATTGTTTCCTCGGAAAGGTTATTTTGTTCGGCATCAAGCCGTTCTTTGAGCTCCTTGAGACCTTTCAAGGCCTTTCTTGCAGAAGGCAGAGCACTCAGCGTATGCTTATCACTGAGTAGCGCATCAATCAGTTGGCCTATTGCCTGCTGTTTTTTTGCGGATATCTGCAAGGCTTCCGCACTTTGCTTATTATCGGGATTTATAGCCGTTGCCGCAGAATTGAACAATCGAGGTAATTGATTCAATAATCCGCTCAGCACATTCCCCTGTAATGTAGTCTTATCGCCTTCCTGCAGGGCGTTGACACCTTGTCCGAGCAAAAGCCCGGCGCCTCCAGCCAAATCCAGATGCTCATATTTTTCCTGTAAACCCAGAGCTTCCACCGCAGAAGCGAGATTGTTGTATACTGGCTGAATAAGATCCATATTATCCCGCAATAATTCCCTGATCTCGGGTGCTGCTTCATTAAAGCTATCGAGAGCCTTGTACACATTATATAGATCATAAGCAATTTGTATCTGATTGCTTAAAACACTATGCACCATTCCCAATTTACTGGATGAATCAATTTTCTGCCATATTTCGGCCTTGGCCGCGTTCTCGGCATAATACAAACTATTAATCAGCTTTTTTATGGATGCAACCTGTGGAGGATCCTTGTCAAGGTCAGTATAGGGAACGCCTTCCTCATTAGGCGTCAGTTTTTTACTGATTGGTGCACTCAAACTGGTTTTCAGCCGCTCATTCAAGGCGGTTCTAGCATTGCGAATTGTCATAAATAAGGGCAGCGCAGGTGCAGCTTCAACAGCTGCTGTCACTGCAGTTTCTTTGGCAATAGGCTCCGCTGGAAGTTTTACATCTGCAAGAGCCAAAAACGATTTAACCTCTGTATTCCATAGATCCGCAACCTCCATAGAGTGCTGTAATTCCGAAAAAGCAGGTAAAGCCATCTGGCTAATACGGCTCTCTAAAAACGAAGCCCGAATTTTATCTTCCGATGTCAGGGCATTTTTGTCTCTAAGGCCGCGCAGCTCATGCAAATCTTTAACCAGACTGTTCCAGGGAATAGCCCTTAGCTCGGGGGCTGCCTCCTGGTCCTGATAATTTGCTGAATCCAATATCTCTTTAATTTTATTGGTTAATGCAGGAAAATCAGGCGCAGGACTGTTGATAACTGCTTTGCACGCAGCAAATAGTTCACTTATTCTTGGGGTTCTGTCAGCATCTGAGGACATGAGAAAAACACTTTAATGGTCTGAATGCTTAAATTATAGTCAAAAATGAAATGCTTATTAGTCTGCGCCCCAATCCACTTTGAAAATAATGGAGACTTTAGCAAACAATCAGTATACTCATTCTCCTGTAATGTATTTTGGCTTCGCAGAATCAATGAGTTCCAACAGCTGAAGCCAGTATGGGCTTTAGTATGCAAAAATTGTTTGGTTATGCGTTTTTACTGGCGTTTGCTTCGTCTGTTCAATCCAGTGTTGAGCAACATTTTAATGAAATCCGGCAAGATCCTAATGCCTTATATGCGTTTCTTAAAGAAATGCCCAAGGGCGGGGAACTGCATTATCATCTAGCCGGTGGCGCCTACCCTGAAACTATGGTTGAACTCGCAGCCAGGCAGGATTATTGTTTGAACCCGCAGTCATTTGGTATCAATAAAATCAGTGAAGCCTGTAACGGAATAAAAAGTGATCAAATACTGAATAATCCTGCATTATACGACAAGCTTATCCGAGCCTGGTCAATGAAGGATTTCATTGCCGGCGAAGAATCTGGACATGATCATTTCTTTGCCACCTTTTTCAAATTCACTAACCTCATCATGGACAATCACATCCCACTTCTTGCAGAAGTCATGCAGCGCGCCAGCGAGCAGCAGGAAGAATATATGGAAATCATGATGATGCCCGATTATGCCAAATCCACAGTCATTTCAGAAAAACCCGATCTGGCACAAGGCTTTGAAAAAGCGAGAAAGCTTCTTCTTGATGATCCAGCCTTTGTTCAGGAAATCGCAAATACAGTAAAAGTCAGCGACCAGTTATTACCAGACACCAGAAAGTTCCTGGGATGTGAAAACCAATCCGAGCAGTCCGTTTGCCATCTAACGGTAAAATTTCAGTATCATATTCTTCGTGAGCAGCCTCTTCAAAGCTTTTTTATGCAGGCGCTGCATGGATTTGCCGCCGCCTCCCAATCAGAAGCAATTGTCGCCATTAATATGGTACAGGCAGAAGACGGCATCATCTCCCTTAGAGATTATAAAAAACAAATGGAAGTGATCAACTTCCTGCACCAGCAATATCCGCAAGTCCACATTGCACTCCATGCCGGTGAATTAAAGGCCGAAGATGTGATGCCAAAGGAGTTGAGATTTCATATACGAGATGCGGTGTTAACTGGACATGCCGAACGAATAGGTCACGGGCTTGATATTGGATTTGAGGATAAAGCCAATGACACGCTGAATTACATGAAAACGCACCAGATCCCGGTAGAAATTAATCTCACCAGTAACGAGAAAATATTTAATATCAAGGGAAAAGAACATCCCATCCATTATTATTTAAAACAAGGGGTGCCCATTGTCTTGTCAACTGATGATGAAGGCATCCTGCGAACTGATCTGACACGTCAATATGTGAAAGCAGTCATTGAGCACGACATCGACTACCAGACACTTAAGCGGATGACCCGAAATGTACTAACTTATGCCTTTTTACCCGGCAAAAGTATCTGGGCGGATCCCGCCAGACAAACCCTGGTTACTGAATGTGCTGATGTGAACAGCGCCGCCTGTAGCACTTTTGTAAATGGGAATGAGAAAGCGAGCTTGCAGCGAAATCTTGAACTCAGATTAGCCGCTTTTGAAAAACGCTTTGAAAATTAATCATCAATCAGGAAGAACTATATGTTAAGGAAAACCGTTTGTGCCGCCAGTCTTATTCTGTGCTCTTCTATCAGCCATGCCGGATTCTACCTCGGCGCCAGTGTTGGACCTGAGGGAGCTGAATTCAGACAAAGATCCCATGTCATTCGCCCGGGTACTTTTGACGTAATCGATAAGAATCATTTTTCAGGCACTGGCGTTTTCGGCTCTATCTTCGGCGGCTACCAGTGGCGTTATCAGCGCTATAGTCTGGCGGCGGAAGTGAATGGAAATTTGAGCTCAGTGGAATATGAGCTGAATAATAACGAATATATTCATCAAACCTTTTTGAAAACCACGTTCACTGTAAAACGAAGCGCTGGAGTCAGTATCCTGCCTGGCTATTTTCTCTCCGAAAATACGCTGATATTTGGCCGCGTGGGCTACAGCAACGGGCGGGTTAAAATCAGCGAATCCGATCCCACTATTCTTAGCCAAACCAAAAACCGCGGGGGAATTCGCTATGGATTAGGCTTAAAGCATGCCTTATCCACTAATTGGTGGCTGATGCTGGATTACAGCCAAATTAATTATAAGGGCATTAAGAGTGCAGTGTTTGAACCGTTTGGCGGAGTGTTAAAACAAACTAAAATTACGCCAAATACCGCTCAAATGGGACTGGGTATAATTTATGATTTTGATCAGCCTAAGGCATATGTGAAGTAGTACAAAAACCTTGATGCCCGTGGCGTGCATCAAGGTTCTTTTTTCCTAGTTAAAAGGATCGCGTCTGATAATAGTGGAATCACGCTCTGGGCCTGTTGAAAGCATATCAACCGGTATATTCAATAATTCCTCAATTCGTTTCAGATAAGCCAGTGCGTTAGCCGGCATCTGTGACATTGACGTTAAATCAGCGGTGGATTCAGTCCATCCGGGCAATTCTTCATACACCGGCTCAAGACCTTCAAAATCCTCTGCCGATTGAGGCGGACGAGTCAGTAATTGCCCATTTTTATCACGATAGGCTACAGCAATTCGCAG
Source organism: Legionella genomosp. 1 (assembly GCF_900640215.1). Lineage (NCBI taxonomy): Bacteria > Pseudomonadati > Pseudomonadota > Gammaproteobacteria > Legionellales > Legionellaceae > Legionella > Legionella genomosp. 1. Next base: position 141,751 of record NZ_CAAAJH010000006.1, read on the forward strand.
GGTTTCCAAACCGTCCAGGACATCCAGTTTGGTTACGCATAAGCCGGTGATACTATTCAGTTCAATCGACCGACGAAGCAATACGGCATCAAACCATCCGCAACGACGAGGCCGTCCGGTAACTGCCCCAAACTCATGCCCACGCTCTGCCAGGCGCTTTCCAATATCATCCTGGAGTTCAGTTGGGAAAGGTCCGCCACCCACCCGTGTCGTGTAGGCTTTGGTGATTCCCAGAACATAGTCAAGATAGCGCGGGCCGAACCCTGCGCCATTAATCACACTGCCGACGCAGGTGTTGGATGAGGTCACGAAGGGATAGGTTCCATGATCGATGTCCAGATAAACCCCTTGTGCGCCTTCAAATAGGATTGAATCGCCTTGTTCTCGATGGGTGTGTAAGCTGGTGGTCACGTCACAGACCATCTCCTTTAACTCAGCGGCCCATATTTTTGCATCGTGAAGAACAGGCTCTATATGAACCTCGGGCTGTTGATAATAATTTTTAAGAACAAAATTATGATAATGTAATAACTCAGTCAGTTTTCGGGCAAAGCGGTTTTCATCAAACAAGTCGCTGACTTTCAAAGCCCGGCGAGCTATTTTATCTTCGTAGGCAGGACCAATTCCTCGGCCTGTTGTTCCGATAGCCTTGCTTCCCTTCAGTGTTTCACGGGCTTTATCGAGAGCCACATGATAGGGTAGAATCAAGGGACAGGCCTGGCTGATTTTCAGACGCTCACGAACATTGATTCCCTTGGCTTCCAGCTCACGAATTTCCGCAAGCAGGGCTTCTGGCGAAAGAACAACTCCATTGCCGATATAACAGCTGACATGAGGCCTGAGCATTCCGGATGGGATGAGCCGCAAAACTGTTTTTTCACCGTTAATTTTCAAGGTATGGCCAGCATTGTGACCGCCCTGATAGCGGACAACAGCCTTTACGTTCTGGGTCAGCAAATCGACAATTTTACCCTTACCTTCATCGCCCCATTGCGTACCAACTATTACAACATTCTTGCCCATAATTAAACTCTTACTCTATAAACTGGTGAATAATGGAGAGGAGAATAACTCCCGCTAACATACTGAGAAACCCTGTTATGCGAATTATTTTTCACAACAAAATGTCTCAAAGAAAAAAGGGTTAAGCGAACTTAACCCTCTTCAACAAAATAAAAAATTATATCAGTTTTTCTTTGTCGTATCACCACTTTTTACTAAAGAATGTCTAAAGTAATCAAAAAAAGAACTGCTTTGATCCAATACTAATAAATCCTGTTTACTGGTAAAACTTCCTTCATAGGCTTTCAAACTGCGGTAGAATGCAAAGAATTGAGTATTCTGACCATAAGCCTCCGCGTAAATGGTAGCTGCTTCAGCCTGGCCTTTTGCCCGAATAATCTGCCCTTCACTATGGGCTTTTGCCAGAGCCACGGTCACTTCTGCATCCGCGGCCGCCTGAATAGCTTCTGCTGCAGCCTGTCCATCGGCACGATGTCTGTTAGCAATTTTTTGCATGTCAGCTCGCATGCGTTGATAAATGGCGTTGCTGGTGTTAGCCGGTAGTTCAATTCCCTTGATTCTGACATCGACCACATCAACACCTAAACCCTGCGCCTGCTGTTCTGCTTTTTCACGTAACACATCAACCACGTCATCTCTGCCGCCTGACACCACATCAGAAATAGTCCGTTTGCCGAATTCAGCGCGCAGCCAGGTATTCAATTGCTGCTCCAGCAAAGTTTCTGCTTTAAACTCATTCCCACCGGTAGATTTAAAATACTGAGCCAGATTGCCTATGCGCCATTTGACATAATAATCGACAATCACGTCTTTCTTTTCTTTAGTTACAATCCGCGAGGATTTAATGTCCAGGGTTTGCAGGCGTGTATCGAATAAACGCAGACTTTCAATAAACGGCGTTTTAAAATGCAAACCAGGCTCAAGCACCTTGACTTTATCTGTCTGTTTATCAATAACCAGGCGTCCCAGGCGTAAAAGAATCCCTTGCTGGCCTTGGTTTACAGTGAAAACACTGGCTAGTATGACCACCAAAATGAAAAACGCCAATACGACCAGAGTTGTTCTTAAAGCATTCATCTATTAATTCCTCACTTGTCGATAAGTTTGCCTGATTATCGGGCGTGTGGTTGCATGATCGTCATACTCGCCAGCGGCAGAACTTTCCTCCAGATTGGCAGCGACTTCATCCACAGCAGGTTTTGGCAAGGAAGCGGTCACTGCGTTATGAGCCAGCTTATCCAGCGATAAATAAAGTAAATTCCCGGATTTGCCATCTACAATAATCTTGCTGCTCTTGCTTAATACCTGTTGAATGGTATCAAGGTACATTCTTTCGGAGGTTACAAGCGGGGCCAGATTGTATTGCGGTAATAAGGCCAGAAATTCAGCGACCTCACCTTTCGCTTTTAATACCACCTGCTTAGCAAAAGCCTGTGCTTCCTCACGAATACGCTGCGCATTACCTTCGGCGATAGGAACTACCCTTGCCTTGTATGCATAAGCCTGCTCCTTAAAGCGCTTTTCGTCTTCCTGCGCCTTAATGGCATCATCGAAGGCATCCTGTACATTCTCAGGGGCTCTGGCTGGCTGTGGCGATACGTTAACAATCACTATTCCTGTTTTATAACGATCAAGAATTTTAATCAGTGAATCCTGTACATGGGTTGCCCATGCTTCACGGCCTTCAGTGATAATTTCATTTAGTGTGGTAGTACCAACGACCTGACGCAACGCGCTGGATGTAGCTTGTTGCAGGCTTTCCTGAGGATCAACCACATTAAAGAGATAGGCTTGCAAATCACCAATGCGGTATTGAACAGCCAGTGAGACTGAAACCAGATTTTCATCCTTGGTCAGCATATGCCCTGAATAGGAATAGTCCGAAACGCGTTCAACATTTCGCACCACCTTTGATTCTATGATACGAGGTATCCAGTGCGGCCCAGGCCCTACGGTTTCTACATATTTGCCAAAACGCTGAATCACCGCCTGCTCTGCGGGATCCACAATAAAAATGCCTGAAAGCGCCCAGAGAATGAAAATAACCAGCAAAGCCAGGAATGCCAGCATACCAGCACTTTTTCCAGGTACGCCTGAACCCGGATCGCCTTCCTCACCAGAATTCCCCCCCAACAAGGTTTTTTTTAATTTATCCTGAAAGCGTTTGAGGGCTTCGTCTAAATCAGGCGGCTGATTTTGACCATTCCATTGATTTTTATCTTTATCTTTGTCTGGTTCTTTCCATCCCATTGAGTTCTCCACCCGGTACGTAAAGCTAGGATTCTAGGGCTTGCCGGAAGTTTAAGCAAGCCTCTGTACCAAACTCTGGAACAGGATTTATTCAATTTTCAAAACTGGTATGCGAAGCTTCACCCGCATACCAGTTCAACCTGTGGGTAAGAATCTAGACCATAAATCGTTCTTGCGCCTTTTCCTCTTCCTGCTGGGCAATCTCGTCGAGAAGTGCTTCCAGCTTGTTATCCAAAGCTAATGCCGATTTGTTGTGAACACTACTTTTATTGCTTTCAATGAGGTTATATATAGTACTTGTACGGGTACCTGCACCTTTATCGGATGTCGCATATAATCTTACTTCATCCCAACTGTTAAACCGGCCTTCCCCCAGATTCCAGAAGCCAGCTGCCCAGGGATTCCCGCCGCAGCAAGCTTCATTGCGATTTTTATAAAATAAACGGGTAAAAACCGCCAGTTTAATTTCATCACTACTATAATGTCTTTCTTTTTTCTTGTCTGAAATCTTTCCTTCAGCCTCTTTCTTACGATATTTAAGAGTGGCTTCCAATACCAGATTTTCCATTTTCTCAGTGACTTTACCTGGATTACCCGCTAAATGAGAGAAAAAGCCGGATTCCGGGTAGAAAATTTTATGCCAGGTGTTCTTGGCGTGTAATTGCAGGATAATAAATCTTGAACGCTTATAGCTATTCTCGGCATAACTTGCAATTTCACTGGCAAGCTGTTCCCGGTATTGGGTAAGCAAATTGCGATGATTTTTACTTTCCGGAACAGTTGACCCGCGGCATATCAGCATTGCGATGCCTGCCAGCAGAGATTTTATTTTATTTTTATCCTTTTCATTGCTCAGATGCTGACAAAGCACGTTGATTGGACGATCCTGCGTATTACCTGTGGGATCGCAAATTGGAGCGTTCACTTTATCTGCAAGCAATTTCTCTTTATCTGCGCTCGATTTATCTCTATCGGTAATTGATTGTCCTTTAAGCAATACTTTTAGGGCATCAATTTTTGCGTAACGGATGGCTATAACAAAAGGAGTGATCCGGGTGGTGGGATTGTAATAAATTTCAGGGTTTGCTCCGCTTTCAATCAGCATCCTGACCCCTTCAGCCCAATCGTCCCTTACTGCTTGATGAAGAGCAGAATTCAAAACTTTGCTTTTTTGCGCAACACGGAATGCGGTCGGTTCATCCAGTCTCGGTTTTCTTAGCAATACCGCCTTAAGGCTCTCTGCATCTCTTGTCTGTACTGCCCGTGCAAGCAGAGTAAAACCATTCTCGTCTGTAGAATCGATCAGACGCATCAGCCCCACAGGCGCCTCATCGTCGTGCTCTTCAACAAGAACCCGAAAACGCGCATCTTTGGAACCCCAGATTTGTTCCTCGGCTTTTTCTTTAAGAGGCATAAAGTGGCCTAACAGAGGCGGAATCAGATCAAGCTTCTTCTGACGCAGCGCAAAATGAACTGGTTTGCCGCTAATGAAATTATCATGAGGCAATATATAGCTTATATGAGGTATTAAATTCAGCTCATTCGCATCATGTTTTAAAATGAGATAGTTAAGGAGAGTGAAATTGCCAACGCCTGTAATTTCATACTTTTGCTGAGCCAAAAATCCCAGCTCTTCTTTTGATATTTCCCCGTCTTCTGATGACTCTAGGTAATCTCTCTCCTCATCGGCATTAATGGATTTCAAATAACTTAAAAATTTCGACAATTCGCCGTCTTTCAGTACATTATCCAGTACCTTGAAATCAATCATTTTCAATCATCCTCTTAGTTATTAGAAGTCGGAGCCATTTAAAAGAGCATATTACACAGGCTGAAGTCCAAGTTCAAAAATTCTTTACTAATTAACAAAAAATTTCTCAAGTCGTTATTTACAGGAACGCCGTCATCTTGAACACAGTGAGAGATCTCGCTAATCTGACATGGCATGACACAGTTTGATGAAGACTCTCGAAATTGCTTCTCTTAATCCCTGATGTCGATTTCATAATGCACTTAATGATCTATTAATAAACAAATGCTATAGTATCTTATTTTTGGAAATCCTATGGCAATAGCACATCCCAATCTGCTTAAACTTGCAATGGAACTGGGCCTTTATAACAACGCCGAAGGCCTTTGTCATGGCTTTACCATCCAGTGGATAGAGGCTTGCCTTTCCGGTGATGCAGAAGAACAGCGTTTTGAAAAATACATCGCAGAAATTGCCTCCTCCTCTCCAGAGATTCTCGCCTCAGAAATTAAAAATGCCAAACTCAAAAGCGATAATGCAGAGTTGCTTTCTGAAAAAGAGCAGGAACTTCTTGAGATCTATCAAACTGTACGCCGTATCTGTATTTTTCATAATCCCAGTAGCTTTTCAGAATTATTTAAAACAGGCTTTCCAGTGCTTCAACGGCATTGGGAAACAGTTTCCTCAGCCATCTCTACTGGGGCTATTCAGGAGCAAGGTGGACTTAAGGACTTATACTCCGCATCTTTTGTGCTAAATCCTGAAGAAATCGAAAGCTATCTTACAGAACTCAATGATTTACTGGACTTCAAGGAGGAGCATGCTGAAAAATTGAATGCGCCAGTGGCCCTGCTTTTACATAATGCGCATCATGCTATAGGCCTCATCTATAAGCCTAATCAGGGATGGAGTTATCGTAACATTAATCAGGACTTTCCGACAGATAATACAGTAGTCAGAGATCCGGCGATACTGGCCAATTTTATTAATACGGCCTACAGAAATAACAGTCCCTTTATCGCCTTTAATGCTCGTGCCATCCGAACTGCTTTTGCTCATGAAAACCCGGATTTGCAGAAAAAACTGGAGCTATTTAAAAACTCACATGTAATTAACGAAGAAATAGCTCAACGGCATGATGAGTATGCAAACCTGGCCTGGATTGCCGCAGCATCTGACGATAAGGCACTTATCAGTAAGTTGCCTCAATCAATCAATCTTAACTTTCAGGGATTCAAAGGAATGACGCCAGCCTGCATGGCCGCCCAAAATGCTTCCCCTGAAATTCTGAGTGAATTAATCAGTAAAGAGGCCGATGTCAATCTGCCTAACCATAGGGGAGAAACACCTGCATATATTGCCGCTAAACAAGGACTAACCGTCATCATCGACATCCTGGGCTCAAAAGCGGATCTGGATAAAACAACAAATGAAGAAAATGCCTTTCCATTGTTTGCGGCCGCCCAAATGGGCTTTACCGATACCGTTGTATCATTAACCAAGCATGGGGCCAGCCCAAATCAGCGAACTACCAAGGGAGCGACCTGTTTAATAATTGCCGCCCAGAAAGGCCATCAGGAAATTGTGCAGCACTTAATCGGACTCAACGATGTGGATTTAAATGCAGCAAATAATAGTGAGGCAAGCGCAGTTTATGTTGCTGCACAAAATGGCCATGACCAGATTGTCAGACTGCTGGCCGATAAGAAAGCCAATTTAAATCAGCCAAGAGATAATGGTGACACTCCGGCTATCATAGCGGTCAAAAATAAACATCCTGCTGTAATCAGAGAACTTGGATCTCATGGAGCTGATTTAAATCAGGAAAACATAGAGGGCCTTACACCTTGCCTGATTGCAGTTCTGCAGGAAGACAGGGCGATGATTAAGGAATTGAGTGCTCAGAAAGCTGATTTAAACGCAGCCAGCAGCTCTAAGATGTTCCCGATATTTCTGGCAGCGCAGCTGGGTTTTTCAGAGATGGTCGACATCTTGGCCGAAGAAGGCGCCAATTTAGACCAGATAGCCCACAATGGCGCCACTCCAGCCATGGTTGCTGCATTTGAAGGTCATAGGGAAACAGTTAAAGCCCTGATTGCTCACAAAGCAAATTTTGATGTATCCACTACGGATGGAATAACCCCGCTTTTTATGGCCTGCCAACAGAATTTTCCTGAAATAGTGAAGCTTTTACTGGACATACCTGTAGACTCAACAATTGCCTTTCGTGCAACTCCAGCTCAACTGAGACAAAGTATTGCAGATAAAGGCGTGAGCGCAATTCAAAAAATGGAAAGCTTAATTACTGCACAATCCCCGGATAGTGAAGGAAAAATAAAGTTGCTCCCCAAAGATATTGCAGAGATTTTAGGGCACCAGGCGATTGTGGATCTGTTTGCTCAGTCTGTAAGGCTCAAAACAGAGGCGTTTTTCAGTGATTCGCGCTGCTTTTTTAATCAACAAATATCCAAAGCGGTATCACTCGAACCAGCTTTAAGCTCCCCGGAACAATCTATGCCTCTGTAGAGGCATAAGATCGATAAATAACAGCCTAATCTGCTACTTGATGCGAATTGCCCGGGGGGCTGCATAAATCAAAAAAACCGTCTTTGCGAGCATTAGCGAAGCAATCCAGATCCTTCACTTTGTTCAAGGTTCGATCTGGATTGCTTCACTTTGTTCGCAAAGACAACAGGCCAGAATGGTTTTTCCCGTCCCGCCTTTTTATTTTTTAATAAAAATAAGATCCCAAACACCATGGCCTAAACCCTGTCCCCGTTTTTCAAATTTGGTAACCGGTCGGGTTTCAGGTCTTGGCGAATAGCCTCCATCGCTCATTTTATTGATTAGGGCATTCTCGTTTGAAAGAACCTCCAGCATTTGTTCGGCATACTCTTCCCAATCGGTAGCACAATGAATAAATCCACCCTGCTTAATGGCAGCAGCCAGAGTCTTTATTAGTTCAGGCTGAATTAAACGCCGCTTATGATGGCGTTTTTTAGGCCAGGGATCAGGAAAAAAAATCTGCACTCCCGCGAGACTTTCAGGCGGAATCTGCTTTGTGAAAATCTCGACCGCATCATGGACTACAATACGAACATTCTCTATATTTTTTTCATGAAGATCCGCGATAAGACTTCCTACTCCTGCTCGATGCACTTCAATACCAAGAAAATTCTGTTCTGGATGTGCCTCGGCCATAGCCAGCAAGGAGGCTCCCATCCCAAAGCCAATTTCAACTACGGTTTGTGCATCCCGTTTAAACAGCTCTGACCAATTCCAGAAAGTGCCAGTAAAAGGCACCTCATAATGCGCCAGTAAATTATCCAGAGCGAATTGCTGCCTGTTACTGATGCGCCCGGCTCTCAGCACATAGCTTTTAATAGTACGTTTCATAAAACCTGCGATACAATAAAAGGGGAGGAGTATAACAAAAAAGCGAGAGTCTCGACCAGCACCAGAAAAAAGGGTATTATCCACTATCTTTGGTCTACAAAGCACTTTTTGATTGCATAATTTGACATTTTTTGCTATAAAAGCGCTCTTGTATTATCCCCGGCTGATTTGTGGCTTAAGCCTTTAATTCAAGCCCAGCTAGATGTAAATCTACAGAACCTTTGGAGCAACAATATGTCAAGAGTATGTCAGGTAACTGGCAAGCGACCAATCACTGGTAACAATGTTTCGCATGCCAATAATAAAACCCGCAGACGTTTCCTGCCTAATATTAAACGACGTCGTTTCTGGTTTGAAGAAGAACAACGTTTTGTTACACTCAGAGTCAGCACTAAAGGTCTTCGTACTATAGACAAACTGGGTATTAAAGCAATTGTTGACAAACTTAGAGCCGAAGGCGAAAAAGTTTAACTGACTGAGGAATTTCAAAATGGCTAAAAAAACCAGGATCACATTAAAATTAGTGTCCACCGCTGGAACAGGGCATTTCTATACTACCAGAAAAAACCCAACTACTACTCCGGAAAAACTGGAGTTCAATAAATTTGATCCCGTCGCTCGTAAGCACGTACCTTACAAAGAAGCAAAAATCAAATAAAGAAAAGCCTCCACTCGAGGCTTTTTTTTCATCTCGTTTAAACTCACCAAATATTATCTGCTCGTTCTTTTGCAATTAAACCCATTCAATATAAAAAGTTTTGATTCTTGTCTAATCCCCTACTGGATAATCCAAGTGAATCAGTTAAACTTACTAGTATAAAGCGGGTAAACAAAGAGGATTTGAATGAAACCATCGTTGCAGCTCAGTATTAGTCAGCAGCTGACATTGACCCCACAGTTACAACAGGCAATACGCCTGCTTCAGTTATCCACCCTGGATTTACAACAGGAAATACAACAGGCGGTTGAATCCAATCCCATGCTTGAGGCAAGCCCCAATGAGGATAAGGATGATTCTTCAGAAGCAGATCACCAAATCCCCGATGAGTTTGCCGACTTCCAATGGTCGCAACTGTACTCCAATAGCGGAAAACGTAGTTTGTTTGAAGATAATGATCTTAATTACGATAATCTGCATTGCACCACCACTAATCTGCAGGATCATTTACGCTGGCAGCTCGAACTGACGCCTATGAGTGATGTGGATCGCGTAATTGCCACTGCAATTATTGATGCCATTGATAACGATGGTTTTTTAACACAAAGCCTGACCGAACTCCATACCAGCCTGGATAGCGAAAGCCATCCACTCGAAATGGATGAAATTGAAGCGGTGCGGCATCGCTTGCAGCATTTCGATCCAGTAGGCTGTGCATCAATCAATCTTTCTGAAACCCTTTCGGTACAACTTGAACAACTACCCAGTGATAATAGTGATGTCGAGCTCGCCAAGGAAATTATACGAAACAGTATCGAATTACTGGGTCAGCATAATTACCGGCAGCTAATTAAAAATTATCAGACCAGTGAAGAACAGTTAAATCGTGCCCTGCAGATTATCCAAAAGCTTAATCCCAAACCTGGCACAGTGATTCAGGAAGAAATTACCGAATATATTATTCCGGATGTGATTGTTAAAAAAATAGATGGCCGATGGCAGGTATTACTAAATCAAAGTACTCTGCCGCGTTTATCGATTAATAATCAATACGCTTCATTGATTCAAAGAGCAGATAATAGCCCTGACAATCAATTTCTGAAGAATAATCTTCAGGAAGCCCGCTGGTTTTTAAAAAGCATTCAAAGCAGGCAGGAAACCTTATTAAAAGTAGCAAATTGCATTGTGGATTATCAGATGGATTTCTTCGAACATGGTGATGAAGCGATGAAGCCATTGATCCTTAATGATGTCGCTCAGGCTCTTGATATGCATGAGTCCACTATTTCCAGAGTGACTACGCAAAAATTTATGCATACCCCGCGCGGCGTATTTGAACTTAAGTATTTTTTCTCAAGCCATGTCGCCACTTCTACGGGGGGTGAGTGCTCATCAACGGCTATCCGTGCAGTAATAAAGAAACTCATCGCCGCAGAAAATAGAAAAAAACCGCTGAGCGACAGTAAAATTGCAGACCTTATTGCACAGCAGGGGATTCAGGTTGCCCGCCGTACCGTAGCAAAATATCGGGAGGCAATGGGGATCCCCCCTTCCAATGAAAGAAAAAGTATTTCATAATGTAGTTGTAATCAAAGAAGGAGAAATATTATGGAAATTAATTTTACAGGCCATAATGTTGATGTCACCCCTGCTTTAAGAGACTTTACTAAAGGTAAATTCAATAAGCTTGAGCGTCATTTTGATAAAATAACGGCAATCCATGTAGTTTTCGATATTGAAAAGCTGGTAAAAATTGCTGAGGCGACTATTTTAGTTGCCAAAGCCGAGATTCATGCTCGAGCCGAATCTGAAGATATGTATGCAGCCATTGATGTTTTAGTCGACAAACTCAACCGCCAACTCATCAAACATAAAGAAAAAATTCAAACTCATCGCGAATAATTAACCGATTAAAAATTAAATCGGGCCTTCTGGCCCGATTTTTTTCTGCATCTTTAAAATTTCAAACCCTTCAGAAAGAGTCAGACACTGTAGGTTGAGGCCTTGGCCCAACCTACACTACTCCAGCTTAATGGCAGTGACCAAGCCCCTCTTCCAAACTTACTCCATATCTCCAGTATATTCACCGAAGCAAGCCATACTGTTTAATTTCGCACGTTTCAATAAAGCAGCCTGTGCTTTCTCAACATTCTCCGCTTTCCCTTTCCATGCTTGCAGACAGTCTTCCTGTAAAGCTCTGCCATAGGAGAAGCTCAATACCCAAGGCTGATAACCTGTGCAGTTAATCGCATTCAAATTGGCAGTAGCCTGCTCCGGACTTTGACCGCCAGAGAGGAAATTGATTGTTGGAACCGCTGCGGGAACCATGTTACGAAATACGCTGATAGTGTAATCAGCTACTTCTTCAGGAGTAGAAAATGGATTATGTTTTTTGCCGCTCGTAATCATACTTGGCTTCAGAACAATGTTTTCAAGCTCCACCTGATGAATAAACAGTGAATGGAAGAGTTCGTGCAGAACCATTTCGGTCGCCTGGGCGCAATGCTCGATATCGTGATCTCCATCCATTAATACTTCAGGCTCAACAATAGGTACAATACCCGTTGCCTGACAGATAGAAGCATAACGAGCCAGCATTTCGGCCCCAGCCTTAATTGCGGTTAAACTGGGGGTGCAATCGCTAATTGAATACACATTACGCCATTTAGCAAAGCGCGCACCCAATTTCTTGAAATGAGCCAGACGCTCAGCCAGACCGTCAAGTCCCTGAGTGACTTTTTCATCGTTGGTGTTGGGTAATGTAATCAATCCCTTGTCCACTTTAATGCCAGGTACAATACCTTTGGCAGCGAATAATTCAGCAACAGACGTTCCATTCTGGTCGCGGTGTTCAAATGTTTCTTCAAATAAAATCACGCCATTGATGTACTGCTCCAAACCTTCTGTGTTTGCCAGCAATAAACGATAGTCACGTCGATTCTCTTCTGTATTTTCCACATTGATGGTTTCAAAACGTTTGCCGATTGTGCCGCTGCTTTCGTCGGCGGCCAGAATACCCTTGCCATCTTGTAAAAGCTGATCCATTGTTGTTACCAACTCATCATAATTCATAGTCACTTCTTCTCCTCATTGTTTCTTATTTCAGGATTTGTTCAGCTTTGCATCAATCGGAGCTGCAATCCGGTTTTTGAGTTACCGTGAAATATACTTTTCGCGTATAACCTGTTGGGTAGCAAATCCTTTGGATTTTAACAGTTCAAAAGACTCGTCGATCATACCCGGATTTCCACATAAATAAACTATATCTTCTTCTGGATTCAGACTTAATTCGGTAAACGCGTGCTGTACATAGCCGCTGCACTGATGCTCAATTAAAGATCCGCTGGGCTCACGGCTTAACTGCGCTCTGAAAATGACCTGCTGCGGAAACGCCTTGGCTAACTCCAGAAACTCATTTTCATAAAGTACATCGCTGCGGGTTTGTCCTCCAAACAAAATAACCAGTTTGAGATCGGGGTTCATTTCCATACGACGCTTTAATTCAGGCAGCATTGCCCGGTATGGAGTGACTCCGGTACTGGTCGCCACCAGCAAATACCGCTTCGGCGGCTCATCCTTTAGCGTCAGTCTTCCAAAGGGACCACTAATCTGAATCACGTCCCCTGGCTGCAGATTAAATAAAAATGCGGTTCCTGGGCCATTTTCTACAAAACCTGCCGCAAACTCAATACGATTGTCACACAATGGAACATTGGCGATACTATAGCTTCGTTTTAATTGTTTGCCATCCCGGTCGAAATGAATACTAATGAATTGACCTGGCAAGTAAGTAAAAGGCGGATTCTCCTGGAGTTCAAATATAAAATGCTTTACTTTTGAGGATAACATGAAAGCATCAGCTAGTTTGGCAGAAATAGTTTTGACTGGCATTATTGGATTACCCGATTAAAAAAAACTTAATATAGTAAAAAAACTGTATTTGCAAGAGATCTCTTTTTAAAAAAGTATATAATTAAACCATGAATAGTGCAGATTTAATTCAAATGATCGGCAATTTAAGTCGATCCCTCTTTCCTGTACAGTCCCTGATTTCCGGATTGGCCTATATATTGGGCATTTTATTTTTCATGACCGCGATTGCCAAACTGCGAAAAATTGGAGATTATCGCGCCAATTCATCCTCACAGGAAAAAATGTTTGGACCCATCGCCTATATAGTCGGCGGAGCCGCTTTGCTTTTTCTTCCCTCAGCAGTGGCTTCCTTATCAAACACGGCTTTTGGGGTTGGAAATATTTTGCAATACGCTAATTATAATCCCACAAATATCTATAGCTCAATGGACTTAGTCATAAGAACCGCGGGATTGATCTGGTTTGTTCGCGGAGCTGTACTGCTCACTCATGCCAGTGAGCCGGGAGTGCAGGATGGCCCCAAAGGCCTTGCTTTTCTGGCTGGAGGTGTGTTTGCCATGAATTTTGATAATACCATTGCCTTCATGGGCTGGATTGTCAACCAGTTAACCTCCCTGGCACTCACATTCCGCTATGTTTAGCAGGGCAGCCAAAAAGCCAGCCTGATGCTAATCCCCTTCCTTACAGATTTTCAAATCATTTTCTTTGGCGAAATCCATAATGGCCTGGTAGACCTGCGGGCTGGTTTCTTTAAGTTTGGGATCAAGTAAAACGCATTTATAGCCTTCTGCATTAACACTGGGCTGTAATAAGGGAGAGTATCGAATTCGACGATTTTTAAAACTGGCTAAGGTACCGCTCATGCGCTCAGCCCAATCGCTGGGACGAAAGGTTTTGCCCTGCTGAGTTACTCCTTCAATTACAATTTTCTTATCATCAGAATCAGACATTTCAAACGCATAAACAAAACAGTATGCCTATTATAGCATCATATTGAAAAAACCACGACTCGCAAAACTACTCTGCCAGAAAAATGTGGAATTCTAAATCAGCGCCATTGTTCTGGCCTGATTCAGTCTTTATCACTCAAGAGCATTAACGAATAAACGCTAACCACTGATTATAACAAATTTATAAGAAAAGGATAATCATGGCGAGACACTTGCCAATTATGCTAGGATAATCCAATTTTTATAGCAGGTATTAGCAGTGAACCCCAAAGAGAGTCATTCCGGGATCTATTTACTTCCCAATCTTTTTACAACAGCCAGTTTGTTCGCAGCCTTTTATTCAATTGTCGCCTCATTAAAGAACCAATATGAGACCGCCGTCATTGCTATTTTTATTGGCATGCTCGCTGATGGCCTGGATGGCCGTATTGCTCGTTTGACCAACACGCAAACCGCATTTGGCGCTCAATACGACAGTTTATCGGATATGGTTACTTTTGGAGTAGCCCCTTCATTGCTGGTTTACAGCTGGGGGTTGGATAGGCTGGGTAAAATTGGCTGGTTGGTTGCTTTTGTGTACACAGCCGCAGTCGCTTTGCGATTAGCCCGTTTTAACACCCAGGTTGAGGTAGCCGATAAGCGTTATTTTCAAGGCCTGGCCTGTCCGCCCGCGGCGGCAATTGTATCTTCTTTCGTATGGCTTTGTTTTCAAAATGAGTTTAATCATCTTTCCATTGTCATTTTAACTGCTGCTATTACAGTGGTCACCGCAGTACTGATGGTCAGCAATATTCGTTATCATAGTTTTAAAGAAATTGATTTCAAAGGCAAAGTTCCTTTTTTATATCTGCTGATAACGGTTATATTATTTGTGGCAATTGCTGCCAATCCCTCAGTCGTTTTATTTATTGGGTTTGTTCTTTACGCACTATCAGGACCGCTTCAGCTTCTTGTATCACTGCATAAAAAGCGGCGATTTGAAAAACAGCCCCCGGCAGAATGAGTTAGCCGGCCTGGCTGTGGCTTACAGATAGGCTCACTGCCATTATGTTAAGGAACTTTGTCCTTCCCGCGCAGGCGGGAATCCATTCCTCAATTGGCATTATAGTTTATCTCAGAGACGGATCCCCGCCTTCGCGGGGAGGACAGTTTAATAGAAAAATTGAGCTTAATTTAATGGCAGTGACAAGTAGGCTATCGTGTTTTTGAACCGGACTAAGAGCCATTCACTCTTATTCTGGCTCTCCAAATCGATTATTGATCAACGCGACTAATGCTTTTTCCATTTCCACTTCATCAGGGCCTTCAATCACCATCTCCAGTTCACTACCCACTCCACCCGCCAGCATCATCACGCCCATAATGCTTTTACCATTGACGGTCTTTTTGTTGAAAGTCACATCGATCTGGCTCTGATAACGTGCAGCCAGGGCAACAAATTTGGCCGAGGCTCTGGCATGTAAACCGAGCTTATTAATAATTTTTACTGTGGTTTTTATCATAAACTCTCATCTGCAGTGAATCGGTTATTAATTTTTATCCGGGGATTATTTGGTGCTTCCATTAGCCGATTAAAAAGCTCTTTTTCACAAGTCAGCTCGCGGCATATTCCAGTAAATTCCGGGTCGGTAAACTGAACGATGATATCGCGCAATAATTTCAGATGACGCTCGCTTTGATTTTCAGGAACAGCTAATCCAATAATTAAATCCGTTAGCTGCCGGTCTTCAGCACAGAAATCAACAGGATGCAGCAGGCGGATGAAACAGGCTCTAGCCTGATTTAAATCCTTAACCCGCACATGGGGGATGGCGATACCCTGGCCAATTGCGGTACTACCCATGCTTTCTCGCTTCCAGTAAGCACTGAAAAGATCCTCACGATTTAACTCAGGAAAACAGTCGCTTAATATCTGGCTAATCTTTTGTAATACGGCTGCTTTACTTTTAGAACTTGAATCAACATTGACACAATCAGGGACCATTATTTGAGCTAAGAACATGCAAGCCTCTCCAAATCCGGCATTGTTGCATCAATAGAAAACCCGTCGTCTTTGCGAACGCAGTGAAGCAATCCAGATTGAATCTTGAGCAAAATCAGGAACTGGATTGCTTCGCTAACGCTCGCAAAGACGGTTATGTATGCATCTATCTTCATTTATGCAACAACGCCTCCAAATCCGCAGAGTCTGTATTTTACTGCTCTTGCCTACAGAGCACAATCTTTGTTTTATATCTCAAACCAGGCACAGAGAGGAAGGTGATCAGATAAGGTTCTCCAGGGTTTCCCATGGAGACAAAGGGCTTCCAGAGGTTTTAAACCCCGATAATAAATACGATCCACGCAAAGCGTGGGTTTTATAGCCGGAAACGAACGAGCGGGTTCACCTTTCAGAGTTAGAAAAGCTTCATATATCTGAAGTTCCTCTGCCAAAGGTTTAGACAAATGCAATCGCCAATCGTTAAAATCACCAGCCATGATCAGAGGCTCATCCTCTGGAATAGACTCTGAGATTCGCTGCATCAACGCCCGGCATTGAAATGCCCGTTCGCGTTTGAATAAGCCTAAATGTACGCAAAGCAAATGCAGATTTTTTTGTTCATTCCCCTCGCCGATTTTAATTTGACTATGAAGAATGCTTCTGGAAGCGCGGTTTCGGCTGGATAAATTAAGATTTTCAAAGGCCTCGAAGCTAAATTTGCTAAGGATTGCATTCCCATGATGACCCGATTGGTACACGGCATTCTTGGCATAAAGATAATGAGGCCATTCCTTTTCAGCAATATATTCAAATTGCGGTCTGTCAGGCCACCTCTCAATTCGCTTCTCCCGGCGAATATGAAGTCCCTGCACTTCCTGTAAAAAGACAAAATCAGGACTCAAACCAGATAAGGCCATGCGCATTTGCGGTAGTAAAAACCGAAGTCTTCCCGCACCAAAACCTTTGTGAATATTGTAGGTAATTATTGAAAAGGTTTTCCCAAATGTTGTCATGGAGCTCTTTGTCAGATGCCTGTATATCAAGAATAACACTATTTTCCGGTGCTAAAACAGAGTGTTCCATATATTTCAGACTCAGGGTAATAAGCTTTTATTGAAAATAGATTAAGCTTACTCCACAATGGCGTCCTATATTCAGGCACAGAGAATCAATTAATATCATCTGATTCAACCAGGAACCTGCCATGTATCATAATTTAGACCTTGGCTATGACCGCAGTATTAATGATGTCATAACCGAATTAGAGGGAATTGACCCGGAAGAAGTGAAGCAGCTAAGTATTGATTCACTGGATTCCAGTCTGTTTTCTTATGAAGACCTGCTTACTATAAGCCAGAGAGTTCCAACATTCATTAACACTCTTGATATCACCAATTTAAATTCTGGTAAGCTTGATCTGCAGAAACTGAGCGAATTCCTCTCCTGTATGCCAAAGCACTTTTTGAAAGCGGGGTTTAATATCAGAGGATTGAAATCCCGGCCCATTGATAAGGTCTGCGGCTTATTAGGCAGCCTGGCATCCACAGCAATACATCATTTGGAATTATCGGACAATTCCACCGACGATATGAATATTACTGAAATAAATGAGGAGAGTTTTTTTGACCGCAGCCCGGAAGAAATTATCAGAGTGGCTCGCACATTACCCCCTGACATTCACTCATTAGCTGTAGTCAGAGGCAATATTCATTCCGGGAACTATCGTAATCTGGCTCTTTTTTTAAAGAACTTATCTGAAACAGTGATTAGCCTTGATATAAGTGAAAACTCATTCGAGAATTTAAATATTGGCCAAATACTGCACATTTTGGCATCCATTCCAAAACCCATCATCTCACTTAAGCTTTGCAATAACAATATGGGCAGATTCTCCAGCGTAATGGCACTAATATGCGATGTATTGCCTGAAAATCTGATTAATCTGGATTTGAGTTTCAATGATTTTGCCGGAGCTTTCATCAATTTAAAACGACTTGAGCAGCTCTGCAAATTAAAATTAGCCGGTAACAACTATGAAGCATTGCATTATCGAGCGCTAAGACTTCGTTTTCAGGGTTTGCCTGCGCGGACAACACAAGTGATGTTCTGCTTTTCTCATCAGGAAAATCAAAGAAGCTCCTATATAAACCCGGCCAACTTCAGCTTTGAGGATTGGAATCAATCCAGCATGAAACAATTTTTTGATGTCCAGAGTTCCTTCCCTCGCCCGGCCTCGAGTAGTCAGTTCAACTTCTTTCCCATGGAGATAGCTGAAAATCAACCATCAGAAGGCAGCCATGAGACTGACGGTGCGGTCTCATCACTACAAGGCAGAACATCTACGACAAGACCGTCCTAGAAGTATTGCAGATTGAAACAGATCAGGGTAGATTGTTTTTCCTGATATCACCTGGTATAGCCTCAGCCTGAAATTGTTTTAAGGATTGGAATGTCCTGTCGATTTGAGCTTAGTAACACAGAGCCACGAAGTTTATTTATTGAGGTTCAAGACGGACTCGGTGTTTTGACGCTCGCTAAAGAGCAGAATCTAAAAACGATTATCAATGCCCTGAGTTCAGAATTTTCTTACATCAAAAAGCTCACTCTTGCCGGCAGCGGGCTTATGCAGTTTGATTATGACGAGTATGTCAGTATATTACGCGCACTTCCCAAAGGACTTGGCAATCTCAATATATCGGCTAATTATCTCGATCGTTTCAGCCCTGAACAACTGCTATTTCTAGGTTATGTTTTACCCACCCAATTACGCTGTATTAAGGCAGAAGGAAATAATCTTTCAGCCCAGGCACTCATTTCATTTCTGAATGGCCTTGCAAATAATCTGCCTTCACTGGAACAACTGAATACTCGTAATAACCCGGCAATCGTCTGTGACAGCTTTATGCTCATCAGCATCTGGCAGGCATTCCCCAAATCATTACGTCATTTGCTTATGGATAGTATCGATCTATCTCATTTTACCCCGCAGCAGATTATTGAGCTTATTCCGCACTATCCGCGTGCTTTCCAAAGCCTGCATCTGGACTTTGGAGGCTGGCGTGCTGAATGGGTATTTTCACTGTTCAGACAATTGCCTGGTCATCTCAGGAAACTGGTGATTGCCATTCCTTTTCCCCATAGTATTTCCCGTAACATGCTGGATGCCTGGAAGACATTACCCCGGCATATCCATGAAATTGAGATTTTAGATACCAGTTTTCAAAAAGAATGGATTTACAGCTTATCTGTTTTTATTGGAAATCTGCATGTAGAAAAATTAAGCCTTGCTTATAATAATCTGGGTCTTTTAGAACCACATGATGCGGTACTCTTGACTCGTTCTGTTTCTTCGTTTACAAAACAACTGGATTTGTCTTATAACCAGTTACCAGAAAGCAGCATACCTTTCTTTTTTGCCGGCGTTTCAAAGGAATTGAAGACTCTTATACTTCATGGCAATGGGTTTGAATCTCTCCCCCGGGAAAAACTGATTTCCTATTTCAAGTTTCTTCCCCATAACGATATCCGCCTGCATTTTGGCAGGATGAAGATGACTCGAGGGGAGTTTGAGACATTCAGATATAATCAGCCTTCTTTTATAACAGCGAAGCTTGCTCCACCGGATAGCCCTATCATCGGCGATCCTGTCCACTTAAACGAGAGTATTGTTTCATTACGCCGTAACTCTCATTATCGATTTTTTACGACAACACCCAATATAGAGCCGCCGCCAGAGGAAGACGCTCTGGCAGTGACCCAATACTCTTCCCAGCCCACGCTTTTAATGCCATCTCCCCAATATCCGCAATCAATTAGCTGGCTTCAAGGCAGATAAGTTTAAATGGTTTTAGTTATACTATAACAAGTCAACTGATTTAAACATTGCAGAGTGATTATGGACAACTTCTATTTAGATATTCCCGGCTTTCAGATTGCTGGTAGAACCTGGGGGGACAAAAGTCTGCCACCATTACTATGCCTGCACGGCTGGCTGGATAATGCCAACTCGTTTGAGCCCCTGGCTCCATTTTTGAGCGAAAAATTTTATGTTATTGCCATAGACTTGCCCGGGCATGGTTTGTCATCTCATTTACCCGATGGGTATCATTATCATTTTAGTGATGGCATTTTCACTGTGTATCAGATTATTAAACAGCTGGGATATGAGAAAATCCATTTACTGGGGCATTCGATGGGAGCTTGTCTTGCGAGCCTTGTAGCCGGTGTACTTACCGAGAATGTTTTGTCTTCCGTTTTAATTGAAGGCTTAGGTCCATTATCCGCTCCAGAGGAAACATGTAGTGAACAACTTTCAAATTATATAAACCGCAGCCTTTGGGCTTCTGCCAAAGCGGCGAAACCTTATCCATCTCTTGAACTGGCTGCACAGGCAAGAGCGCACAATGGTCACTTACCTATTGAATATGCACGAATTCTCTGTCAGCGCGGTGTAGATGAGCAAGCAAAAGGCTATTATTGGCGGCACGACCGCAAATTAATTCACCCCACTCCACTGCGAATGACCGAAGGGCAGGTTCTGTCCTGTCTTAAAGAAATTATTTCCCCAAGCTATCTTATCTGGGCCGATAATGGCTTTGGCTTTCCCAAGAGAGAAATGGAAAAACGAATCCAGGCAGTTAAAGGCATCCAGGTGCAGATGTTGTCAGGCGGTCATCATATTCATATGGAAAATCCGGAAACGGTTGCAAAATCCATGCAGAGTTTTTACAAATCGCTTGAATAAGCCTTGCAGGAATAAATGACTAAAGATGCCCGGTCAAAGCGACCGGGCTTAAGAAAGGCGATTAGCTACATGAGTTGTAGTTAATGGCAACAACACCTAACGATTTTTTGATGTCTTCGACTGAGTAGCCCAGGTCTTTCGCTGCGCTTATCATACCGCAACCGCCTTCATCAAAAGTTTCATAAGGAGTCCAGTAATCCATATTGGCTTTAACCATCACATCAAAAGCCTTTTTGGGATCCCAACCAGCCTGATTAGACAGCGTGTAATACAATCTGTTGTACACACCACTGGAGAAGTGAACATCGAGGCTGCTATCGTATTCATCAGCAGAGTCAATTGACATACCATCTTTACTGGGTACATCCATATAACGCAGAGTCTCCCAGCCGCTGTCTTCTTTCATGATTTCAGCGCCGATCATCCAACTGCTTTTGCCCACTGAATAATACTCAGCGGCCATTGCGGCCATGTCAGAGAATGATTCATTCATTCCGCCTGATTGACCATAATATTCCAGTCCGGAATGCTGTTCAGTAAATCCGTGACTGACTTCATGGCTGCCGACACCCAGGGAAACTAATGGATACATAAAGGTATCGCCGTCACCAAAGGTCATTTGCTTGCCATCCCAATAGGCATTTTCGTAACCTTGGCCATAATGTACGCGCATTACTAACTGCATGGGCGAACCATCTCGTTTCTTCAACGCTTCCACACCATACCAGTCGTGATACATGTGTTTGATTACATAACCAGCATATAACGCATCATTGGTCGGTGAATAGGCGCCATTGTCGCGATCATAGCCATCCGCTTTGTAACCAGTCCAGAAAATGTCCTCATCCCCATCATCCTTCTTACAGGAGAAACTCATGGGCTTGTTGGTTGAATAATAACTATGCTCCATATCCACTACACGAACTTCTTTATTCTCCATATAGCATTTATTAAGCAGTTTGGAGCGGGTGATTTCCAGGAGGGGCAGATCACGGCCATAGCTTACTTCACCTACTTTGCTGTTACCACCAAAGCCTTTCCCTTTAACGGCAGCACGTCCTGTCTTGATATCATTCCATTGGACAAATGGTTTTAAAGTATCAGCATCAAGAATTGCGGAGGGTCTTTCCGGAATACGATCATCATAACGAACATAAACGCTTACTTTATAAGCCCAGTGCGCTTTATTTTGTTTATCGATATACACTACCGGCGTAACTTGTTCTTCGCTGACATCATTTGAATTATATTGCGCTTTGAATTGATTCAGCGCCGCGTCGCCATTTTTTATTAAATCAGCAGATGGTTTGCCTAATTCCGCTTTTAAACCGGAATACACTTTACCATTCATTGAAACCTTGCCTTTTCCAGCGACCAGGCTGCTCGCAGCATTGGTGCTATGAAGAATGGCATAACCACCGATTACATTATAACCCGCATATTGTTGCTGCATACGGACATGGTTTACATGATTTTTATCGGTGCTTTCCTGCAAATATTGCAAACTATCGTCAGAAGCCGCCACACCCTGCTGTACACCGGGTAAAGCCAGATGAAACTGTTGTTGGAGATTCTGCAAAGACGCATTTTGTAACTGCACAGGCTCAGCTGCATGGGCAGAAGAGGCAATGATCAATGACAAACCTGCTGCAAGAGGTGATAATTTGAGATTGTAGTGCATTAATACTAACTCCTTAAGCTAATACACATGAGGCAGCTCGTCCCAGAGAGCCCATGTTGTTAAAAAACACCAGACTTGACTCACAAAATTTGACAGCCTGACTTTGAAAAGTCTGGTAACAACCAACCAGTAAAAACAACTAACTGAATCGGTTTCCGAATTCCAGCTTAAAGCATCTGAGGTTGGCTTATACCAAAATCCGTGAAAGCAATTCTATCAGCTAGCAGTCAAACTACCATAGTTTTATTTAATTTTAAATTGTTAATTTTTAATCTGTTAATCGCCCATTCTTTAAAGAATACCTTATCAGGCTTTTGCACTTGGCTGCTCTTATACTGTACAATACCGCTTTCTTTTTTTTCGTGCTTGGCATGGCTACTATTATTACTGATATTGATTTGGCGGCTCATCAGCTCATCCGGGGTGATATTGTGGCCATTCCCACAGAAACCGTTTATGGCCTGGCAGGAAATGCTACAGATGAAGCAGCGATCGCTAAAATCTATCAACTGAAAAACAGACCCTTAAATCATCCGTTGATAGTGCATGTGGCATCGGACACCGATTTGCTGGAATGGGTAAATTATATTCCTCCTTATGCGCATAAGCTCATGGAGAAATTCTGGCCAGGTCCTCTGACTTTGGTTTTCTCAGCCCGCCCTGGTAAAATCAGCCCTTCAGTGACAGGAGGCCAGTCGACCGTCGCGATACGCTGTCCGGCTCATCCCATTGCCCAAACCCTTCTTAATAGCCTGAACTTTCCTTTAGTGGCTCCCTCCGCCAATCCTTTTGGAAAAATAAGCCCGACCACCGCAGAACATGTTCAGGACAGCTTCCATAGTGATTCATTGCTTATTCTCGATGGCGGTCGAGCTACGGTAGGGATTGAATCCACTATTGTGGATGCGACTCATCCTGAAAGTTACCAGTTATTACGGGCGGGCATTATCAATGAAGAAGCACTGGATACTTTTCTCAATGCAAAAGCCTTGTCCATGGTCAATGAAACCCGTGTTTCAGGCAGGCTAAAGCAGCATTATCAGCCCGAAAAAACACTGTTTTATTTTGATGACCAATATAGCCTTAAGCGATTTATCCAAAGCCAATCTCAATCCGTCTACGCATTATGTTTCGAAAAGCTTAGTCTGCCAGCGACCCATTCCAGTTATCAATTACCGGCCCATGCCAGCGAGATGGCTTATGAGCTTTATTTTCAATTACGGCGTGCTGATAAATCCGAGGCCGCAGTCATTGCCATCGAACTGCCTCCTGATACTGTAGAATGGCAGGGGATACGCGAACGGATTATCAAAGCGGGAAGACCTGGAACTTAAAAGGGTAAAAGCTTGATTCTATTTAGAAGCAATCTTGTCGGTATCATGCCGATATGTTCGAGCATCTGGACAATATTAAAATCTTCAGGCAGAATCCATCAAATTTTGCAAGTTAACTAAGTCATGAAGAAAATTCTGGTATTACACGGCCCCAATTTGAATCGGCTTGGAACTCGGGAACCAGAGGTCTATGGAACATCAACCCTGGACCAAATCAATCAACGCTTACAAGATGATGCCGGCAAAGCCCAGGTTTCAATTGCCTTTTTCCAAAGCAACAGCGAGTCAGAATTGATTGATAGAATCCATCAGGCCGCTGATGAACAGGTAGACCACATAATTATCAATGCTGCGGGCTTAACCCATACCAGTATTGCTCTTCGTGATGCACTGGCGGCTGTAGCCATTCCATTTATTGAAGTACATTTGAGTAATATTCATTCACGCGAAGCGTTTCGCCACCATTCTTTTTTGTCCTCAATCGCCCAGGGAATAATTTGCGGCTTCGGTGCCAACAGTTATTACCTTGCATTGCAAGCGATTGTGAATAATTAATAATTTTTAGAGAGTAACCAATGGATATCCGCAAAATCAGAAAATTAATCGAACTACTGGAAGAAACCGGTATTTCAGAAATAGAAATCAAAGAAGGCGAAGAGTCAGTGCGCTTAAGCCGGCATTATACGATGGAAGCGCCACAAGCCGTTCGTTATGCCCCGCCTCCTGTTGCGGCTCCTGCCAACCAGGCCAGCCCCATGCCGGCTACTGCCGAAAACAGGGAGAACATTACAGCAACGGCCAAAGGACATCGAGTTAAATCCCCGATGGTCGGCACGATGTATACCTCCCCCTCTCCTGATGCCCCCGCATTTGTCACGATAGGCCAGACTGTTAAGGCCGGCGACACACTTTGCATCGTGGAAGCGATGAAAATGTTTAACGAAATTGAAGCAGATCGGGCAGGCAGAATTGTAGATATTCTGGTGGCTAACGGGGAACCGGTTGAATATGACCAACCCTTGTTTGTGATTGAAGAATAAGGGAGTCCTTATGCTTAGTAAAATTGTAATTGCCAATCGCGGAGAAATTGCCCTGCGAATTCTCCGTGCCTGCAAAGAACTGGGAATTCAAACCGTTGCAGTACACTCCGATGTGGACAAAGACCTGCTGCATGTGCGGCTGGCTGATGAAACGGTGTGCATTGGTCCTGCTCCGTCTCAAAAAAGCTATCTTAATATTCCGGCTATTATATCGGCAGCGGAAATTACCGATGCAGTAGCTATCCATCCCGGTTATGGATTTTTATCAGAAAATGCCGATTTTGCCGACATTGTGGAGCAAAGCGGTTTCACCTTTATTGGCCCGCGCGGCGATACCATTCGCCTGATGGGTGACAAGGTTTCTGCAATTGCCGCCATGAAAAAGGCGGGTGTACCCTGTGTTCCAGGATCGGATGGTCCGCTGACTGATGATGACAAATTAAACCTGTCTCTTGCCAAACAGATTGGCTATCCCGTCATTATTAAAGCGGCAGGCGGAGGCGGCGGACGAGGGATGCGGGTTGTTCATTCTGAAGCGAACCTCTTAAACGCGATCGCTTTAACCAGCAGTGAAGCGAAAGCAGCCTTCAATAATCCGATTGTCTACATGGAAAAATTTCTTGAAAATCCTCGCCATGTGGAATTTCAGGTGCTGGGCGATGGAAAAGGCAATGCTATTCATTTAGGTGAGCGCGACTGCTCCATGCAGCGCCGTCATCAGAAAGTGATCGAAGAAGCGCCGGCTCCTGGTATTACACCAGAACTTCGCAAGGAAATAGGCGAGCGTGTCGTGAACGCCTGCCGTGAACTCAAATACCGAGGTGCTGGAACCTTTGAATTTCTGTATCAGGACGGCTGCTTTTATTTTATCGAAATGAATACCCGTATCCAGGTGGAACATCCGGTCACCGAGATGATCACCGGTATCGATTTAATTAAAGAACAAATCAAAATCGCCAGCGATTTGCCATTCACTCTTAAACAAGAGGACATTAAGCTGAAAGGCCATGCGGTTGAATGCCGTATTAATGCCGAAGATCCAAGAAACTTCATGCCCTGCCCCGGAACGATTCGTCTGTTGCATCAGCCTGGAGGGCCTGGAATTCGCTTTGATTCGCATATCTACAGCAGCTATACCGTTCCTCCCAATTATGATTCCATGATTGGAAAACTCATCAGTTATGGGGAAACCCGTGCTGAAGCCTTCGCGAGAATGCGAAATGCGCTAGACGAAATAATTATTGACGGTATCAAGACTAATATTGAATTACACCAGCGTATTCTGCGTGATAAATCCTTTATGCAGGGTGGAACCAATATTCACTACCTGGAAAAAATGTTGAAGGAATAAGCTGTGTGGTATCAAATACAAATTGAAAATTGTCAGCATGAACAGATTGAACTACTCAATGACTATTTGGAAAATGCCGGCGCCTTATCCATTACGCTCACTGACAAAAATGATGATCCGGTATTGGAACCGGCGCCAGGCACCACTCCTCTCTGGCCCGATGTAGTCATTAATGCCTTATTTTCGGACGAGAACGAGGCGCTGCAGACATTGAGCAATCTGCAATCCGATTTCCCAATGCTCCACTCTCACATGGAGTCACTCCCGGATCAGGATTGGGAACGAAGCTGGATGGACGATTTTAAACCTCAGCAGTTTGGCAAACGCTTGTGGATTTGTCCTTCCTGGCATACTCCACCTGAACCAGAAGCGGTGAATCTCATTCTGGATCCAGGTCTTGCTTTTGGAACTGGCAATCACGCGACCACCAGTCTTTGCCTCCATTGGTTAGGAAATAACGATGTCAGCGGTAAAACCATAATTGACTATGGTTGCGGTTCCGGGATCCTCGCTCTGGCAGCGCTTAAACTGGGAGCAGATAAAGCCTACGCCGTGGATATCGATCCGCAAGCCCTGCAAGCGACCGAAAATAATGCAATCAGCAATCATTTACTTAATGAACACTTGCAAATCAGTTTACCAGACACCCTGAATGAACCTGTTGACCTGATGATTGCCAATATCCTTCTTTCTCCTTTACTCCAGTTAAAAGAGGTGTTTCACAAGCTGTTAAACCCACAAGGCAGATTACTGGTATCAGGCATTTTGAATGAGCAGGTTGAAGGTCTGGTTAAAGAATACGAGAATCACTTTGCGTTGCAGCAAACCTACAATCATGAGGGATGGAGTTTGCTGGAATTTATCCGCAATGAATAATTCATTGAAATCTCCACTATTTCCCGAAATAAATGCTACAGGAGTATTTTATGGCTGAACAACACTGGCAAACTTTTTCTCCAAAACGTGCATTGCTTAGTGTCTCCGACAAACAGGGTATCGTTAGTTTGGCTAAACTGCTGAGTGAATATGGCATTGAACTGGTAGCCACTGGCAATACGGCTGTAATACTTCGTGAACAAGGCTTGGCAGTCACTGATGTCAGTGAATGCACTGGCTTTCCTGAAATTATGAATGGGCGCGTCAAAACATTACATCCCGCTATTCATGCAGGCATCCTGGCCAGAGGGGAACAAGATTCTCCTGTATTGCAACAGCAGGGAATCAAAGCCTTTGATCTGGTTATTGTTAATCTTTATCCTTTTGAGCAAACGATCAGCAATCCGGAGTGTAATTTTGACAGTGCGATAGAAAATATAGATATCGGCGGCCCGTCAATGATACGAGGCGCTGCAAAAAATCATGCGCATGTCTCGGTTATCGTGAGTCCGGCTGATTACGATAAACTCTCTGAATATATTAAAGCTGGGAAGAAACCAGCCCACTGGAATTTTGAGTTGGCGAAGAAAGCCTTTGCCCATACAGCCGCCTATGATGCATCCATTGCCAATTATTTTGGAACGCTGAATGAAAATAAAATTCCAAGCGGCTTCCCTGATACCCTGACCTGCCAGTTTACAAAACATTTTAATTTACGCTATGGGGAAAATCCTCATCAGCAAGCTGCGTTCTACCTGGAAAAAAAAGCATCCCCTCATTCATTGGCACGGGCTGAAGTCATTCAGGGTAAAGAGTTATCTTATAACAACCTGCTGGATGCCGATGCCGGTTTTGATACCATCAAATCATTTACCAGAGAACAGCCTGTCTGTGTCATTGTTAAACATGGGAACCCCTGCGGCATTGCGCAGAGCAAAACTCAGTTACAAGCTTATATTAAAGCCTATGAATGCGATCCGGTTTCTGCTTATGGCGGTATTCTGGCCTTTAACGGCTGTCTGGATGCAGAAACAGCCCAAAATATTCTTTCCCGACAATTCGCCGAAGTCATTATTGTGCCGGCAATTAGCGCAGAAGCCAAAATTATTCTGGCAGGCAAACCGAATATTCGCGTGTTGGTTACGGGCGGCATAGCACCTTCCGAGCGTTTTGAGCTGGATTCACGCCGTGTGGAAGGCGGCTTATTAATTCAGGAACACGACAGCTTCCCCATCGCTTCCGAGCAATTCAAAATTGTTACCCGACATGCTCCCTCTCAGCAGCAGAAAGAAGATCTGTTATTTGCCTGGGCGGCAGTAAAACATGTGAAATCCAACGCCATAGTTCTTGCCAAACACCATGCAACAATTGGTATTGGTGCAGGTCAAACCAGCAGGGTAATGAGTACCCGAATAGCCCTCTGGCAAGCCAAAGAGCGCCAGTTCGATTGCCGGCAAGCGGTCATGGCCTCGGATGCTTTCATTCCCTTCGCGGATAGTGTGGAAATGGCCATTGAGGCAGGCATTACCGCCATTATTCAGCCAGGCGGCTCAATCCGGGACAACGAGGTTATAGAGGTAGCCAATGCTGCAGGCATCAGCATGATATTTACTGGTTTTCGCCATTTCAGGCATTAAGATAATTAAGAAGTTAGAAGAGTTTCTGATTAACCGTCTTTGCGAGCCCTGGCGAAGCAATCCAGATCGATGTTTTCTTAAAGCTAGATGTAGATTGCTTCACTTTGTTCGCAAAGACGGCTGTATGAGATGTGACTAGAGTCAGCTACTTACAGCCGGTTACTTGTTATTCCTTAATCAATCCCAATTCTTTAACCGCCGCTTTCTCTTGACGTAATTCTTCAAGAGTCGCCTGGAATTTAGCTTGTCCGTAGTCGTTTAAAGGTAAATTCTCAACCACCGACAATTTGCCATTCTGTACACGGCAAGGGTATGAGAAAATTAAGCCTTTATCGACACCATACTCTCCATTTGAACGAAGACACATAGAAAAGGATTCATGAGACACGGTATCGGTAACCAGATGATTAACACCCTGGATAATCGCATTGGCCGCAGACGCAGCAGAAGATGCCCCTCTGGCTTTGATGACTGCAGCACCGCGCTGTTGAACCGTTGAAACGAAGGTCTCTTTCAACCAGGTCTCATCATTAATGACTTTTGCAGCCGACTCTCCTTTAATTTTTGCATTATAAAAATCAGGATATTGAGTCGCAGAATGGTTACCCCAAATGGTCATTTGCGTAACATCCGTTACCGGCACACCCGCTTTTTTAGCCAACTGGGTGCGGGCGCGTAATTCATCCAGCATCGTCATCGCATAGAAACGATCACCAGGAACATCTGGCGCACTGTGCATGGCAATCAGGCAGTTAGTGTTGCATGGATTTCCGACCACAAAAACGCGGACATCATCTGCGGCATGATCATTAATCGCCTGGCCTTGTTTAGTGAAAATACCGCCATTAATCTGCAATAAATCAGAGCGTTCCATGCCTTGTTTACGCGGAACCGCTCCCACGAGAACAGCCCAGTTAACGCCATTCATCCCATCTTTTAAATCAGCAGTACAATGAATTCTTTTCAGTAATGGAAAAGCACAGTCATCCAATTCCATCGCCACACCTTCCAGAGAAGGCAATGCCTGCTCAAGCTCCAGTAAATTCAGTTCCACTTCGGTTTCCGGACCAAACATTTGACCTGAAGCAATACGAAACAGTAAGGCATAGCCAATCTGACCAGCAGCTCCAGTCACTGCAACTCTAACACGATTACTCATTATTTTTTTCCTTCTCTAACCATTGTTTGACTAAAAAAAGCGCCGCAATGCTGCGGGCTTCAGAAAAATCGGGGCGTAATAAAAGCTCATCACTTGCATATAATGGCCATTCAATAACCTCCGGCGGTTCAGGCTCATCTCCAGATAATGACGCCGGATATAAGTCTCTGGCCAATACGACATCCAAACGCGCCCCAAAATAACCCGGAGCCAGGGTCAGAGAGTGTATCCAATCCAGACGCCTGGCTCCAAACCCTGCTTCCTCGCGCAACTCCCGATCAGCGGCCTGCAAAGCTGATTCTCCCTTTTCAATCAGCCCTTTGGGAAATGCCACTTCATAGGCATCAGTCCCAGCAGCATATTCTCTGACCAGAAGAAAAGATTCGGAAGGTGTCAAGGCAACTATTAATACAGCCCCATGCCCATGATGACGAATTCGCTCATATACTCGCCGGGAACCATTGCTAAATTCTAATTGCATTTGCTCAATAGTAAACAAATTGGATTTTGCAATCACGGTTTTTTGCTTACAAACAGGTTTTTCACGCATTGTTAAACTATCCCATCTTGTTCTAGCGGAGAGTATACATTTTAATCACTCCACTTTCTTTGCTGCCAAACAGCCCCTTGTGGTATTATTACACTTCCACATAAGTCAGTCTAATCCGAGTCAATGATTCCAACATCACTGTATATTCATGTTCCCTGGTGTATTCGTAAATGCCCTTATTGCGATTTTAATTCACATAAAAGCCCTCAGGAGTTGCCGGAGCAACAATACATCCAGGCATTACTAAATGATCTCAAACAGGATCTCATTGATTTTCCTCAACGGCAAATTATTTCCATTTTTATTGGCGGAGGCACGCCCAGTTTATTATCAGCCAGTGCCTATGCCTGTCTTCTGGAAGAAATTGGCAAACTGCTGCCTCTGTCTGAAGACATTGAAATCACCATGGAAGCGAATCCCGGCACGGTAGAACAGCAGCGCTTCCGAGGATATCGAGAGGCTGGAATCAATCGCCTTTCGCTCGGCATTCAAAGCTTCAACCCAGAGCACTTAAAAAAACTTGGCCGTATACACGATGATAAACAAGCCCATTTTGCCATCGAAACCGCACG
Source organism: Legionella genomosp. 1 (assembly GCF_900640215.1). NCBI lineage: Bacteria > Pseudomonadati > Pseudomonadota > Gammaproteobacteria > Legionellales > Legionellaceae > Legionella > Legionella genomosp. 1. The sequence continues at coordinate 172,576 of NZ_CAAAJH010000006.1, forward strand.
CCGGTCCGGCTTTGACAATATCAACCTTGATTTAATGCACGGATTGCCTGGTCAAACTATAGAACAGGGCCTTGCTGATCTTCAACAGGCACTACAGTATGAACCCGAACATTTATCCTGGTATCAGCTGACTCTTGAACCCAATACTGTCTTTTATAAGCAACGCCCTGTCCTGCCAGAGGACGATGAGATCGCTCTCATGGAGGAGCAAGGCTTTGCCCTGCTGCAGCAATCGGCTTATCAACGCTATGAAATTTCTGCTTTTAGTCAAAAAAACAGAGCATCCCGACATAATCTGAACTACTGGTTATTTGGAGACTATTTCGGTATTGGCGCAGGTGCGCATGGTAAAATAACCAAAGAACTCACTACACCAGAGATCATTCGCACCAATAAATACCGCCAGCCCACTGACTATCTTAATAAAGACAAGCCGTTTTGCGCCGGTAAAGAATCCATTGATGCCGATTCCCTGCTTTTTGAATTTTTCTTAAATACCACCCGCCTGGAACAAGCCATTCCCTTGAAACTGTTTACTGAAAGAACCGGATTGTCCCAAAGCCTCTTACTTGGCAAGTTAAAAAAAGCCTCTGAACTGAAGTTAATCATTCTTCAAGATGATCACTGGCAGGTAAGCCCTTTAGGAAGACAATTCACCAACAATCTGCAGGAGCTTTTTTTGCCCTGAGACTCTTAAGCGGAGTTCAATGAATATCGATAACTTTTGAACTCCGCTTATAACTGTTTATCAGGAATAGATTATAGCTAACCCTTCACAAGCTTCCCAGTTTAACTGATAATGACTATTTAAATTGCCACTGCTCAGGAGAGGTCATGCTAAGCTTTTTGCTGTTTGTTTTTGTGGTTGTACTGGGTTATTTATCCGGATCTGTCTGTTCGGCTGTTATCGTCAGCCGCATATTCTCCCTCCCTGATCCACGGACAGAAGGCTCGCAAAATCCTGGCGCCACCAATGTGCTTCGGCTGGCCGGAAAAAAATACGCAGTGATTGTTCTGTTATGCGATGTGCTGAAAGGTCTGGTTCCCGTTCTCATTGCAAAAATTTTGCATGCAGGGCCTGCAGCAATCAGCTTTACCTGTCTTGCAGCGGTACTGGGCCATATGTACCCCATTTTCTTTGATTTCAAAGGGGGTAAAGGTGTGGCTACAGCCATTGGCGCTTTTCTTGGCCTGCATTTTGTAATGGGAGTTGTGGTCATCGCCACCTGGCTTTTGGTCGCTAATTTCACCCGCTATTCATCCCTGGCCTCAATCATCGCAATATTGCTTGCCCCCCTTTATGCCTTATTAAGCCTCGGCAATCTGGATACTTTTCCACCGCTCTTTTTTATTGCCTTGTTTGTTTTATATAAGCACCGCGACAATATTACCCGGCTCATTGACGGTGAAGAGCCGAAGCTTCACTTCGGGCGCTCGAATTTAAAAAATATGACCGAGGAAATCCTTACGGAAACCGCTGAATTTACTTCACACGAAGCTGCAGAAGAAGCAGCAAACCAGGCTCCGATGCGTGATAATGTAACGGAACTTCAGCCTAAGAAACCTGCAAAAAAACGAAAACCAAAGCCCACTCCACCCTGAGATGAAGGGATTTCCGGTTGTCTGCAACCGGAAATCCTTTGTAGCAGACTACAAAGGCCAACGCGCTTTCACATTAATAGCAGCATCATTATCCTGACGTCCCGCCAGCAAATGTAAACATCCGGTATAGGCAATCATCGCCCCGTTATCAGTACAAAACTCTAAGGGTGGAAAAAAAACACGTCCACCCAATTGAGCGGTCATGCTCTCTAAACTCTGCCGAAGCTTAAGATTTGCGCCAACTCCACCTGCCACAACCAGCGTATTAGCCTGTGTAGATGCCATTGCCCGCTTGCATTTAATGAGCAGCGTATCGACAATTGCCTGTTGAAAGGCATAGGCAATAGCTGATTTGCTTTCCTCACTTTTATCACTGTTATTCCAGGCGTTTAAAGCATGGGTTTTTAGCCCGCTGAAGCTGAAGTTCAAACCCGGTCTGTCCGTCATTGGCCGTGGAAATGGCGGGAAATTGTTTCGTAAATGAGCGGGACATGCGTCCGCTAATTTTGCCAGCTGCGCCCCGCCAGGATAAGGAATACCCATTAGCTTGGCTGTCTTATCGAAAGCTTCGCCCACCGCATCATCGACACTCTCTCCGAGCAGCCGATACTCATTTAGTTCATTAATTTCAATTAGCTGGGTATGCCCGCCTGAGACAAGCAAGGCAAGAAAAGGAAAGTTCAATTCTTTTGCCTGCATTTTGGCCACTAATATATGCGCTTCAAGATGATGTACAGCCAAAGCCGGAATCTGCAAAGCAAAGGCCAGGGTTTTAGCAAAACAGGCACCCACTAACAAGGCCCCGATGAGGCCCGGGCCGGCAGTGTAGGCGATTGCATCGATCGCAGATTTCTTCAGGCCGCTTTTACACAATACCTCATCAAGCAAGGGAACCAGATGATTAATATGATCCCGCGATGCCAGCTCGGGAACAACTCCACCATATTGTTGATGTAAAGCGATTTGTGAATAAAGCGCGTGAGCCAATAAACCTTTATCGGAGTCATAAAGCGCCACGCCTGTCTCATCACAGGATGATTCGATACCTAAAACCAGCATTAAAAACCTCAAACAATCAGTTGCCGCTACGCGAAACCCAGGGAAAGAAATTGCAATATTAACAAACTTACTTCAAACTGGCATAGAAATTGATTACAATTATTAAACTAAAGTCAATCAATAAACTTGACCTTAAGCGGATCTGGCACTAGAATTGCCAACCTATTGTGTTTAATTATATCAGAGGACTATTTAATGCCCACCGTTCGTGTGAAAGAAGGTGAAAACCCCGAATACGCACTTCGCCGTTTCAAGCGCTCCTGTGAAAAAGCAGGTATCCTGACCGAATTACGCCGTCGTGAATTTTATGAAAAACCCACTGCTGAACGCAAAAGAAAGCAAGCTGCTGCGGTGAAACGTCACCTTAAAAAAATCTCACGCGATACAACTACCCGTCGTGCTATCAAACATCGTCGTAAAAAAACATCATGAGTATTAAAGATCGCATTAGTAATGACCTGAAAGACGCCATGCGTGCCAGGGACAAGCAACAGCTTGAGACCCTGCGGCTCATTACTGCTGCAATCAAACAGGTCGAAGTAGATGAGCGCATCGATGTGGATGATGCACGTTTGTTAGTTATTCTGGATAAACTCGCCAAACAGCGTAAGGAATCCATTAGTCAATTTACCTCTGCTGGAAGAACCGACCTGGTTGCTCAGGAAGAATATGAGCTTGGCATCATCGGCAAATATTTGCCAGAGCCTCTTTCTGACGAAGAAGTTATGACCTTGGTCACGCAAGCAATTGCTGAACTTGGCGCTGAAAAAATGAGTGATATGGGCAAAGTAATGGCGCATTTAAAACCCATGCTGCAAGGCCGTGCCGATATGTCTCAAGTCAGTGCTATCATCAAGGCCAAACTCAGCTAATTTTCCGGGAAACATACCCAACATGTCTGGCTTAATTCCACGGCCATTTATTGATGAGCTCCTGAGCAGAACTGATCTGGTCGAGCTCATCGAACATTATGTTCCCTTAAAAAAGCGCGGCAACAGCTATATCGCCTGCTGTCCATTTCACAATGAAAAAACACCCTCTTTCAATGTCGTAGCAAAAAAACAGTTTTTTCATTGCTTTGGCTGTGGAACCAGCGGAAATGCCATCAGCTTTATGATGTCTTATCTGAATCAAAGCTTTACCGATGCAGTCGAAACACTTGCCGTTCGCTTAGGCATGACTGTTCCAAAAGAGCTTGCGTCGCGCGAGGTCAAACAAGGGCCTAATCTTTACCAGTTACTTGCCAGAGTTACACGGCATTACCAGGCTTTATTGAAAACAGCTCCCGCCGCTGAAGCGGTTAACTATCTGCGTCAGCGCGGATTGACGGGTGAAATCGCTAAACAATTCCAATTAGGATATGCGCCTGGGGACTGGAATGTTCTCGAAAAAAACTTTTTTGCGGATAAAAAAGGGCTAATTGATACCGGCATGCTGATTAAAAAAGACAATGGAAAAACCTATGATCGCTATAGAAACCGTATTATGTTTCCCATTCATGATCGCCAGGGAAAAATTGTCGGCTTCGGCGGAAGAGCAATAAGCCCTGATCAGCAGCCTAAATATTTAAACTCCCCAGAAACGGTACTGTTTCAAAAAAATCGCGAGCTGTATGGGCTGTATCAGGTTTTACAACAGCCTCGTCAGGATCAGATCATTGTTGTAGAAGGCTATCTCGATGTGATTGCCTTGGCTCAGTATGGCATCAATAATGCCGTGGCCGCCCTGGGAACTGCGACCAGTTCCTATCATGTTCAGATGCTCAGCAAATATTGTAAACAGCTCATTTTTTGCTTTGACGGCGATAAAGCGGGGCGTCAGGCGGCCTGGAGAGCACTGGAAAATTCATTACCCCATTTGAATAGCGGTATGGATGTCCGCTTTGTTTTTTTACCTGAAGGACAGGACCCCGACAGTTTTGTGCGTGAGAGAGGCCGCGATAAATTTCTTGAAATTATGCAATCGGCAGTCTCCCTGAATGATTATTTTATTTCAAATCTTTCTGAAAACCTGGATTTGCATAGTATCGCCGGAAAAACACAGTTTATTAACCTGTCCAAACCCTATCTGGCCAATATGCCGGAAGGCACTTATAAGCAACTGTTAATTAATGAGCTTTCACAGATAACCCGTCTTGAAAACCACCGCATTGAGTGGGTGATTACAGAACAGAATAACTCCACCCAACCGGTAAAACCCAAAAAAGGAATCAGCCGCTCTCCCATTCGCCTGGCGATTGCATTGCTAATCCAAAATCCCGAGATCTATTCAGGGGCTCAGCAACAGATTAATCTGCAGCTGCTTGGTGGTAAGGAACAAGAAATTTTGAAACAATTGATTGAGCAAATTGCTGCAAATCCTCAGATAAATACCGCGTCTTTGATCGAACAATGGCGAGAAACCTCCTTTTTTGAATCACTAAATAAGCTGGCTGCCTGGGATCATCAGGTTCCTGAAGAAGCCTTGACCAAAGAGTTCCTTGATATTATTATTTTTTTACAAAAACAGAATAGCGGCAATAAAATTAATGAATTTCTTGAAAAATCCCGAAAAGAAGGCTTAACTCTTTCAGAGCAAATGCAATTGCAAAACTTGTTAAAGCAACGCCATCAAAACAGGCGTGATAAAAATTAACACATTTTTGCTGGCATGTTTTTGACGTGAGGGTTATAATCAAAAACATTTTTGTAGATTCCCCTTCATTATCTGACTAAGTGCCTATGAACATAAATGACCAAGAACAACAACGCTCACAGATCACTAAAGTCATTAGCCTAGGTAAAGATCAAAATTACCTGACTTATGCACAAATAAATGATCTGCTTCCCAATATTGTTGATACCGAACATTTTGACGTCATCATCAGTATGCTGGAGAGCATGAATATTAAAGTCTTCGAGCTCCCGCCGAGCGACGATGAACTAGCTCTTCTTGGTACAACTGAAGAAGCACCGGAGGATGTGGAAGAAGCCGCAGCCGTATTGGCCTCCGTCGACAAGGAAACTGGCCGTACTACCGATCCGGTTCGCATGTACATGCGCGAAATGGGTACAGTTGAACTGCTGACTCGTGAGGGTGAAATCCGCATCGCCAAGCGTATTGAAGAAGGCATATATCAGGTCCTGCGTTCATTGGCGCACTATCCGGAAACGGCACAATTAGTACTTGAAGACTACGATCGCGTACAGCTTGAAGAAATGCGCCTGAGTGAAATCATCAGTGGTTTCGCCGACAGCGAAGAAGAAGCGCCGCCCTCAAGTATTGGTTCCATGTTGGATGAAGGTCAGCAAGAAGAATTACTGGTTGAAGAAGTTAATCTTGATGATGAAGATGAAGACGGCGAAGGCGGAGGCGGTCTTGAAGCAGATGACGGTCCTAATCCTGAAATAGCCAAAGTCTATTTTGACGATCTGCGTGAGAAATACGATTTTGCAATGACGGCTTTACGCGAAAAAGGACGCAGCAACAAACTGACTGTGGAAAAGCTTGACTCAATGGCAGAATCCTTCCTGAAGCTGAAACTGACTTCCCGTCAGGTTGACAAATTGACCCGCCATTTCCGACTGCTGAGAAATCACATTCGTGAATTTGAAAGAAGCATCATGCGTTTGTGTATTGAAAAAGCAAGAATACCGCGCAAGCTGTTTATTGAGACATTCCCAGGTCAGGAAACTGACTTAAACTGGTTACCAGATTTAATCAAGATTCATGGCAGAAAGCTCGATATGGCTCGTCTTGAAGAGTACAACGACGAAATCAAACGCCTGCAGAGCCGACTGGCTGCCTTTGAAGAAGAGTTTGGTTTAACCATTAGTGAAATCAAAGACATTAACAAGAAAATGTCCATCGGAGAGGCCAAAGCCCGCCGTGCTAAAAAAGAAATGGTGGAAGCGAACCTGCGTCTGGTAATTTCAATCGCCAAGAAGTATACCAACCGCGGCTTGCAATTCCTGGACTTAATTCAGGAAGGTAATATTGGTTTGATGAAGGCCGTTGATAAATTTGAATACCGACGCGGTTACAAGTTTTCAACCTATGCCACCTGGTGGATTCGACAGGCAATTACCCGTTCAATCGCAGATCAGGCAAGAACCATCCGTATTCCGGTTCACATGATTGAGACTATCAATAAATTGAATCGAATCTCGCGACAAATCCTGCAGGAAACCGGCAGAGAGGCAACACCTGAAGAGTTGGCAGCTAAAATGGATCTGAGCGAAGATAAAATTCGCAAAGTTCTCAAAATAGCTAAAGAGCCGATATCAATGGAAACCCCGGTAGGTGATGACGACGATTCGCACTTAGGCGACTTCATCGAAGACGTGAATATCGAATCACCGATTGCAAGAGCAACCGCTGAAGGCCTACGAGAAGCGACTCTGGAAATATTGGAAACATTAACCCCCAGAGAAGCCAAGGTCCTGCGCATGCGCTTCGGCATCGAAATGAACACAGACCACACCCTCGAAGAGGTCGGAAAACAATTCGACGTAACTCGCGAGCGTATCCGCCAGATCGAAGCCAAAGCCCTACGCAAACTCCGCCACCCTTCCCGCTCAGAAAAATTGAGAAGCTTCCTGGAAGGCGACGACGATTAAACCCAGGAGCCCCAGGGCTCCTGAAAAAGTTCAAAAAAAAGTGGTGTTACACAAAATTTAAGATTACAATAACACCTTCTCTACGGGCCTATAGCTCAGTTGGTCAGAGCAGCGGACTCATAATCCGTTGGTCCTAGGTTCAAGTCCTAGTGGGCCCACCAATTAAAACCTTTAAAATCAATAACCTACGTTGATTACCTGTTTCAATCC
>NZ_CAAAJH010000007.1:0-173500 GCF_900640215.1 Legionella genomosp. 1
TAAACAAATTTGATCATGAATTCGTATGCACTTCAATTCTTTTCTCGTCCTTATTGAGCAAACCTTAAAAACATAACTGCTCAATTAAATGACAGGATTCCTCAGCGCCTTCGCGGGAATGACAAAATTCCTTAAATTAATGGCAGTGACCCACTGGCTATGGCTCATGCATTAATTGTTCAATATAGCGTCTGCAGGTCAAAGGTTTATCTAGAAAGTTAATTGAATAACGCGTTCCTCCGGTTCCTGTAATCATCAGAGAACCATAACGAAATAAACTGCCAATAATGGATTGACGAATATCGATACTCTCAATTTTACCCAAGGGAATATCAATCGTATTGCGAACCATGATGCCAGCACGCAAAATGACCTGCTTTCTTCGTATAGTTAAGGAAGAAAAATGGTAATTAACCCAGGTTACCGCAGCCCAGGCCAAAGCAAAAATTAAGAAAAACAAAGCGACGATTTTAATCTGTTCGATATAAATCCCTAACAGCATGGCCAAACAGGCCATCACAAACGGGCCTAAAAAAATTATCCAGTGGAGTCTGGCCACATACACCACATTACTGTCACTATCGATCATTTTTGTATCCCGGATAAAGAGTGAAAATATAATAGTGCAGATAGAATTAATTTGCTATGCTCCTGTTCGTCGTCATCCCAAATTGAGATCCTCAGCCAATGCGGCGTATCAATCATTGCATGAACAAACAGTTGCAATCCATCTGTCAAAAGGCAGCAGAAATTGACAAGCTTAATTTACTGGTAAAACAATATTTACCGACTCATTTAAGCGCACACTGTCGTGTCAGCAGTTTTAGCAAGGGAACGTTGACGGTACAAATCAATGATCCCGCCTGGGCAACTGAATTACGCTATAGCTTGCCTGAGCTGCGCGATGCCTTAAGAAAAGAAGGTCTGTATCAGCTGATATCGGTTAAACTGGCACTGGCGAATGAAAACTACACCCAGCCGTCCTCCAACAAGAAAAAGCGTCAATATCTTTCAGCCACTACCTGTTCTTCTTTACAGGCATTGAGTGATGTGTGCAGCTTCGAACCCTTGCGAAATGCCTTGAGAGATCTGGCAAACCACAATAAACACCCAGCCGATACTTGAAGATTTTTTGTGAAAGCGTTATAAAAATGTAAAATTTATTGAGTTCAAAATCAATTTGTGCAAAAATTAGACCAATAGATAATGTTCTAATGGCTCGTACAACGGAACTCTTTAATATATGGTTTTTAGAAATGCCTAAAATTTTTACAGCTACCGGAGATGGTGCTTGTCTTTTCAATGCCTTAGCGATTGGTCTGGCTATAGAGATCTTAAGTGGCCGTCTTGACCATTATGCTCAAGAAGAAAACTATCAGGCATTACTTGACGAGTTCGCCAGACAGCATCCTAACTTTTTACCCAAATCCTGGGATACATTAAAGTCATGGCTTAACTATTATAACAGCCCTCGTGACATTGAACTGCTGTTGGCCCCGGTATTATTCAAGTTCAATAAACAGTTTTTGCCTGATCCACAGGACGTATTACTGAATGAATTGACCAGCTTAATCTGGCACAAGAAAGCGGATATCCAGGCCGGGCGGCCATGGTTTCAAATCACTATGCAGGAACGACAAACAGTCAGGTTCCCGGCACTGGATATGCTGAGCAAAGAAACCAAGGTCCACATCCTGGAAAGTTTACGAACGCTCTTTAAAGGGTTTAGGGGAAGAGAGTTTAAAGATTACAAAGCACGGATACAAACTGACCAAAATCTGCTTGAACTGGTAACCGAGGAGTATAGCCGTACCGATGAATTTCAGCGTGGCTACAGCTGCGGGGATATTGAAGGACTACGCCAGGCTCTGCATCTTCAAATTTATGAAAACGCGACGCCTAACCCCAGAAATACAAAACCAGGTATCTATTTAAAACATAAAGACGCACATTGGGATGTCACCTGCACAGAGAATGACGGTGATCTGATTTATATGGATGAAGCAAAGCTTAAATTCAGCTCATTGGAAGCTTACAACAATACACAAGAGGTACCAGCGCCTCCAGCCGATGCCAGCGAGCACATACCTCAGTTTATTATTCGCAATAAATCAGTTAATAATCCGGGGCTAGGAAATTGCGCATTTTATGCACTGGCAACCGGGCTTATCCATATCATTCAGGAGGAAAGCTCGGGCAACAGCAGGGGGTTATTTGATCACTGGCTGGCATTACAAGAGCAGTTCCAGCTGGAGGCGAGTATTGATACGCTTTATCCCAGGATTTGCGCTTTTAATATCGAAGAGTCGAAACGTACCAGAGCGGATAGAGAATTACTTGATAACCTGCAAAAAGCACTCCGGGAATTACTTTTCAAGAGCCAGCTGGAAGAATTGGAACAGGTTTGCTCGAACCCTGGTGATGACTATACCCTGTTCCGATCTAACTCCCAGTTCAGCGATTTTGCCGCTGTATATCATGAGGATATCAATCGAATCAGAAATTATAATGAATTCACCAATTCAGCAGTCATATTAAGAGAAATCAGAGCATTAAAAGCGAAGCACGATCAATTACTCCGCGAATTAAGAGAGGCTGATGACACAGTAGAAGAAATTCCATTTGAACGAATCAACCTCGATTTACAGTCGCTATTCCTGCGTTTACTCTATGGAAAGGAAGTATCCCTCCCCACGAATATCCCTTTTGCTCAGGATTCACCCATTATTCTGGGCATGAAAAAGATTACTCAGAATTATACCTGGGGCTCTCATAGCCATCTGGATAGTCTGGCACGCACTTTACATGTTAACTTGCATTATTTAGTCAATGGCCAGGCAACTCAGCCTTTTAAGGATATTCCCAACCTGCACTGTATTACAATTGATAATCAAAATAATCTGCATTGGGTTACTCGTATCCCAATAGCCTGTGATCGATTAAAAAAACTATCGTCTCCTACTCCCGAAGCCCCAAATAGCCCCGCTGCAGATACCAGCTTCGATGCTCCATTTTTTGATCTCAGCTATCCTGCGAAATCGCCGAAGAGTGAAGCAAGGCATTCACTCACCGAGTTAACAGACCTGCCTGATCTTACTGAAGACCAAATTCTTCTCCGTGACCTGATCATACAAGCCGAGCGAAGTTTTGCTGAATATCAGTATCACTACAAGCGAATATGGTTTTCTTTATTCAACCGTCATGGCGAAACCGGGCAACGGAATGCTAATAATTTTGTACAGAAATTGAAAACCAAGGAAACTTATCAGGAGGCTCTGGCGTTTCTTATTGATTATCTGGAGAATAAAAAGCCAGAAAATGGCAATACCAACCCCCACTCATTCCGGACCATCCTGTTGAAGCATATGTTGGGTGAAGAATCTCTCACCCCGCTAAAGCTAATTTCCAATGGCTTTACCTATTTTCTACAGCAATACAAAGAGAGAGTAGTCATTGAAGAGTCCGCCCAAAGTGAAGCAAATAACAGCTCAGACACCCTAAACGACTGCACTCTATAATTGATAACGTTTAATTCGGCTTAACCTCTACCTGCCTGCCGAGGCAAGTAGTCGAAGGCCTGAACTGTTTTAGCGAGGCAAAAACAGAAGCTGGACAAGTTGTTATACCACTGCTTCTACTTTAATATTAATTACATTTTTTTATTTATCCAGGATTGGTCATGTTTCCTAATACAGGGAAAGTATTTGCTGCTGTTTTGTTATTTCAATTCCCGACTTCTTCGCTTGTTTTTGCTGCCTGCACACCCGGTCCTGTCGTTGTGTGTAGCGGGGTGACCCTAACGCAGGTAGGTGCAGGACCTGCAAGTGATAACTGGCAGGTTACAGTTGAGGCCAACGCTATCCTGGATACAGGAAATACACCCGCTATTTCACTGGGTGACATGGCCACGATTATTATCGGTGAAAATGCAGTAGTATCGAATTTTGGCATAAACAATGGCGGCGGTTATGGTGCCGGCGCAAATACCATTGAATTTAATAATCAATCCACTTTAATGATTGGTTTAGGGGCTCTTGTTACAGCAAATGGCCCACAGCTCTTTTCAGAAGCGGTGAATTTTATTGGTGATGGCAATTTTTTAACAAATTACGGCACAATTCAGGGAGGCCAAAGTTCGGCTCTCTATTTTCAAAATGTCAATACCGGATTTGGACAAAACATTGTCAATAACTTTGGTACAATTACAGCTGGCGCAAACAATGAAATCATCGGTCAATTTGGTACTGAGGGTGTTAACAGGTTATCCCATAGCGCTTAATTGGCATCAACTCATTTTAGAACCCGAACTACAAATAGTGTATCAACAGCTACAATTTCATTCGCAAACCGATATAAACCAGATTGGTATCCATTGGGAACACCCCAGGCAAGGTATTTTCGGGGTGGTTTGCGTTTACTAGGAACAGAAGACACCACAGACCATTTTATTACCACTTACCTTAAAGGCAATTTATTGCAGGGATTAGGAGGCGGGCATACTATCCAAATAAGCAATATTGGTTTTGATACTGGAAAATTTGGCACCATGTTACAAGTGCGAGCCGGTCTCAGTGGCCACTTAACTCCCCGCCTCAGTGTTTATGGGGATATAGCAAACCAGCAGGATGTGACAAGTTATGGTTTTCATGGTTGGAGCTATAATGGAGGCATAAGATATATGTTATAGCCCTGCTCACCCCAAAGCATGCAAAATTACAAAAGTCATTCTGCAAAATGAATTGGATGAACAACGATTACCAGAACATAGCGCTGTTCAAAATTCAACAGCGCTATTGAGATCAATATTGATAATTGATTTTAAATGCTGCTCCTATAAAGCCAAAATTACTCTCGGCCGTGACACCAGCTACTTGCGGCGCTCCTGTCATTCCGCTGCCAGGCAAACCGAATCCTGCGCCTGTTGTAGCAGATTTTGAAGCACTGCCGCCACCGAACCATTCTTGTGCAACGACTGAAAGCTGAGCGCCGATCTTGCCATTAAGAGCCTCTCGCTCATAAGCGATCCCAAGTTCTGCTTCAACAATTTCCAGCACTGTTTGATGATGATTGGTTCTTTGGACAAACGCTGTTTCACTTAATACATCGTCAACATATTGTGTTCCACGAACCAGAAGGGTTTTGCTAGCCGTCTGCTTGGATCGACCAAACACTGCAGAAGCGCGGGCAGTACCGACGAGAGAAAATCCCGATTGCCATAATGGCAATTTATCTTCTAATTGGATAACAGGCCCCCAACCTCTGAAATTATGGCCAGAATGCAGAGTCTTTTCGTGAGCAGTAATGAATTGAGGAACAGGAGGATCCATCCTGATATCCAGAGTAGCACCAGGAAGTTGTGTTTCAAATGCATTATAGGATTGCGACATATAGGCATATCGTGCTCCGCCGCCCAGTGTCAACCTGGAGTTGGCAAGTTGATAATCCTGGGTGATAATGCCGTCCCATACCTGTGTTTTGAGGCTAGTGGTAACGGTCATCGAGTCAGGCAGGTTATTATCCCTGGTATCAATGTCCAGGCCGATAGGAGCCGCTGAAGAAATGGGAAAAGACAAGGTAAGATCTGTTACCGAGGTCTGAGGTGTCGCAACGGATTGCCTGGTGTCATCATCAAAAAACCAGTAGCGTGTATAAAATCCTAAGCCATTATTTAGCTTGTATCCCAGGAAAAACTCGGGGGCCAATTCCATATTGTGAGAAACATCTCTTTGGTGCTGGACGTCATTCACGTAGAAAAATGCTTCTGAATAAGCTATACGTTCAGCTTCAAGAAAATAAAATGCTGGATTATTTTGGAAAAAGGGTTGAACAACCTGGAGATTGACGCCAGCTGTCCAGTGAGATAAGGGCTCTTGAATATCCCCCATGGTTCCTGCAGAAGCAATACCAGTACACAGAATCAAACTTACAAAACTACTTTTATTAAACATAAAGCAAAACTCCCTATTGCAAATTCATTGGAAAACGCTCATATACTAAACGATTTATCCTAAAAGTTCTAATTGAAAATTATCTAAATCAAGGGACAATAACCGATTTATTAGCCATAGAGGGGCAACACAGAATTTAACAATAAATAAAAAACTTACTATAGTAAATTGGAGATGTTCTGGATTTCACCCGTAAGGATCTATTATGGACAATAACATGGAAAACAGCCCAATCAATTACATTCACGGATATAATCAAAAAGAAACCCAGCGTTTATACCAGCAAGCCAAACTGATTTACCATTTTGCACATCAGGATCTGCCATTTCAGAAAAAAGAGCGATTGCTGGAAATAGGCTCAGGCGTTGGCGCTCAAACAGCACTTCTCCTGAAGGATTTTCCCAATCTCCATGTAACAGGAATTGATCGCGAGCCAGGACAAGTTGAGCAAGCCAGACACTATCTGTCAACACTCCCCTGGACCAAATGGCCAGATGGTACCCCGAGATATGAATTTCTGGTAATGGATGCTACCAATCTTAAGCTGGAAAAGAACAAGTATGACTGCGCGTATTTCTGCTATGTCCTGGAGCACATGCAGCAACCGGATCTGGTCTTATCCTGTGTACGGGAAGTGCTTCAACCGGGCTCACCCATTTCCTGCTATGAAGAGCTCAACGAGACAGCATACATTTACCCTCCATTGCCTAACGTCAGCACTTATTGGAAAGCCATGAATGAATTACAGCATGAAATGGGCTGTGATGGCGATATTGGCGTGCGCCTGGGTAACCTGTTAATGGATGCAGGGTTTCAGAATATTCAAACCCAGGTTCATACCTTCCATCATGACAATCGAAACTTCAGTAAAAAAACGGAGTTCTTTTATTATTTTCGTGATATTTTGCTGACCTGTTCTCAAACCTTGCTCGAGACAAAACGAATTTCCTGGGAAACACATGATTTAATGCTTGAGGAAATTAACGAGGCGGCCCAGAACCCCGAAAGCGCGATTGTATTCTTTAATATGCAGGCCCTTGGATCAGCCTAAAACGTAGGTCGGGCGCTTCGCATTAGATTTTTCACAAATGAGATGATGTTACTGATTCAAAGAAGGAGTGCCCTGTAGAAATAATTGCTAAATGCTTTAATACACTAGTTTCATTTAGAGGAGATGTCGGGCGAAAGCGCCCGACCTACGCTTAATATTTCCGGAACCAGAATCAGGCTTCTACGGGCATAAAACCTGGCATGGCAGGCATGTAATTTTCGGCGTCAAAATAAGTATATTCCCAGGCATCCTGGCGAACCATCAGCTCTCTGAGCAGGCGATTATTGAGTTCATGACCTGATTTGTAACCTTCAAATGCACCGATTAATCCACAGCCCAGCAAGTACAAATCACCGATGGCATCGAGCACTTTATGGGTAACGAACTCACTGTCGAAACGAAGACCATCTTCATTCAGAACACGGTATTCATCGACAACAATTGCATTATCCAGGCTTCCACCTTTGGCTAAATCATTTTCACGTAATTTTTCATAATCAGAAAGAAAACCAAAAGTTCTGGCTCGGCAAACTTCTTTCACATAGGAAGTATTTGAGAAATCAAAAGTCGCTGTTTGCGGCTTGTCATTAAAAACAGGATGGTCAAAATCAATAGTAAATGAAACTTTATAGCCATTATAAGGAAGAAATTGCACATACTTGCCATTATCTTCGACACGAATAGGCTTGAGAATGCGAATAAAGCGTTTAGCGGCGCTTTGCTCACGAATTCCGGCCGATTGAATCAGAAAAACAAAAGGCGCGGCGCTGCCATCCATAATCGGCAGTTCAGGCGCATTAATATCGACATAGGCATTGTCAATACCCAAGCCAGCCAGCGCAGAAAGCAGATGTTCTACTGTAGCAACTTTTACCCCTTGATGCAGTAATGACGTGCATAACATGGTATCGCCAACATAATCATAAACTGCAGGGATTTCGACCACGGGATTTAAATCGATACGTCTAAATACGATGCCAGTATTGATTGGAGCGGGACGCAAGGTTAAAAGTACTTTATCACCAGAATGCAAACCAACACCTGTCGCTTGAATCACCTTTTTAGGAGTTCTTTGTTTAATCATTCAGCGATCACCTTATTCAGATATCCCATTTTTTCACACAATAATTCCCCCAATCATATCAACAATCGGTTGATTAGTCTAATTTTTTATTTATTTTATCGATACTTGCTTAGAGTCAGGTCGCTCGGCAAATCATCTGACTGAGCTGTAGTCTCATTTCGTCTATTCTCCGATGTCGCCAGGAAACGAATACGCTGCGTGTTTTGAATTAAACTTTGCTGATTGGCACCAGCCGTTAAATTGCTTATTACTCGAGAAAGTACCGTTTCTGAAGACCTGGGAGGATAGAGTATATCGTAAGCGCCTGTGGCGATCACCAGCAGGAAGAAAGGAATCAGCATTAGCCAGTCATTTTGTGATCCAACCAGAGCATTTTTAAGAAAACTCTGTGCAAACTGCCAGTTTGTTTCGTAATGGAGTAGACCATGATGCAGGAGCATTAAAAATTTAAGTAAAATTAGTGCAAAAATTGCTGTATCCAGAAACTGAGTCTCAACAAAATTGTTCCTTTCGCGAAATGTAGACGCCAATTGTTCATAATCAGTCGCTTCGCTTTCAGAGGCTTCATGCATTAGCCAATCAGTTATATTAACTAACGTCTCAAGATGTATCTCTGCATGCCAAGGCCGTTTTTTTATGCGCTGATTCATTTCAGAAAGTAGAGTATGAATTTTATCTCTGTTTTCGGCGTCGGCGGTTCTTGCCCAAAAATGTAATCTCGACGAGGCCAGTTCAAATCTGAAAGAAATTCTGCTGAATGGTTGCGTAGGGTATTCAAGCAGAGTGGTCTTATATTTTTTAGCTCGATTGAATAGCTCAATAGGTGTTAGAAATGGCCCTGGAACAGAAACATAACTGGAAAAACTCATCCATCGCAAGCTATTGGCGGGTATGGTAACTCCCGCCAGCTGCAGCGCATAATGCGCTGCATTCGAACAATTGTGAGTCAAATATTGATAATTTTCAGGACGGTTATACTCCGATAATTCAAATTGAGAACAGAAACTATTAAAAGACATTTTACTGACAAAACTAACACAGTAATCATTGTCGTAATTATCAGGAGCAGCATAAAGCCCAACCATGCTGGTTTTCGTCGAATTATGCCATATTTTGACAATTCTGAAGTTAAGCCAAGCCTCCTCATCTGGGTCGCAGAAAGCATAGACTTGAGCACAGGAACCATTATTGAATACGTTTAACTTAATTTGCATCTGACCACTTGATAACAAGATGCAGATTGGGCGGCCATTCCCAATCTGCACTTAGACTTAAGACTCTACCTGCTCTTCCTGACGGCGTAAGAAAGCCGGAATATCGAGATAATCGACATCGGGAATAGTGGGTTCGTTTGACTTGGCAGCAGACGACTGCATCGCAGGAGTTGCTTGCTTTCGCATCACAGCGGGTCTCTCATATTGCTGATAATCAAAGGTGCCATCGCTTCGCATTGATTCCGAAGTACGGGTTTTGGCAATGCCAGCGTATTGCGGTTGCTGTTGCTGCTGCCTGCCGCGATTGGGATCACCCAAACCGGTGACGATGACTGTGACTCGCATCTCATCGGTCATATCCGGATCAATTACGGTACCGACAACGACAGTGGCATCATCAGAAATGAACTCTTTCACCACATCACCCACTTCTTCAAATTCGCCGATTGACATATCAAGACCGGCAGTAATATTCACCAGAATACCGCGAGCTCCTGAGAAATTCACGTCTTCCAGCAGAGGTGAGGCAATGGCTGCTTCTGCCGCTTGCCTGGCTCGCTGCTCGCCGGTGGCGCTGCCGGTGCCCATCATCGCCATGCCCATTTCAGACATTACTGTCCGTACGTCAGCAAAATCCACGTTAATCAATCCTGGACGGGTGATTAAATCAGAAATCCCTTTTACTGCACCCAGCAATACATTATTTGCCGCTTTAAAGGCATTAAGCAGGCTGATATTTTTACCCAGAACGCTTAAGAGCTTATTATTAGGAATTGTAATTAACGAATCCACATGCTCAGCAAGACGTCTGATTCCTTCATCAGCAGCCAGGGCTCGTTGTTTACCTTCAAAAGAGAAAGGCTTGGTGACAACTGCCACAGTAAGGATATTTAATTCCTTGGCCACCTCAGCAAACACTGGAGCCGCACCGGTACCGGTACCGCCACCCATACCCGCTGTAATAAATACCATATCCGCGCCTTCAAGCACTTCGCGAATGCGGTCACGATCTTCTTCAGCCGCTTCGCGGCCGATTTGCGGATTGGCACCTGCGCCAAGTCCCTTGGTGAGATTATCACCTAATTGAATATGAACTTTAGCATTGGAATTTTTTAATGCCTGTGCATCAGTATTGGCACAGATAAATTCAACTCCATCAATATTTTCAGCGACCATATGCTCAAGCGCATTACCGCCACCGCCGCCAACTCCCACCACTTTGATAACGGCACTGTTGTCCTGGCTTTGCGTTAATTCAAACATTCCTGCCTCTCCCCTCTTTTTAACTGCCGATTAATACTTAGAGATTATGTATATCATACTGTCCATTTAATAAATCAGAACACGTCCACACACAATTCAACTCATTTTTATACAGGGCCTAATAATTCATTGAGCGATTAGATCCTGTATTCCTAAAACTCCAGTTTAAAAATTCCCTTGAAACCATTCACGCATTCTTGACCACATGCTTTTACCACTCTCGCTAAGAGTCGGCACGCTGTAGCCTCCTTCATATTGCTGTTGGAATCCGTGCAGTAGTAAACCCACTCCTGTAGCCAGTGAGGGGTTGCTTGTCGCCTCCACTAATCCTGCCACATGATGCGCGCATCCCTGCCTTACCGGCATTTCAAAACATAATTCCGCCAGTTC
The DNA here is from genome assembly GCF_900640215.1 of Legionella genomosp. 1. Taxonomy (NCBI): domain Bacteria; kingdom Pseudomonadati; phylum Pseudomonadota; class Gammaproteobacteria; order Legionellales; family Legionellaceae; genus Legionella; species Legionella genomosp. 1. Next base: position 10,951 of record NZ_CAAAJH010000007.1, read on the forward strand.
AATAGCACCGCGCACGCAGGAGCCGCCACCGGTTATAACCATTCCCGCAGCAATTCGATTTTCAAATCCGCTGCGTCTTAATTCATTTCTAACCAACCTGAATAGTTCTTCATAACGTGCCGAAACCACATCAGCCAGGATTTTTGCGGAAATTTTTCGACCTGGACGTTCATTGACGCTTATGACTTCCAGCATTTCATCAGCATTCGCAAATTCGGGCAAGGCACAGGCATGGTTGACTTTAATCACTTCTGCCGCCTTGGTTGGGGTTCTTAGCGCCATCGCGATATCATTGGTTACCTGATCGCCGGCAATTGGAATCACCGCGGTATACTGAATAGCTCCTTCGGCGAATACAGCGATGTCTGTTGTACCCCCGCCAATGTCCAATACGCAGACCCCTAACTCTTTTTCATCATCAGTAAGTACTGCATGACTGGATGCCAATTGCTCGAGAATGACATCTGATACTTCAAGACCACAGCGGCGCACACACTTTGCTATATTCTGTGCAGCACTCACCGCCCCGGTCACGATATGCACTCTGGCTTCAAGCCGTACACCTGACATGCCGGCTGGTTCGCGGATGCTTCCCTGATTATCAATAATGAATTCCTGAGGAAGGATATGCAGAATTTTTTGATCAGCGGGAATGGCGACTGCTTTTGCTGCTTCAATAACCCGCTCAACGTCGGCCTGGGAGACTTCCTGATCACGAATAGCGACAATACCATGCGAGTTAAGACTGCGAATATGACTGCCGGCGATCCCGGCATATACTGTTCGTACTTCACAGCCAGCCATTAGTTCTGCTTCCTGTACGGCTCGCTGTATAGAGTTCACAGTTGCCTCAATATCGACAACTACACCACGTTTTAAACCACGAGATGGATGGCGCCCTATACCGATCACTTCAATAGTTCCATCGGAGCTAACTTCCCCAACCAGCGCCACTACCTTTGATGTTCCTATATCCAAACCGGTTATGATATTTTTTTCTGATTTTTTAGCCATTATCTTCCCGCTTCATTTTTCCATTGCACTGCCATACCACGCGGATAGCGTAGATCGACACTTGCCAATTGCGCTGATTTTTCTGCAAAAACTGCTGGATAAGCCTTACAAAACCTTAATATTCGCTTTTCCAGGTCCCGCTTACCCAGTCGCAATTGCACGCCATTATCCAAACCAAGCTCCCAGGCATGATTGTCGCGTAATTCCAGTGAGGATGCGTGCAAACCATAAATTGATAATATCTTACTCATTTTTTTGTAAACTTGTAAGACTTCTCTGTATTGATTAGACGGTCCACTCAGCTCCGGTAGCAATATATCTGTTTGAGAATTGCCCTCATTGAACATTTCTCCATCTTCAGTCAGCATAGCGTCATTCCACTTCGCGAATGGAATTTTTTCTACCAGGGTAATTTTCAGAGTGTCCGGCCAGACTCGTTCAATATGAACTTGGCGAGTCCATTCAAAAGCTGATAGCTCCGTATGCAGTCTTCCTACCGACAAAGAGAAAAAGCTGTCATTTAAATATTTTTCCAGTACCTCTTCCAGCTGCTTATGCGAAATATGGTGGTAACTGGCTGCAATCTTTACAGTACTTATTGGGAAACGCTCTGGATCTGCCACAAATAAATAAATCAGACGCGCCGCCAAAAAAAGGGCGCAGGCGATTAACAGTGATAATACACTCGCATAGCGCAGTTGCCCTTTTTCCCCATCCATCCTCTTGCCTCGTCTTTTATAATCGCGAAGGGCTTAATAAGCCCGGCAATTCGTTCCTGTTCCTACTGATAATTGGTCACTAACTGTTGTTTACAGCGATGATGTCTCATCGCCAGTTCAACCAACTTATCCAGCAGATCAGGATAGCAAAGACCACTGGCATCCCAAAGCTTCGGATACATGCTGATAGGAGTAAACCCAGGCAGCGTGTTGATTTCATTAAAATAAATCTGATTAGTCTGTTCGTTAACAAAGAAATCGACTCTTGCCATTCCCTTGCACTTCAGGCGCAGAAAAATAGCGCTTGCCATTTTTTGTAATCGATCCAGTAAAGAAGCAGGCAGACTGGCGGGAATGTGTAATTCAGTTTCGTCGCTTTCCAGGTATTTGGCCGTGTAGGAATAAAATCCATCCGCATGGTTAACTTTTATTTCACCAGCCACACTAACCAAAGGCTCGGCAGGCTGTTGACTATTCTCAAGAACTGATAATTCGATTTCCCGACCGGCAATAAACTCTTCCACCAGAATCGCTTCATCGTAGCGCAGCGCGTCGTCTACCGCGCGGGCAAGCTCTTCGGCTGTCTTGGCTTTATGAATTCCCACTGAAGAACCGAGGGAGCAGGGTTTCACAAAAAGCGGCAAGCCAAATTCGCTAATCATCTGCTGGCAAAACTGCTGTTTTTCTTTCGCACTCGCATGCCAGGACAGCATGCGGTATCTCGCACTCTGAATATCACCATAGCAAGCCAGGCGTCGCGCCATGTCCTTATCCATGCCTATAGCAGACGCCAGCACGTCGCAGCCTACATAAGCCGTATCTGCCAATTCCAGCAAACCTTGAATACAGCCATCTTCATATAGGGGCCCATGCATTACAGGAAAGACCACATCGGCTTCAACCGCTAAATGGCCATTGACAAACAGGCTGGGAAGAAGCCGGGATTTTTCAGTCTGCACTGGCAGGCTTTTCCCAGCGGCCAGCAGCTCCTGATAATCGTTTAAATAACATCGCCCTTCCTTATCAATACCAATAGGAATTATCCGATACTTATCGGCTCGGAGCTGAGTTAATACGGAGGCGGCAGAAATGAGTGACACCTCATGTTCGCCGGACTTTCCACCATAAAGAAGTACGAGATTAATTAAATTAGACATGTTTTGCTCCGATGATATGTACTTCGCGAATTAGTTCTACGCCTGTTTGTTGATGAACTGTTTCACGCACTAGCTCTATTAACGATTCAATATCATTAGCAGAAGCATTTCCATGTTGGTTAATAATAAAATTGGCATGCTTGGTTGATACCACAGCCCCACCCAATTGCCTTCCTTTCAACCCACAGGATTCGATTAATCGGGCCGCAAAATTACCCGGTGGGTTTCTAAAGACTGAGCCACAGTTATATTCGCTGGTGGGTTGAGTTTCGGCTCTGTGCGCAAGCAACTCTTTAATCAGTTTAAGAGACTGTTCTTTTTCGCCTTTTTCCAGACGGCAAGTGGCCGCAATAAACCACTCGTCATCAGTCAGTCCAGAAACATGCCGATAGGAAATTTCAAATTCTTCAGGCTTACGAATTCTGCGTTCACCTCGTCGAGTCATAGTCTCAACCTGAACAACCGCCTTCCAGGTTTCGCTGCCAAAACAACCCGCATTCATTCGCAAAGCGCCCCCCATCGTTCCAGGAATACCTGCCCAGAACTCCCCGCCCGCCATATTATTGCGTGCGCAGAAACGGGCCATCGTGGCGCAGGAAACTCCTGCTTCAACCTGTACAGTTGTCTCATCAATAAGACTAACGTTTTTCAAACACCCCTGAGTCAGAACAACCGTTCCCGGGAAACCACCATCTCGAATGAGAGAATTACTGCCCAGCCCCAGCCAGAGCAATGGTTCATCGGCTGGTAATTGCTTCAGAAAAACAGCCAAATCCTCGATACTTACTGGCTTATACAGTTTATGAGCCGGCCCCCCTGCTCGCCAGGTGGTATAATCAGCCAAAGGCTCATGCAGCAACAACTCTCCCTGATAAGTCGGCTCCCCAGATTGCAGATTCATTGTGCTCATGCTGGCTCTCTTATGGTTTGTACCAGGTTGATTGCCATCTGCCCAACATTTCCAGCACCCTGCATCAGAATGACATTACCTTCAGTAACGATTTCATCAAGGGTCGACTGCAAAGTCTGCTCGTTAATAAGGCGGGCATTGGGGAAATTTTTACGAATTTCCTGTAAAAGCGACTGACTGGAAACGCCTTCAATTGGAGATTCTCCTGCTGAGTAAATATCCAGTAACAGTAGCTCATCGGCCAGACTCAGGGCGTCTACAAATTGTGAAAACAAGGAGTGAGTACGGCTGTATCGATGCGGCTGGAATACATGAATCAGGCGTCGATCAGGCCACACCCGGCGAAATGCGTCGATAGTTGAAATAATTTCCTGGGGATGATGTCCATAGTCGTCAACCACAATAGCACTGCCTTGTTCAAAGCGGCGCTCGCCTAAAATCTGAAAGCGGCGACCCACGCCCTGGAATTTGAACAAGCCATTGATAATCGCTTCATCACTCACATCAAGCTCAGTCGCAATGGCAATTGCCGCCAAAGCGTTTAATACATTATGCCGGCCCGGCCAGGAGAACTTAATCTCCAGGGGTTTGTGGGGCGCGGGTCTGATGACCGTAAACTCACTGAGCAGGCCATTCTGCGTCCAGTCCACTGCTCGAAAATGAGCATCTTCCCGGAAACCATAGGTTTTGGTTGGCCGCTGGATGGCCGGCAATATACGCCGCACTTCATCATCCTCAAGGCAAACCACTGCCAGACCATAAAAAGGTAAATGATGGAGAAACTCGACAAAGGTGCTGCGAAGCTTGTCGAAATTGTCATCATAAGTGGCCATATGATCGGCATCGATATTGGTAACCACAGCCATCATTGGCTTAAGGTATAAAAAGGACGCATCGCTTTCATCCGCTTCAGCCACTAAATAAGCCGATTTACCTAATTGTGCATTACTACCGCAGCTATTAAGCTTGCCGCCGATAACAAAACTGGGATCAAAACCACCCTCAGCCAGAATACTGCTGACCAGGCTGGTTGTGGTGGTTTTGCCATGAGTACCGGCAATAGCGATTCCGTGACGAAAGCGCATAAGCTCTGCCAGCATGGCCGCCCGGGGGATAACGGGAATTAATTGCTCATGCGCTGCAATAATTTCGGGGTTTTCAGACTGGACAGCGGTTGATCGAACGACCACATCCGCGCCATGAATATTTTCCACGCGATGTCCGATGTGAACCTTGATGCCGAGAGATTGCAGGCGTTGAACCGTTTTATTTTCGCTGATATCAGAGCCGGTTACCCGGTATCCTTCATTATGCAGCACCTCAGCGATACCACACATGCCAACACCGCCAATTCCAACAAAATGAATCTGTTCCACCCGCCCCATCCTTGGCGAAAGAAAGTGTCCCAAGCTATTCACACGATTCCCCTTTATTTTCTATTAGGCTGGCGATCTTAATCCCAATGATTGCCAACGATTTTCATGATCGATACGCAGCAGTAATGCAATGACCATACAATTTACCACCATACTTGCGCCCCCATAACTCAGCAGGGGTAACGTCAAGCCCTTCGTCGGCAGTAACCCTGAATTCACACCCATATTAATAGCTGCCTGTAATCCCAGCCAAAAGGTTAAACCATAGGCAGCGTAAGCAGCAAAAAGCCTCTCCTGGCTATGCGCGGTATATCCAATTAATAAACCTCGACACACCAGTATACTATACAAAATCAATACTAGAAGCACACCCAGCAAACCTAATTCTTCTGCCAGTACAGCAAATAAGAAATCCGTATGCGCCTCAGGCAAATAGAATAATTTTTGAACGCTGTCGCCAAGCCCGGCTCCCATCCACCCGCCTCGTCCGAAAGCGATTAAAGACTGGGTCAACTGGTAACCGCTATTGTATTGATCCGCCCAGGGATCAAGAAATGCTGTCAATCTGGCGACACGATAAGGAGACGAAATAGCCAGTAAAGCCAGAGCCGCCCCTACCACTAGAAGTAAGCCGGCATAATAACGAAATTTAACCCCAGCCAGAAATAACATCGCCATTACAGTTCCGGTTATGACCACTGTGGCACCAAAGTCAGGCTCCATTAGTAGTAAAACCGCGACCACACCCAAAATAATCATGGGTTTTATAAAGCCTAGAATCGATTGTCTGATCGACTGTTGCTGCCGTACCAGGTAGCCCGAAACATAAAAGATCATAGTCATTTTGGCGAGTTCGGATACCTGAATGCCAATAGGGCCAAATGCCAGCCAGCGCCGGCTGCCATTTACTGTTCGGCCAATGCCAGGAACAAGAACCACCAGCAACATCAGGAGGCAGACCAGCAAAAGCGGCATACTCAATTTTTCCCAGAAGCTGCTGTCAATGCGCATGATAACCAAAGCCACCATAAAACCCGCGAACAGATAACAGAATTGGCGAATGAGAAAATGGAAAGGCTGATGATAATATTTGGTTGAAATCATGACGGCACTTGAAGCAACCATCATCAGGCCAATGATAATCAAACCCAATACCGCTCCCATAAGCCATCTGTCATAAAGGGCCAAAGGTTTATTCGTGGGTTTACCGCGTTGAGTATAATGCCTGGGTTGCATATCGTTATAACCTTCTGACTGCTTCGCTGAACACCTCACCCCTATGATTAAAATCTTTAAACATATCCATACTCGCACAGGCAGGAGAAAGCAGCACCACATCCCCCGGTTTTGCTTCATCTCTGGCAAGTGCTACGGCATTATCAAGATTTGATGCTCTTAACACCGGAACGACTCCAGTCAGCGCGGCTTCAATCTGGTCAGCATCTTTTCCAATTAATACAACCGAGCGCACGTATTCGCTCACAGGAGTACGCAATTCATTAAAATCAGCTCCTTTCCCCAAACCACCGGCTATCAGAACAATTCGCCCCTGCATGGCACCGCCGATTCCTGATATTGCTGATATGGCTGCTCCAATGTTGGTTCCTTTCGAGTCATTAATCCAGTCGACCCCATCCAGCGCTCTCACCCACTGACAACGATGAGGAAGTCCAGCAAATTGGGTTAACACATCACGAATACTTTGTGTATCGATTCCTGCGGCGGTTGCTAAAGCACAGGCAGCGAGTGAATTTTGCCAATTATGCTTGCCCTTGATCAGGATATCATTGACTGAAATGATGCAATTTTCTTCAAAGGCCAGACTGTTCATATCTGCCTGGCGAATAATTCCCCATTGTCCGGCTGTGGGCTGACTAAAGCCAAAGCTGATTGCCTTATGAGCTGCCTCTTGCTCAATCGGGGTGGTTTGCCAGTCATCGCGATTATACACACAGAGCCCGGCATTCCGATAAATTCGCTGCTTGGAAAACCGATAAGCTTCGATGCTGTGGTGTCTGTCCAAATGATCGGGGGTGATGTTTAATATGGTGGCCGCAACCGGAGACAAGCTGTAGATTAAATCAAGCTGGAAGCTTGAGAGTTCCAGAATCCAAAGATCATAGTGTTGTTTATCATCCAGTAAATCCAGTACAGGCAGGCCGATGTTGCCTGCAACAGCCACAGACAAACCAGCTTTTTTGGCCATCTCGCCAACCAGGGTGGTTACAGTGGACTTGCCGTTAGTGCCGGTAATTGCGACAACCGGAGCCTGGATTTCTCGCGCCAGACATTCGATATCACCAATTACCGGAATTTTTTTTTCAATCGCTTTTTGCAGAAAAGGCTCATCCAGAGAAATGCCAGGGCTGGCAATGATTTCTTTTAACTGGTCATATATTTCATCTGGAAACTGCCCCAGGAAAATATCAACTCCCGGAAAATCAGTTCTGAATTCGCTTAAACCAGCAGGTTCTGCGCGGGTATCAAATACCACAAAAGGTAAATTACGACGATGTAGATAGCCTGCTATTGAGCGCCCTGTTTTTCCAAGACCGGCAACCAGATACAATGATTGATTCATAATTTTCCTATCGTAACTTTAATGTAGCCAAACCACAAAGAACGAAGATTATTGTCATAATCCAGAAACGCACGATAACCTTAGGTTCCGACCAGCCTTTTAACTCAAAATGATGATGCAGAGGCGCCATACGGAACAAGCGTTTGCCACCGGTATATTTAAAATAACCCACCTGTAAAATTACCGACATAGTTTCCAATACAAACAAGCCGCCCATGATCAGGAGAACCAGCTCTTGTCTAACCACTACTGCAACCGTTCCCAAGGCAGCGCCCAATGCCAATGAGCCGACATCGCCCATAAACACCTGAGCCGGATAGGTGTTGTACCAGAGAAAGCCAAGCCCTGCGCCCAAAACCGCTGAGCAGAAGATAGTCAGCTCGCCAGTGTCAGGTACAAAGGGGATAGACAGATAATGAGCATACACCGCATTGCTGCTGGCATAGGCAAATACACCAAGCGCTCCAGCAACCATTATAATAGGCACTATGGCCAGACCATCCAGTCCATCGGTCAGATTCACCGCATTACTGCTACCAACGATAACAAAATAAGCCAGTATCGGGAATAGCGGTCCCAGATTGACTATCAGATTTTTGAAGAAAGGGATAGTGAGCTGGGTATGCACCGGCAAGTTAGCATTGAGGTATAAATAAAGTACGGCCAGGATTGCGATTACCGATTGCCAGAAATATTTCCAACGCCCTGGCAAACCCCTGCTGTTTTTACGAACGACTTTACGATAATCGTCAATCCAGCCTACCGCACCAAAGCCCAGTGTTACCAGCAGAACCAGCCACAAGGCGGGTTGATGTAAATCGCCCCACAATAAGCTGCTGGCAGTAATCCCCACAAGAATCAGTACGCCCCCCATAGTGGGCGTTCCTGCCTTTGACAAATGAGTTTGCGGACCGTCATTACGCACCACTTGCCCCATCTGCAAATTGCGAAGCCAACGAATCATTAATGGACCGCAAAACAGGCTTACTAAAAGAGCCGTGAGTGCCGCAAGAATTGAGCGAAAGGTCAAATATTGAAACACTCTGAACGCATGATACTGTCCCTGTATAAGCTGCGTTAACCAGTAAAGCATGTTGGGAATTCCTCAAAAATAATTAATATTTAAATACTTTTTCTGCCAGTTGTTTTTTTTCAGCAAAATACAAACGCAAAACCGGGCAAGAATACCACAAACCAGGCTTCAATTTGTAGCCCACCCTGAGACAAGCGTATTGCTAAAGATGGCAGGGCGCATTGGCCTGTAGTCTTTGCGAACGAAGTGAAGCAATCCAGATCGAAACTTGAACAAGGCTAGGAGCTGGATTGCTTCGCTAACGCTCGCAAAGACGTTTTTTTGTGCACCGCCGCGCACGAACAAAACTTCCTTAATTCAATGACAGTGCCAGCAATGCGGAGTCCATCACCTCAAGCCACTAACTGGTGAACAATATTTTCCATCGCAGCCGATCGAGAGCCCTTTACCAATACTGTCGTGCTACTGTCCAATTGCGGCAGTAAATCCTGGGCCAGTGCGTCCTGACTGGTGTAATGTCTGGCGGCCTGACCAAATGCCTTGCTGGTGAATTCGCTTTGCCGGCCACAGGTCAGGAGTAAATCGATGCCGTGAGACAGAGCGGCCTGACCAATTTCTTCATGATGTTTTTGCGTCCAGGCACCCAGTTCACCCATATCACCCAAAACTAAAATACGCTTGCCCTGCCGCTTCGACAGCACATCAACAGCCGTTAATACTGAGCGAAGATTAGCATTATAGGTATCATCAATAACAATGGAATTATTTTTACCGGCCAAATAAGTCATCCTGCCTTTTACACCCGAAAAGGTATTGAGACCATTGGCAATATCTCCAGAACTAATACCGGCAGCATGAGTACAACTTGAGGCTGCCAGCGCATTACGAATAGAATGCTCTCCAGGAACCTGAAGATGAATTTTCTCACTTCCATTAGGTAATATCAGGGTAAATGAGGCACATCCTTTATCATCATAAGTAATGTCCCGGGCATGAACATCGCCAGTGTGCAATCCAAAACGCAGGACTTTTCTGTCGGTAAATAGTCCATCCCAGAAATGGGCATAATGATCATCCTGATTAACAACAGCAGTGCCATTTTCGGACAAGCCCTCGTAAATTTCTCCCTTGGCACGGGCTACTCCATCAATAGAGCCAAAGCCTTCGATATGTGCCGGAGCAATGTTATTAATCAAAGCAATTTGCGGTTTGACTATGGCAACCGTATGAGCAATCTCTCCCGGATGATTCGCTCCCAGTTCAAATACTGCGTAGCGATGCGCTTTGCTTAACTGCAGGACACTGAGCGGTGCGCCAATATGGTTATTCAGATTGCCAAAGGTTGCATGGGAGGGCTTGGGTAAAATCGATGCAATCATTTCCTTGACAGTTGTTTTACCATTGCTTCCTGTCAGGGCAATCACCGGACAATCAATACTCTGGCGGTGGGCCTTGGCCAGCTCAGTCATTGCCGTTAGAGAATTGTCCACCAGAATCTGGGGTATATTCGCCTCTGGATGCTTTTGCTCACAAATAACAGCCGCCGCGCCATTCGCCTGGGCGTCCAGAATAAATTCATAACCATTAAGGCGTTCACCCTGTAACGCGACAAATAAATCGCCCTTTTTTACCTGTCGGCTATCAATCACAATCCGCTGAATTTCACCTGCGAATTCAGGGCATCCCAGTATCTTTGTAATTTCTTCTAATTTCATGAACTCTCGTCCTTCCGGAATTGCTTCATTTGGTTTTTTAATTCTGCTCAGTTCAAAAGCTAGTGGGCAAGTTCAATCAAATCTCTTTCCTCTTCCGGAATATTAAGCATCTGATAATACCTTGCCATACCTTCTTCGTTTAAAACTCGCTGCTGATCATCCAGTAAACGCGCATCCAGGCCCTCACTTAATACTCTCGCAGTTTCAAACATGGTTCTGATTCGTTCAGCATCCACCTCTGGTTCGCCGGAAGTCTGCATAAAGAGGCACAGGCCTTTTACGCTGAACGCACCGATATTCTGCAAATCAAATACCCCTGTTGCGGTTGCCGCAGCCAGACTGCAAAGAACAGCTCCCTGACCATTGGCTTGCTGATGGCGGTGAAATAGCTGACCTTCTCCAAAACGCAAACCCGCAGCCAGCACCGTCTGTAACAGCTCATAGCCAGCCAGCTGGCGATTTTCCTTAGCCTGTAAAAATAACATGATCATTTTTCCAGGTTTAACCCTCGGTTGTTTTTTCTCTTCTACGACCGCTCTTACCACGGGTGCTTTGACTTCGCGAACCGGATGCTTTCTGATTTCAGGCTCCTCTTTCACTTCAGAAGAAGGGGTATTGTCCTGAGTCAATTTGCGTACAGCGATAATGTCATCAAATGAACGGTTCTCCGCAGCAGTTCCCAGCGTGGGTTTCGCCTGCTGATTCACCGCCGTACTGAAACTTTGCCGCCTGGCTTTCATTAATCGCCCGATTGCGATTACCACCCCAATGAGTAATACCACATTGAGAATCAGACTCCAGTTTGCCTGCATGTTTGACTCCTATTAATTCGTCTTCAAGGTTTTAACTCACCTTCCCAGACATTTGATTTTTATAAATTATGATTCGGTCATTACTAAAGCTTGCTCAACATCGACAGTGACCACTCGCGATACACCGGGTTCCCTCATAGTGACACCAATTAAGTGATCCGCCAACTCCATTGCGATCTTATTGTGAGTAATAAACAGGAATTGCACGAATTGTGACATTTCTTTAACCAAAGCACAAAATCTTCCGACATTCACATCATCAAGCGGCGCATCCACTTCGTCCAACATACAAAATGGTGAAGGATTTAATTGAAATATGGCAAATACCAGAGCAACAGCTGTCATAGCCTTTTCACCGCCTGACAGCAGATGAATCGTACTATTGCGCTTGCCCGGGGGCTGAGCCATTACCATGATTCCCGCTTCCAGAAGATTATCACAGGTTAATTCAAGAAAGGCTCGCCCTCCACCAAAAAGGCGCGGGAAAAGACTTTGAAAACGCGAATTCACCTCATCAAAGGTAATTTGTAAACGCTGCCGCGTTTCTTTATCCATTTTTTCGATAGCCGCCTCAAGCGTCGACAGCGCCTCTGTTAAATCGTTGTGCTGTTCGTCAAGATACAATTTACGCTGAGCTTCGGTTTCGTATTCTTCGATAGCGGCAAGATTGATTGCACCAAGCCGGCCAATTTTGTCAACAATTTCCTGTAACTGCTGTTCGCATAATGCCCAAGTACTTTCCTCGGGAATTTCATTTAGAATGTCCTTAGGATTTACATTCAATTCATTAAGATTTTCCAGAACAGTATCAATCCGAACAGTCAGGGTCTGCAGCTGTAATTGTTCCTGCTGCGTTTTATCCTGCAGGGTTTTGGCGGCAGATTCCTCTGCTTTGTAAAGTGATTCCTGATGAGACAAACTCTGGTTTAAACTGTCAATTGCCTCCCTGTACTGGCAAAGCACATCCTCCAGCTCCTGATGCTGAGCCAGTTTGTCATCCAGTGAATTGGTCCTGCTGCTATCCGGTGTTTCAAGCTCAAATAAACGCTGTGCGATTTTTTCCAGACGTTCCCCAATAGTCTGCTGCCTGACTTCCTCTCGCTGAATGTTGGCACTCAGCTGCTTATTAATCAGTGCTTCTCTCTCTCGCTGCAATTCTATCTGATGGATGCGGCTGCGGCAGTCGTCCAGGGACTGACGGCGCGCCTTGCTATGCTCATCCCAGATCTGCTTTTCAGCATTAAAACGAGTCTGCTCCTGCTCATAACGCTGCAATTCCTGTTGGGTGAGGCTGAGTTTGATTTGAACGTCTTCTTTTTCCAGATTTAGCTCTTCGAGTTGCTGATACAGCTCATGCGTCTCATCATCAAAACGGTGGTGCATTTGTTTCTGATGCGCAATCTGTCGTTCCAGTGCGTCTATTTCCGCTTTCAGCTGTCTTTGCTGATCCTGCCTCTGTCGACGATTATCCTGCCAGTTCTCAAGCTCGAACTCTTTATTCTGAATTTGTTCGCGAACCTCCTCTAATTGCCCCTGAAGCACCTCCAATACCGCTTCGCATTCGGCCAGTTTTTCACGGCAGTGATTTAATTGCTGCTGCTTGACCAGCAAGCTCTCACCGGATTGCTCTTGCGGCAAAATGACCTGTAGCCAGGCTTGCGCCATCCAGATTCCTTGCGGAGTAATCACAGACTCTTCAGGCTTGAGTCTCGGCAGCCATGCACGCGCCTGCTCCAAATCTTCGGCGGCATAAATTCGACTAAGATTAACCGAGTACTCAGGAATCAGCCCCTGAATTTTATCGGCAAGGCAGGGAATGTCCTGTTTAACCTGTGCAGTTTGCGCCGCGGTGGTGAAGGTTCCCCCGGTAATCTGCTGTTCGCTGAGCGCCGGCATTAATTCGCTGATATCGTCCACAACGACTGCATGCATACCCAGTCCCAGGATTAACTCAATCGCATATTCCCAGCCTTTTTCCACCTGCATTTTTTCAATAAGACGGGGCCTGGCTGACCAGGGTTGTGGGATTGTATGCTGCTGGTTAACGCGATTGTGCAGGGCAGCACTTAGACTGGCCTGCTCTACATTTAACTGATTTGAGCGGCTTTGTTGCTGACGAAGACTGCTTTCAGTTTCATTCGCCAGGCGCTTCAATGCCTGGATATCGGCCATAAGAAGCTGGCTCTGTGTTTCAGCCTTTTCAGATTGTTCTGCTGTTTCAGACAAGGCATCCTGCAACCCATTGAACTGCTCATCGAACCCGTCTATGGGGGGGAGCTGCTGCTTCTCAATAGTAATTTTTTCCAGCCTGATTTGACATTCCTGCGTTCGCTGCTGAATATGCTGCAGGCGTAGTTGCTCAAGCTGGCTGTCACGTGTAAGTTTGTTTAAATGGGTGCTTACTTCACCGGCGGTATTCTGCCAGGCGGCAAATTCTTCCTGCAGCGATTGATAAGCCTGGGTACACTCATCCAGCTCATCGCGCAAGCTATCCAGTCTGACGTCCAGTTCCTTCTGATTAAGCTCACTGGATGCAAGGGTTTCAGCATCCAGTTGCAATTGCTCGCAAACCGTCTGCCAGTCATTCTGTAATTGCTGTTGATCGCTCTGCAGACGTTGTTTTTCGCGATGCTGCTGTTCACGACTTTCTTCCAGGCGGGCTATTTCAGTAGCCAGCTGATAAAATTGCTCCTGCAGTAACTGAAACTGCTGGTTCTTCTGATACAGACTCTCACGCATTTCCGTACATACCCGATAGGCAGTCGTGGATTGCGTTTGATGTTGTTCATGGCTAATGAGCAACTGGGCGAGATTTTTACGGGTTTGTTCCTGTTCTTTGATTAAGGCATCCCATTTTAAAGCCAGGATTTCGGCTTTGCATCGCTTTTCCTGCTCCACTAACTCCTGATAACGCGCGGCGGTTTTAGCCTGGCGTTCGAGGCGCTGCAATTGCTTGCCCAGCTCTTCACGGACATCAGCGACGCGTAAGAGATTTTCGCGGGTATGACCGATTCTTAGCACAGTTTCCCGCCGTCTTTCCTTGTATTTGGAAATCCCTGCGGCCTCTTCCAGAAAGGCGCGTAACTCCTCGGGTCTGGCTTCAATAATTTTGGAAATAGTTCCCTGGCCAATGATTGAGTAACCGCGGGCGCCGGCACCGGTTCCCAAAAAAATATCGGTAATATCGCGGCGGCGACAGCGGGTTCCGTTTAAAAAATAGGAGGAATCGCCGTCGCGGGTGATTAGGCGCTTGACTGAAATTTCCTGATAACTGGCGTATTGACCCGTTAAACGGCCCATGCTGTTATCAAATACCAGTTCAACCGAGGCCTGGCCCACTGCTTTTCGGGTTGATGAGCCATTGAATATGACATCGGTCATCGATTCACCGCGCAGGTTTTTTGCAGCGCTTTCACCCATTACCCAACGCACCGCATCGATGACATTGGATTTTCCGCAGCCATTAGGCCCGACAACAGCGACAAGCTGACTTGGGAATGGGATAACGGTTGGATCTACGAAAGATTTGAAACCTGCCAGTTTTAATTGTTTAAGCTGCATGGGATAAGGAGCAATCGATTATTGAAAAATTGTACCTTAATATCTCTCATCAAGAGAAGGTTTTAGGTGAATTAGCCAGAGAAAATTTTATCAAATACTCAAGGCTTAAGAAGTTTTCCCACAGTCGGTACGAAACACGACTATACTTGAAAAACAAGCAGCCATTTTCTGATAGCCAGCTTCCTGGCAGGCTGCAAGCGCCTGCAACTGCCAGAGAGGGTAAGAAAATGACCAAGGCAATATGGAATGGCACAATAATTGCTGAAAGTAATCAGTGTGAGCGTGTGGAAGGAAATTTTTACTTTCCTTTAGATTCAGTACATCAGGAATTTCTAACAGGCAGTTCCCATACTTCAACATGTCCCTGGAAGGGAATTGCTCATTACTATGATGTTACGGTAGATGGCAAAACAAACCCGGCAGCGGCCTGGTATTATCCGGAGCCGAAAGAGGCAGCCAACAGGATAAAGAATTATATCGCTTTCTGGAAAGGCGTAAGCATTATCGATTAATGAGTGATATCCTCCCTAGAAGGATTAGAAAATGGATCGGGCACAGCTTAAAAATAGTTATCAGACTATTCGCTATCAGACAGAAATTATTTGCGAACCCCTGGTTACTGAAGACTATGTGATTCAGGCAATTGAAGATGTCAGCCCGCCCAAATGGCATTTGGCACATACCTCCTGGTTTTTTGAAACGTTTATTCTTAAATCCTTTGTCCCGGATTACACTCTGTTTCATAATGATTTTGAGTTTTTATTTAATTCTTACTATCAAGGGGTTGGCCATCCTTTTCCCCGACCAAAACGAGGCTTGCTCTCCCGTCCTACAGTGAATGAAATTTTTGGATACCGCAGGGCTATTGATCATCGAATTCTCGAAATGATTGACCGCCTGCCTGAGGAGCAACTGGAACGCGTTACCGCATTGATTACGCTGGGTTTGCATCATGAGCAGCAGCATCAGGAATTATTGCTCATGGACATTAAATATAATTTTTCCGTGAATCCATTATTCCCTGTCTATAAGCCGCAACGAGCCTTGGTAAAAGCAACTGAACCGCTTTCTTTAAAATTTATTGAAGTAGCCGGCACTATCGCAGAAATTGGCCACGAAGGCGGCAAATTTTGTTTTGATAACGAGCTGCCGCGGCACCGTAAGATATTAACACCCTACGCACTCGCTAATCGACTGGTTACCAATGGAGAATATCTGGAATTCATTGAGGCCAATGCCTATCAGGAACCCCAATGGTGGTTGTCTGATGGTTGGGATTGGCTTCAGCAGCAGCAAATTCGTTCGCCTCTTTACTGGCATGAAATAGATAATCAGTGGTTCATTTTTGGATTGTCCGGTCTAAACGAGCTGGTCCCCGAAGAGCCAGTGGCGCATATCAGCTTTTACGAAGCAGAGGCTTATGCGAGATGGAGAGGTTGTCGATTGCCCACTGAGGAAGAATGGGAACATTTTGCATGTCATTATCCACTGGGAACAGGAAGCGAAAATTTTATGGACAAAGGAGTTTTTCACCCACTGCCCTGCTCACAGCCAAATAAGGGTAACGTCCATCAGCTTTTTGGTGATCTCTGGGAATGGACTGCCAGCTGTTATACCGCTTATCCGGGATATAAATCACTTGAAGGTTCCCTGGGTGAATATAATGGCAAATTTATGAATAACCAACGAGTCTTGCGCGGGGGAAGTTGTGCAACGCCTGCGGCACATATCCGCATTACTTATCGAAATTTTTTTCAACCAGATAAACGCTGGGCATTCAGCGGTATTCGTCTGGCCCGGGATGAAGAAAATTTGTCGATTCAAACTAATAAAAAGGATAAAAAATGAATGCAAATTTACAGATTAAAACGATAAGTGATCGAAAATACCCGCAGAATGATCGCCAGGAATTTATGCGTGATGTTGAAAAAGGGCTTTCCAGTAAAAAGAAATACATTTCTTCAAAATATTTCTATGATGAGAAAGGCAGTGAGTTATTTAATCAGATAACGAGGCATCCTGATTACTACCTGACCAAATGTGAACTCGAAATTCTCGAAGACAACAAGCGGGAATTCGCCGACATTTTTGGAGAAAGCAGTTTTAATCTGATTGAGCTTGGCCCAGGTGAAGGAATCAAATCCAGAATATTTATTGATGAGTTTCTGCAGAGGTCCCTTGATTTCACTTATTTTACTATCGATATTTCAAGACGCTATCTTAATCAGATTGTTAAGCAATTTAATCATGACTTGCCAAAGCTTAAGCTTATCGCTTTAAATTCCGATTATTTCAGTGGCCTGCACTGGCTAAGCCAACGCTCTAAACGACGAAATGTAGTTCTTTTTCTAGGATCCAGTATTGGTAACTTTAATCAGGAAGATACCCAGGTTTTTCTGAAGAATATTGCCAGCGATCTGCAAAATGATGACTATCTGCTTATTGGCTTTGACCTTAGAAAAGATATCAACATTTTAAACAAGGCGTATAACGACAGTGATCTGATCACCCGCAATTTCAATCTGAATCTGCTAAATCGCATGAATCGTGAACTGGGCGCCCACTTTGATCCAGAGCAGTTTCAACATTATGCCACTTATAACGTCTATTCGGGAGCAATGGAAAGTTACCTGCTCAGCCGTAAAAAACAATCCATCGTTATTGATGCCTTGAACCGCTCTTTTAGCTTTTATGAATATGAGCCTATCCATGTTGAATATTCCTACAAATATCTGATTGATCAACTGGCGGTTTTTGCAGAGAACAGTGGTTTTGAAATCGTGAAAAATTATATGGATTCAAAAAACTATTTTGTGGATTCGCTATGGCGCGTACGCAAATAGTCTGAAGCCTGTCTTAGAGGCAAGGAGAATATGATGAATCTGGTCACAGCAAGCAAGCCTGTTTCATTTATCAATACAAATGGAATACGCCTGAAAGGCATCCTTGAGCAGCCTCTCATAGCCAGTAAAACCTATGCGATTTACGCGCATTGCTTTACCTGTACCAAAAGCTCCCTGGCTGCCGTGAGAGTGAGTAAGGCACTGGCACAACAGGGAATTAATGTGCTGCGTTTTGACTTTGCCGGTCTTGGGCAAAGCGAAGGCAATTTCAGTGAATCCAATTTCACCAGCAACCTTGATGATTTGATTGCCGCCTTTCACTTTCTTAGCCAGGAGTTTAATACTCCCCAGATATTAATTGGACATAGTCTTGGCGGAGCGGCAGTTCTTGCAGCGCTTAATCAATTACCAGATATCAAGGTGGTTATAACTATCGGTGCTCCGGCTTATGCAGCACATGTGGTGCATAATTTTAATGACAAAATCAGTGAAATCGAAAAGAATGGACAGGCAGATGTCCTTTTGGGTGGGCGCAAGCTCACGCTAACCAGGCAGTTTCTGAATGATTTGGCTCAATATCATTGTGTGGAGCGTCTGGCAAAGAACAAGGCGGCTCTTTTAGTCTGTCATTCCCCTGTCGACACCACCGTATCTATAGAACATGCCGAGCAGATTTTTAAAGCGGCAAAACATCCCAAGAGCTTCTTGTCACTGGGTGATGCCGATCATCTGGTTACCCAGCAAAAGGATGCCGATTTTCTAGCCCGCATGATAGCCGGGTGGAGTATGCGTTGGGTGAACATTGAGAATGAACCTCGATCGCTTGACAGCCAGAATCAGGTCATCGTCAGTGAAAGCCATCAAAGCAAATTTCAGCAGATTATTGATTGGCAGGGACAGCAGTTGATTGCCGACGAACCCATTGAGTCCGGCGGAAAAAATACAGGCCCCGGGCCCTATGATTATTTACTAATGGCTCTTGGCGCCTGCACCAGTATGACCTTACGCCTTTATGCAGATCATAAGCAAATCCCTCTGCAGCATGTCAGTGTTCGCTTAAACCATAAAAAAGAACATATTCGCGATTGCGAGGATTTTGAAAATAAAAACAAAGTGCTCGATCACATTTTTAAACAACTGCAAATCAGCGGCCCCTTAACCGATGAACAGGTTCGGCGTCTTGAAGAAATCGCAGAGCGCTGTCCGGTACATCGTACCTTACTGGGAGAAATTATCATCACCAGTGAGATTCTGAGGAAAGATCAGGAATAAGCTCCCTCACCTTATCTATCGTCTTTGCGAACAAAGTGAAGCAATCCACGTAATTTGAACTAGATTGCTTCGCTGACGCTCGCAAAGACGGTTTGTTGTGCGCTTATCTTCTTTATCCAATGTCGACTCATTCTCAGGATCCAGAAAAGCTCATTTCTTAAGATTTCATTAAGGCTCACTCTGTATAATTGCCCTGCAGTTCAATCATGGAGTCTTTATGCCTAACTTAAGTAATGCCGCGTTACGTGAGAATTCTCTGCGGGAATTTTTAAACCCGATGGGAATTCAAACCGACGATTTAACAATCAAAAGTGTCGAGGGAGTTTTCAGCTTTGAGTTCCCCAATCCCCAGCGCAAACAGGAATTTAGCGAATCAATCCTCAATGTATTAAATGGTCCTGGTGAAAAAAATACCTTAAAAACGATCAAAGTTGCGGACATTATTGCCGAAGAAATTGAAAATGCCACCGCGGATCCAGAAGATAAGGAAGCCTGTGAAGGCCTTTTTTCTACCTTGCGAAAATTTTCATGGAATGCAAGCTTTTCAAAAGAGTCCGGCTTTATCGAAATGAAATTGCCTAAACCTGCTTATGCCGGCATGTTCAAATTGCTCAAATATCCCAATTTAAGCATTAGCGATGACGGAAAAATTCGCTTCGATATTAAAAAATATATCAAAAGCAGACCCGAGCCATTGATTGCAATCAGCGACTTAAACACCAATCAGGACATGCTTCTGCTTAATAGCGCAGCCCTTGAAGCCAATCGAGTATTCTATGCTACGAAACCTCTTGATGATGGCAACCTGGAGGTCACGCCTTACTTCTTTGTTCCCAGTGCCGTTGTACCACCCTTATATCGGATAGTGCTTGATATAAGCAGCAGTATGGCAAGTGGTAAACGCATGGAGGGATTAAAAAAGAGTGTGAATGAATTGGCCCAGCAATTATTTGAGTTTCAACCGAATGCCAGAATCAAACTGACTACTTTTTCTGACGGTATTCATGAACTTGGCACTTACGGTAACAACAATCTTAATGATTTTTTAAGAATAATTTCATCCTTGCAGACCAAAGGCGACACACCCTTATATGAAACCACTATCAGGGTGTTAAATGAAATCAGGAATGAGCCCGGCTGCAATAATGTTCTGTTATTTACTGATGGTGAAGACTGCTCCTTAGATTATGCAGGATTATTTGGCCATCCCAAAACTCCCCAATATAAGGTTAGTGATGCCCTGAATC
Organism: Legionella genomosp. 1; assembly: GCF_900640215.1. Lineage (NCBI taxonomy): Bacteria > Pseudomonadati > Pseudomonadota > Gammaproteobacteria > Legionellales > Legionellaceae > Legionella > Legionella genomosp. 1. The sequence continues at coordinate 31,191 of NZ_CAAAJH010000007.1, forward strand.
AATTTGGTCCGGAAAATACCGCTCTAAAAGCCCGTAACAAATTCTATATCCTGTCTTTTGGTGTCGAACAGGCTCCGGTAATGAAAGATGTGGTTGAAACTTTTAAAGGCCAGATCATTAATATTAACAGCGCGGATTTTTTAGCGGCGCTGAAAGATCCTCAGATTATGAGATCCTGGGCAGCTACCCGCGGTCTTTTCACCACTGTTGTTAAAGTGGCCGGCAAAAATAATGAAGCGTTTGAAGAGTACATCGATCTGTCCGGACAATTGCATAGTCTTAAGCCACAAATCTGCAAACCAGGCGATGAAATTGAACTTAGTGTGACCGATAGCGAGAATAACGTCATTATTCATAGTACTCAAACCATTGGCAGTGCCAAAGCGGCTGAGAAAAAAGATTCGCCCTCTGTCGCGCGTCTGCTTTCAGGATTAGGGCTTAACGCGGCTCCTGGCGCACAAACTGTCCAGCCAACCGAGCCTGAAATAACCGCCCTTGCCTATCAATAACCTACACAAGGCTTGCCCCTGTGGCCTGACTTCGCCGTCGTCTTTGCGAACGGAGTGAAGCAATCCAGAATGACTCTGAGCAATGTCAGACTGGATTGCTTCGCGAATGCTCGCAAAGACGATTTTTTTTGTTCCTATCTTCCTTTGGCCGAGGCTGCATAACGCCTCGCTATTATAGACTTTATTTGCTACTCTAAATTAATTAAACAGGCTTAGGAGTACGGATGACTCAGGACACAGAACTTGGCGATTTAATGAAATCAGTTGCCGAAAAAAGTTTGAGTATGATCAGTCAGTTGAAGAATCAACCGGCTGCTTTACCTATGGTGATTAACCAATATATTGATTTGACCAATGACTTTCAGTCATTAGTGGTCAGCTTGCTGAAAAATCCTGAGCAAGTCTGGCAAATGCAGCTCGCTTACTGGCAAGACGCGATGAGCCTTGCTCAATCCCAGTTTACTTCCTGGCTTGAAGGCAAGCCTATGCCTATAGAAGACAAGCGCTTTAGCGGCGAAGAATGGGTTAACAATCCCTTTTTTAATCTTTTAAGCCAGCATTATTTACTGGCCAGCGAGCATATGAACTCCCTCCTGGAGCATATGGATTATGGGGATAAACAACTCGCTCGTCGAGTGCAATTTTTTACACGGCAATTCCTCGATGCCTTGTCGCCAGCCAATTTCATTGCCACCAATCCGCAGTTAATGGCTGAAACCATCCAAAGTCATGGCAAAAATTTATTACGCGGTTTACAAAATCTGTTAACCGATCTGGAGGCTGGCTCTTCCCGTCTCATCATTCAGATGACCGATATGAACGCCTTTAAAATTGGTGAAAATATTGCGACCACACCTGGAAAAGTCATCTTTCGCAATGACATGATGGAACTCATTCAGTTCAAACCTGCGACTGAAACCGTCTATTCCATTCCTTTGTTGATTATTCCACCCTGGATTAACAAATACTATATTCTCGATTTAAGTAAAGACAACTCCTTTATTGGCTGGTTAGTGAGCCAGGGCATTACGGTCTTTGTCATTTCCTGGATTAATCCGGATGCCAGCTACGCGGACAAGGGCTTGTTCGATTATCTGCAGGATGGCCCAATGGCGGCTATAGAGATTATGAAAAAGCAATGCCAGGTCAAGCAGGTCAACACCCTGGGCTTTTGTATTGGCGGTACCCTGCTGGCCAGTATGCTTGCCTACTTAAAAGCACATCAGGAAGATCCCGTTCGCAGCGCCACATTTCTAGCCTCGATGATTGATTTTAGCGATCCTGGCGATATCTCGGTATTCATTGATGAACACCAGATTAAGCGTCTCGAGGAAGAGATGAAGTTGAAAGGTTTTCTGGACGGCCGGTTTATGGCGAGCACCTTTAATTCATTGCGTGCCAATGACTTGATTTGGTCTTTTTTCATCAAAAATTATCTGCGCGGCCAAAATCCGGTTCCCTTTGATATTTTATACTGGAACGCCGATGCGACGAACATGCCAGCTAAAATGCACTCGCAATATCTGCGCTGGATGTACCTGCACAACGATCTAATCAAACCGGGTAAAATCAAACTGAACCATACTCCGCTTGATGTCAGTCAGATTGATATTCCAACTTTCTTTGTTTCCACTAAAAAAGACCATATCGCTCCCTGGCAAACCACTTATACCGGTTTCCAGCATATGAAAGGCAAAAAACAATTCCTTCTTGGAGGCTCAGGCCATATTGCCGGAATCGTCAATCCGCCGCAAAGTCAGAAGTACAGTTATTACACGAACCCCAAAGCGCCAGCAACAGCAGAGGAATGGCTGCAGCAAGCCACTGAGCATGCCGGCTCCTGGTGGCCAGAGTGGCTGAAATGGCTGCAGAAACAATCAGGAGAGCTGGTTGCAGCACCTGATATGGCTAAACTGGCTTTCAAAGCAATTATTGATGCGCCTGGCACCTATGTCCTGAAAAATCATAAAACGCAATCTGAAACAGACGGCACAGAGGCCCCTGCGCCGGCAAGTGTCGCAAAAAAAAAATCGCTTGATTTAGCCCAGTAAGGTTGACCATGCTGCATGACTCTTTAGCAGATGTCTTTCTGTCCTTCAGCCAGCTCAATGTGTTGTTAATCATTGCACTGGCTGGTTTTTTTCTCATCAGCAAGCCCTTGTTTTTTCAAACCGCTTGTCTCACTGCCTTTGATATAGTAGTCAATGTGGCCTTAAAAGGAACTTTTAAAGTGCCCTTGGTCGCCTGGCTAGGGAAAGGCTATGCGTTTCCCAGCGGCCATATGCAGTTATCCACCGTCTTTTATCTGTGGCTGGCCTGGCATACCCCTAGCCGGCCGCTTAAACTACTGATTGCTGCCATTCTTTCGGCTGTCGGAGCCGGCTTGATGCATTACGGCTATCATAATTTCTACGATATTCTTGGTGGCTTGTTATTCGGGGGTATTCTGACCACGCTTTATTGGTACAGCAGCTTGAAATATGCCGTGTATATGCCGTGGATATTGGCCCTTTCCGCCTCTTTGCTAATGCTTTACAATAAGTTGCAGTACGATTTGATTCCAAACCATTGCTGGCTTGGGTATTACTGTTTATTGGGTTTCATTCTGGCAGAAAGGGTATTATCGAGAGATGAACATAAGCAATACTGGCGCCTGGTGGTTTGGGGTTAGCCTTTCACTGATACTCGGTTTCCTTGCTTTGCAGATCAATCCGGTAATGGCTGAAACTTTGAACGTTTCTATTAATGCTAAAGTTCATTCTCTGGAGCAAAAGGAATTAATCAGGCATCCTGCGCTCCTGGAAATAGGACCAATGACTCTGCCCATCTATCCCAATCAAACTCTTTTATTGAAAGGGATCCCTTTATGCAAATTATTTGAAGGCCTGATTCAAAATCCAGAAAATTATCTTAAAGTCACAGCGCGAGACGGCTATGTCGCTTATTTTACTATCAAGGATTTCTATCCTTGCGCCAGCAATAAAATTCCAGGCTTTCTGGTTTTAGAAGATCCACAGTATCCCTGGCCCTTACTCCTTAACTCTGACCGCTCAGCGGGCCCCTTCTACCTGGTATGGCTGGGAAAGCGTTTTTCTGAATCAGTGTACGGCATACAGAGTCTGGAAGTCGTAGCAGAACATCCCCTGCAAGCGATTTTACCAGCCGGCATGAATGCAAAAGAGCATGCCGGGGCGCGCGTTTTTATGGCCAAATGTAATGTTTGTCATCTCTTAAACGGATCGGGTGGTTCCAAACTGGCTCATGATCTGAACAACCCAAACCCCTTGAATTATTTCAGCGAGGATGAATTACGCCGTTTTATTCGTGATCCTCATTCGCTGCGCCCGGTCATCAGCCCTAAAAAATTTCCATTTCCTCCTTCAAAACTATCTCAGCAGGAATTAAATGAATTAATCAGCTTTCTTAAGTTTATTAAAAATAACACTTCAGCTGATCAATCAGTTCCCTGAATACCGAACCAGCCGCCCGTGTCACCACCAGCCCAGCAGCTTCCTTTGCAGGATGGAATTTTACTGGTACAAAGCTGTTTGAATTGTTCAGCCTTACTAATATCCTGATGCTCGAAACCGGCAGGCTGGCAAAGCCTTGCAACATAAGTGCCCGGAACACGGATTTGTCCCATCACGCTGATAGTGGGTGAGACAGCATACACGCCTGGTTGATGAGAGTAGCAGGCAATGTAGCATCCCGGTTGTTTGGTATAACTATTGTCCGTGGGCAGATCAACTTTTGTCGCCCCCGGAGAGGGATGATTGATAACTGCCTGTCCCTCAATAACGTACACAGGAAAAGGGGAAGGAAGCAGGTTAATATTAGGGTCGGAAGTAGAAATGAGGACTAGCGGCTCGGCATTTGCAACACCGCTAATGACCAGCAACAGACTTGCGAATATTTTTTCCATATTGATTTCCTTTAATCCACCACCTTAAGTATAACCCTTATCTTCGCTGCCGCCACAATGGCTACCGCCTGAAAGCTTCAACCTCTACCTACGTATGAGTAATTGCCAAATTCCTCTAGCTTAAGTTTTACTTAAGGTATCCACCGGTAAATTCAGCTAAAATTAACATTATTTAATTAAAAATGAATCAAAATGTTGCATTTCAATCAATTGAATCTTGAAAAAACTGGTGATAAAACAGGCGGCAAAAACAAAGTCGGCGGATTTTATCGAAACACGGAAACCGGTGAAGAATATTTTATTAAACAACCGGATGATAAGGCAGAGTTATTGACTGAATTACTTGCAGGTTTGATTTTACAGGAGTTTGTAAAGCGCGGTCTGGTTGACAAACTGCATGCATCTTCCCTGATTTGTGCTGATGTTGTTCAAATGCCTGACGGCAGTTATGCACTTATCCAACCCAAAGTTGACTTTGAACTCCTCTATAAAATAATTAACACCGGCTATCGCGATGGCTCTGACCGTGACCCCAGAATTGAAGCAACCAACGGTCCTGCTTACTACATGTCACTTCTGAATACCAGTAATACGTTTGGACTATCAACCACCCTCATGCTTTCAATGTTGCTGGGCGATTACAGTGTGCATAGTGGAAATATGGTGCGCATGACAAAAAACATCGACGGTCAGGTCTGCTATCAATATGGAAAAATTGACTGGGGCGCTGCATTTCGTAATTATGGAAAAAAAGAAAATACCGACTTCATTATTTATGGCTATGAATCCATAGGGGCTTTTAATCTCAAGGGAATCACCAAAGCCTATTTCTTAAATTATCGATATATTCCTGGCTTATTCGAGACAATGGCGGAGAGAGCGCGGCTATTAAATGCCAGACTGCCACAGGAGCTTCTCATTGATATTATTCATACTGCGCTGAATGAAATACCTGCCGACTTATTGAAGACTAAAAAGCCAGGTCAGCCAGTTTCTAATGATTCACCAGATATTGACTCCCCGCTCCAGCAGGAACTTCCTGATTCCGGAGAACAGAAAACGCTTGCCACCCTGGCGAAGGATACCAGTCTCAACAGCTTCAATGCGCTTCGCCTGGGTGATGAGGAGAGTACAAGGGAGCTGGCACAGGAAATGGCCGCAATTATGGGCGGCCGTCTGGATAAAATGGAAACTTTAAAAACACCAGAGGATACTTATAAGGACAAAGCCCGAAAATTGTTTCTGACTGCACCTGATAACAGCATGCATACAAGCATCTATTTTCCCCAGAGGCCCGATCCATCCGTCTGGGAAGAACCTTTCCCGATTCTCGTTAAAGAATTCATCAAATGGACCTATAAAGATGAATTTGGACAGATTAATATTTCAGCGATAGTAAATCAGCTGAATAGCTATATCGACTTTTGGGCGCAGCAAGGTGAGCTTTTTAATCTCTGGGGGAATCAGGAATCTAATCAGAATATATTCACCCCTTATGCACCCGAAATTGAGACGGAAGCTCTGCGTGGACATGCCTATCTTCCTCAATACCGTGAAGCGACTTTACTGCGGCGAATGGCCTATAGCTATCTGCACATTGACGAAGCCCATCCATTAGGCGTATTCATAACGCACCGTATTGCTCTTTATGAAGGAGCGATTGAGCGCTATGTAAAAACTCATCCCGACTCATATTGGGTTTTATGCCAGAATGCCATTACTGAGGCCCAGGCTATCGTCAATAACCTGCACGTATTGCAAAAAATACAATCATCCCCTGACGCACCATCCCTTAACGAAGAGCATCTGAAAGAATTTAAAGACGCTATTAGCAAGTTTTTGCACCATAATAAGAAACTGGAGGAGAGCTTCCAGCAGTTAGTTCCGCAAAAAACAGACAGCGAAAGGTACAGCAGCGAGTTTTTTTACCCATTTAAGGAAGATGAGTTAAAGGCTTTGTCTGATGATCAGCTGGCCACTATCTGTCTTGAGGAATTAAACGCCAGGAAAGTGAGCTCTTTACTCACTCGAATTGTAAGTAACGATGAACTCTATTTGAAAGTACAAGCCGCTCTTTCAAAAGATGTGTTTACCAAGAGAGTGGATTCCCCAGCTGGCAAAACCGCCGAATTAGCAAAATTTTATCTATTTATTAATACATACAAGCAATTCAGTGTTGCCGAAACTTATCTTCAAAAACAGGAAGAACGACTGCGGATGGCCGAACAACTTAAAAAACTGGACACTAATTTGCAGGAAGAGGCCGTTTTACTTCTTCAGGAAGCAGATGACAGACTGTTGGCTCTGCATCAACTGGAAATCGATTATGAACAGACTTTGGAAGCATTCCAAAGCAATATCAGCCTGAGCACACTGGAACTGTTAAAATCTCATTATGAAATGCTGCCTTCTGATGTTAAGAAAAGTAAAGAGCAAAGTCTGGAAATGGCAGAGAAGTCACTGGAGCAATTGCAACTGGAAACTGCCTATATTTTATCACTCGAAAAGTATGAGCAACATTCCACAAGCGAACACTTTGAACTGTTGAAAACACACTATGAAAAATTAAAGGAACCACAACAAGTCAAGCATCAGGCGAGCTATCAAAAGGCTTCAGACAAGAACGAAACTCAACTTCGAGTTGCTGATTATCAAGGCAGACTATCGGAATTTGATAAAGATAATACCCTAACGAATCTCAGTGCACTGGACGCCGCTTTTCAGGCCTTGCCTGACGAGCATAAACCACTCTATCAAAAGGATTATGATAAAGCCGTTAGATTTATGAACTTTAAAGAGCTCTATGATGAAATTTCAGAGGATGAGGTCAGTGTGCAGCGGTTTCTCGAAATCTCTGATCAGCTTCTTATTAAATATGCCGGCATGGACAATGCCAATAAAGAATTATATCAGGGAGAGTATGAGAAGCTCCTGGAGAAAGCAAAACATTATGAAATACTGGTCGCAAAAAAGGTTGTATCTGAGGAAACCACAGTGAGGGAAATAAATCCTGTGTTGGAAAAGGTGTTTTCCAACCCGGACTTGGCGGGGAACCAGATTGAATTGCAACTCTTCAGGCAACAGCTGCTTAGCGATCACCAATTATGGAACGCAGTAAAAGCTTCAACCACGCCAATAAAGCCTGGTATTGCCGCCGATCTAGTCACATTAAAGCAGTTTCATGACCAAAGAGTCTTAAAAAATCATAAGAATAAATATGGCGATGAATATACAGCCTCTCTGGATCGGTTTTATGTACAAACACTCAAAACCCGCCTTTCTGATCAGCCAATTAAAGAGCAGGCAGAGGCCATGAAAAAGGCGGCCAAAAAGGAATTCCAGCCTCGCCATTCGACCAGACGTTTCATTGCAGATTTAGCCATGGTATTTACCACCCTTTTTGGCGGCGTTTTTGTGGGCCTGGGTCGAAAAGCCGCGGGCAAAACCTATTTTTTCAGCTCCACGGAAGTTAAAACGACTCGCGAGCAAGATTTTGATTCCATGTTGAATAAAGAGCAAAAAAAGCCTGACGAAGAATCTGCTGAAACTCTGTTTAAGAAGCCTTTTAGCGGTGGATAATTAACAATAAATTTGAGAGTATTCATTAAACTGTGTCATTACTCGCAGGCACGCCGTCATCTCGAACGCAGTGAGAGATCTCCCAAACCTTGGTTTGTGCCAGCACTCGGAGATCTCTCACTACGTTCGAGATGACATGGCATGACACAGTTTAATGAAGACTCTCATAAATTTAAGCAGATACCTCTGTCGCATGAACCTGCGGCAGGTGCTCAGTCAAGCTGACAATATGTACGTACACCGATTGCTCCTGAGCATTGGTTAATTTGAATAATTGCTCATTGCTGGCAAGATTGGGATCATTAATCTGGGTCACATGGGTGCTTTCCAGACTAATACTGTCGAAGTTCATGCTGGCTGCTGATTGTTTGCCATCAGCAACAATTTTTAACACGTTAACATCTTCTCCCGTACTTAATTCAAATACGAGTTGATTATTTTGAATCAGTTGATGAATCGCTTCGTAATCCAATTGCAGGTTATTGTTTCCTTGCCCGGTCATATCAATGATTTCCCAATTTGACTGGAAATGCTCCTTAATTTCTGAAGCACTCAAGCCCATATTCAGTTGGTCAAACTGTATGGTGTCAGTTCCGGAAGTGCCGGACATAATCCCCAAATGGCTTAGATCATCAGTCACATGCACCACCTCATCGCCTGCACTCAAACTGGAGAGATCCTGGGCCGCCATCAGGCCGCTGAAACCGAGATCTTCAATGCTGACATTGTAGTTAATCTGGCTATGCCCAATCGCTCCGCCATCATCGGTAACCGCAAAATGAATTGAGCGCGTGCCAGCGCTGCTTTCAGAGGCTACCGGTACAAACGTTATCGCCTGAAGTAATAATTCAAATACATCGACAGGTACTGCCCCGCTATGCCCTGAAAAAAGCAGATGATAAGGGTTTCCATCATTGATCTGGGTGATGTCAATCTGATAGTTCTGGTTCTGATAGTTAATGGTTATGCTGTTTGTTCCAATCGTTATACCGGGTAGTGTTCCATTAAACTGCAACAGATCACCCGCCAGAAATCCGCTGGTGCTGATTTCAACGCTGGTAATACCTGAACTGTCAATATCGGTCAAGGTATTAATACCTGAAGCAGAGGTGGTTGTCAGCTGGTTGATGTTAGTGCCAATATTCACACTGAACACTAAATCATTGTAATCACTGTCGCCAGTTCCAAATAAGTCTTCAAAACCAATAAGCAGAAGCCCGGCATAATCAGCCATATTCCCAGTGTTATTGAAGCTGATGCCGCCAATTGCATGGGCATCGTTGCTTACAGAAGCATCCGCATTAAGGCTTTTATCGTGTGAAAAAAACACATCACCGCTTACTAGGGTGCCATTGATTTTGACCTGCCCATTTTCAATAGTCACGTCATTATTCAGAGCCGCCAGACTGGAATAGTTTCCCTGAATTAAATTGGCATTAAAGGCCAGATTAGAGCCATTGGCAATTACAAAGAAACCAATCCCCTGACCGGGCTGAATCCCCTCAGTAATCGTATAGGAGGCGGACTGAGCAATACCAAAACGGACATTGGGGAGCGAGCTTCCATCAGGGGTATCCGTTGCCAGCCACATAAAGCCCACTTTATCCGAAATAATTTGCCCATTGCTATCAAAAATATAATACCCAACTAAATTATTATAACCAGAGCCTTCGGTAATAAAATTGACTGTCACCTGAACAGGGGTATTAATTATAGTATTGGATAAATCCACTCCATACTCAGGCACCGTAATCGTTTGCCCCCCGCTGCCGCTCAGTTTCTGCGACAGAAGATACTGGGCCGCCTGTAAATCAGTCAACTGCAATCCCTGTGCGTCCCGGAAAAACTCAATCGTCTGATTTATAACACTAAGTACGGGTGGTGAATCCACGGCATTGAATATTGAGGTATCCTGTACACTTAAAGCGTTGCCATTATTGTCCTGGCCAAATACCCGCAATGTCAAAACACCATCAGCAAGCCCTGAGGCATTCAACTGGCTGATATGAAACGTACCATTGCCATCTACCACCGTCATCCCTGAAATCTGGTTTCCATTGACATCACTAAGAGTAAAATTAACAAGACCTGCAGCAAAATCAATAGCCTGTCCACTGATATCAATAAGGGGAGAATAATTAGTGGTCACCAGATCAGCAGTCAACGAGCTGGCAATAGCATCAAGGCTGGCATTCTGGGTTGCATTCAAAGGATCCCCATTATTATCAGTGCCTGTAACCTGCACTGAAATATTGCCATCAGTCAAAGAGGACACATCAAGCTGGTTGATTTGAAAGGAACCATCACTATTAACAGTTGCATTTGTCGTTACCTGATGGCCGTGACTGTCGCTAACTATAACCGCCAATATCGATCCAGGATAAATATCAACGGACTGACCTCTGATGTCCACTAAAGGTGAGTGCGAATAGGTCGTTAGCGCAGTGGTTAAAGCCCCTTGCAAGGCGTCCAGTTCTGTGGGAACACTGGTATTTCTACTGAACCCATTATTATCAGTGCCTTCAACCTCAAGCACAATATCGCCATCAATTAAAGAGGACAGGTTTAGTTGATCAAGCTGGTAGCTTCCATCACTATTAACCACCGCAGTAGCTGATACCTGATTTCCGTGGCTGTCTGTAAGTGTAATGGTGACTAGGTTTCCTGGATAAATATCCACTGTCTGGCCACTGATATCAACAAAAGGTGAATGCAGGAAAGTTGTAATTTGCGCATTAACAGAACCTTCGAGTGCATCCAGTTCTGCTGCAGCATTTGCGTTTCGCCCGGTATCATTATTGTCCACACCGCTGACGGTGATAGCAATATCCCCATCAATTAAAGACGAAGCATCAAACTGGCTGAGTTGAAAGCGGCCGTCACTGCCAACGGTCGCTGTAGTGTGAATCTGATTGCCATGACTATCAGTAATGATGACATTAATAATACTTCCTGCAGGAATATCTTTTGTCAGCCCATTAATATCAATTAATGGAGAATGAGTAATCGTGCTCGCCTGGGCGCTGATTGAACCGGCAATGGCATCAAATATGGCCTGAGCAACCGCTTTTACCGTATAGCCATTATTATCCACACCAGAGATGGAAACTGTAAGCTTGCCATCCGTGAGGGAGGCGCCATTGATATTCGACAGACTGAAACTGCCATCCGGATTTATAATGACTTTCGCATTGACCACTTGCCCATGTTTATCAGTTATCACAGCATCTAAAATTCGGCCTGGCAGAATATCTGCAGACGTACCTCCAATTGCCATAGCGCTCTGATTTTGTTGGGTAACCAGATTAATTTTAAGCGCCCCCTGCACCGCATCAAGCACTAACTGATCACTGGCACTAACCACTTGATTCAGCTCATCGACCACCGTAGCATTGATGTGCAATACGCCATCAATTAAACCGGATACATTGATACCATTTAAACTGTAACCTCCAACAGCATTAACAGGGATAACTGATCGCACTGAATTTCCCTGGCTATCGGTAATCGTAACGATGACCGTTGAACCGGGCGCTATATTAACAGTCCTGCCAGTTAGATTCATTGAATAACCGCTGCCAGAACTTCGCAAGGTCAACTGCCCGTCAACTGATAATTGACCTGGCGATTGCGGCTCATAAATAATCACATCAGGCGTTTTGGGATTGTAGGGCTGTGGTTGAATAAACTCCGAGCGATCAGACTCTCGTGTTTGCTCATTACTCGTGGTGGCTGTATTTGTTGGGTTTTCGACTGATTTTCCGCGCGGTTTATACTCAGCGAGAGCCCCCTCCTGAAAATGATCTCCTAAAGAAACCAGTACCGACTGAGTTGAAAAATCATTGCTGTCACCCATGAGTTCCAATCGGCTAACCAGCGTTTTAAAAAGTTCGAGGAGGAAGGAAAAATTAAAAAAGCCATAGGAGGCGTCTTCACCTTCAGCTGAAGGAAACCAGTCATCCCAGGTTTTATAAGCGACATAGCTGGTCACTGAGGAAGCAATGGCAACAGCGAGGAGGGCCAGATAATACTGGTTGCTTCGATTATATCCCATGTTGTTCATCTGATTCAGATCATACAGGGATATTAATTGATATAATTGCGGAGAATTGGATTCTATCGCATCAAACAACACGCTGGTTAATTTAAAGCGAAATCCATTCATCAGCTTTAACAACTGATGATCATTCGTTTCTATTACAAGGCTTCCTAGCGACGTATCAATTATATCATTTTCGATTATTATAAAATTTTCATTGGCAACCAGCTCGTTCATGCTTCTGTAAATTTGAACAACTCCATCTGTCTGATATACGCGAAGAATGCGAGTGGAATTATGTGCATCCATTAAAACCCCCCAACGTATTACTTAAGTATACATAAGTGAGTAATTATTGCACAATAGAAAACGATAAGGATATGTAAATTTATTGAACAGAGTTGTATCCATGTTTAGAGCCCCCAACCTGGAGGCTCTAATATGAAGAAAGTGTGAAGCAGTTAGAAATAAACCCCGATTTGGGCTATCACTGAATCGGCGGATTGCCCGGTACCTACAGTGTTGGAATTCAGTAAGCCGGGCGCTGTAGCACCATTAGCAAAGTCGGTGACAGGAAAGTCGGTATCATGGCGGTATTCAAGACTTTCCACTGTGTCTTTCCACAAAGAAATATTGAATACTCCGGCAATACGACGTTTCGGTAAATTGAGCGCAAGCGTTTGCTGAGACCACTGGTAACCCAGAGCCAAAGAAGCCGGTTTATCAAAAGCCATGAATGTGACCGCACCCTCGAGCTGAGCGCCTTGGGGTTTTGCGCCATATCCATTAAAGCTTAGATCCTGAGTACGAAAAGCCTTGCTTGCTCCTACCCATTCAGCGGTTAAACTGTAGCGATCAAAGCTGATATTTCCATGAATATTCAGGCCTTGTCTTTTGGCGACTGCTTCATTTCCATTGGTCGGAGACGCAAAACCGCCAAAGGTGGTTAAAGGTGCCGAGCCGGTGCTCTGGAGTCCTTGCGCATCATTAATAGAGCCTATCAGGCCGCCGCCAATTTCCCCAGACGCATCGCCGTGCTTAAATATATAACCCAGATTGACTCCCCCCACTGCAGAATGGCCCAGTGTCGTGTCCGACTTGTAACCATAAACCGCTGCAAATGGACCCGTATCAGTCTGTGACTTGTATCCAAGGATGAATGGTCTGGTTTTCGTTCGCGTAATCGACTGGGTAATCGGGGAACTAATCATTGAACTGGAGTAACGTCCGAAAGGTGCATAGAGCTGTCCGGCGGTAAAATAAAAAGGACTTTCATCCAGATTACCAATGTTCACAAACCCAAGGTTCAGGCCAAAAGCAGAATTCGCCAGGCGCTGGCCTCCTACATCCGGGGGGCTCTCATCATAAGCAATACCGATAAATGCCTCAACATAACTATTCAAGGCCGCTGCCACGTCTAACTCACTCGATCCTAGCGTCAAATCACCACTTGATTGTCCCACATAGGGCTGACTGAAACTGGCAACTGGTTCCGCCTTCCCGCTTAATGCAATAATTGGAATATGGGGAATTGGATAACCAATATTTTTGTAAGCATCATAGAGTCGTCTACGTTGCTGCATTAAGCGAATGTCCCGATTAATACTGGAAATATTCACAATATAATCAGAACCATCAAATGCAGGACGTTCGCCTAAATAGGGAGAGGTTACAACTGGTGTTCCTGCAATATAGGTAACCACCTGGTTATCAGCGAGGAGTGCTGTTGGGTAAAATCCAATAGACTCCGGGTGACCCTCGGGAGTATGCACAGTGATATTGGCATCGTGAAAAACACGCGTCCCTTTTTGTGTCGTGGGCACTGATTTTGCCGCGGGCGTGCTTGCCGTCTGTTGGCGTTTTATTTCTGCCTTCCGCGCGATTGGAGCTGGCGCTGTTTTTGTGCGATTTGTCTTTTTAGGCGCAGCTCTTTTAACCGTGCTCTTATTCGCTGACGTCTGAGCAACTAACTGCTTTTGTAACTGGCTTAATTGATTTTGCAATTCTTGAGTTTGGCGTTGTAATTGCAGAATTTGCTGTTGGAGGTGCTCGTTATCGGCTGCAATAACCGGGGCTGTGACTGCGGCCAGGGCAAGGATTAAAGCTTTGTGTTTCACGGGTACTCCTGACTATTCTTTTTTTCTTCCACATAAGGCGTGGTCGATTATAGCCTGCCGAACCCGGACTGACTAGAATAATTGCACATTATTTATCATGATCAACGAGATTTTTTAAGCTGCGGAAATCTGAGATCTATTTCTTTCATTGCATGGAACAATTGGGAAATAGATCTCGATGTTCACTTAATTGATATAGTGAACTTTTAATTTAAGTCAGTTGCTTAGCCTACCCATTTAAGACCCAGGTATGGACCATACAGACCGAAATCACTATAGGCTACGACGCGTGTACAGCATTGGAATTCCACGTCTTGCAGGGCATTGAAATAGTTAAGTACATGATAACCGCCTTGAATATTCAATACACCCTGAGCTACTGGGTACGCATAGTTCGCGCCCAACTTGGCTTCAAAGCTTGGAACGATACTGTGTTTTGAACCATAATCATTCAGAGCAACCAGGCCGACATTGTACACATCTGCACGGTTAATTCTTGAAGTTCCATACAGAATAGAACCTGCAGTATTTGCAGTGATGCTAAAGCTCGGAGATAAGTCGTAAGAGTAATCGATGCCGATAACCGGACCCACTCCATTGAAATCTGTATTATTAAATGTTCTGATACCAAAGGTAGCTGCCTGAACAGTTAATGGAAGATTGTAGTAATTGGTCGCATCAACCTGAATATCAGCATACTGTAAACCGCCATAAAAACGAGCGTTCTTAAGCAATCCAAAATCTACATGCTGACCCATAACCACATTGACCTGATCAAAGCGATTATCAACATACTGACGATAAGTACCTGGAATAAAACTTTGAGTTGTAGCAACATAGAACGGACCAAAGTAAGGACCGAGTTTACTGTCAGCATCATAATGCATCCAGGTTGCAGTAATATCATTGCCAGTGCGGAAATGATAGGAACCCTCTAATCGATAACCCCAACCCCAGTCAGGATCAACGTCATTATAATACGTAGAGGAAAGATTGGACAGTAAAGTACCACCCAGTCTATAACCACGGCTAGCACTGTAAATAGGTTGCAGGTAAAGCGCCTGTATTCCCAAATCCCATTGTTTTGCTTCACAAGGAACAGTCACATCGCCCGGTGTGCAAGTAGGTGCAGGGGGCTCAGAGTACATTCCTGCAGCAGCCATGCTGCTTACAGTCAAGCCTAATACAGCCAAAGTCATTTTTTTCAACATATTCACTCCATTCTGTAAAAAAAAGCCCATCACTAGTGATGGGCTTTACTAAAGCTGTACTACGATTATACGTTACCGACCCATTTCAGACCAACGTAAGGACCGTGCAGAGCAAAGTCGCTTTCGCTAACAGTTGGGTAACCAGCTGCAGGGTAACCAACGTGGTTAACGTTGAAGTAGTTGACCCACATCCAACCAGCATCCAGAGTCAGATCACCTTGAGCCATTGCGTAAGTGTATTTAGCACCCAGTTTAGCTTCCAACTCAGGAACCATAGAAGTTTTGGAACCGTGAGCGTAGCCCAGGCTTGAGGCAACCAGGCTGTTGCTGAAATCGCTGTCACCAACCAGGATTGCAGTAGCGCCGTTTGCATAGATTGCAAATCCGTTACCCCAGTCGTAAGACATGTCAGCACCAACACGAGGACCGAAACCGTTGAATTTAGTTTCGAAACGAGTGTTCTGGATGTTGTAGTTGTACCATGGACGCAGTCTCAGATCATGTTCGATGCGAGCGTATTGAACACCACCGTGGAAACGGATGTTTTTGAACTCACCGAAATCAACGTGTTGACCGAATTCGACATTAACAGCATCCCATTTAGGTTCCCAGCTCAGGTGGTAAGGAACGTTGCCTTCCAGGAAGTAGTCGTAAGTGTTAACATTGCGATCGTCATCATTATCCCAATGGTACCAGTTTACAGTCAGGTCATTTCCAGTGCTGAAGTGGTAAGAACCTTCGATTTTGAAGCCCCAATCGAAATCAGGATCATTTTCGTTGAAACGGTAGTTGCCATTGAAAGGATCAACATAAGCACCGTGGTAACCAAAATCGCCACTGTAAACAGGCTCAAGATAAAGAGCTGATACGCCGAAGTCCCAAGCTGTTCTTTCGCAAGGAACTGTAACATTCCCAGGGGTACATACAGGACCCATGGTTCCAGCAAATACTGCACTGCTACCTAAAGCAAGAACAGCTACCGCTGTTTTTTTCAAATTTAACATGCTTCATCTCCACTTTTTTATTATTAATTTCCCGTTTTGCTGTCAAACCATTGAAGGTTGACGACAGTACGCAATCATCGCTCTAACCGAGAACGTACATGGGCAAATTATCAAGCGCCAATTTGGCAAAGTCAACAGTATTTCATCTAATTTTCAATATAATTTTTAAAAACTGATAGGCAAACCTTACTAATTGATTCCAAAATAATCATCATAAGCAACTTATCATCAACTTTATATTTTCAGGACTACAGCCCAATATTTGACCAAATGCGTGAATCCAGATCGAGATGACTCTTTCATCAACATATAGAAAAGAGTTTATTATGATCAAAGTGGCCAAATGAAGATAAGCGCATCGCTGCTTTTTAAATGGGGGTATATTTCTGCTTTGTCTGAAAGGAAAAAAGAACTAAAATTAATTACAAATGAATAAATGAATACTTACTTTACCAGCTTAACGACAACTCGCCGATTAGCCGCCTGACCTGCTTCTGTGTCATTCGTCTCTGCTGGTCTGGTTGCTCCATACCAGGTAACTGTCATCTCACTCTTATCGATACCTTTACCAGAAAGATAGCGGCTCACTGCCTCAGCCCTGTCTTCGGAAACAGCATTATTATAGGATTTCCGTCCTGTGCTGTCGGCGTAACCCGCAATAGCAATTTTTTTAACCTGCGCATCCGCGCGAAAATACTCGACTATTTTGTCCAGTTGACTCTTCGCGGCATCACTTAACTCGGAATTATCTGTGTTGAACAGGATAATTGTTACTGCAACACTTTGATAGGTATAATCCAGAAGATTCCCCAGGCATTTCTGGTATTTCGCAAACGGCTCCTGAAATTTCACAGGTGACAAAATAACTGATACAGCAAAACCCTCTTCTGAATGGTATTGAAATTTGGTTATAAATCCACGAGATAAATAAGTTAAGGCTTTTAGTGCAGGCTCTCTATTTAAAAATACACCATACTTGCCTGGATTAATGGATGTTTTGGATATAAAGAAGATTGGCCCATTTGGTTTCCACATCGGAGGCCCCGCATAAAATGCCGCCGGTAGCCTTTTTTCAACCTGCTCCCATTTAGTCATAATGAAATGAGGTGGTTTGGCTGCATATTGCTCGAAATAGGCAACACCAAAATTTGGAATTGTCAGTGATAAACCACAGCGTAAGCGGCTACCGGTCATTTTCCAGTTTTCTGTTCCCAGTGGACTTACATACTCGACATGCAGCGGCGCGGCATATGAGACTGCATATGTCAGATTCAACACAGACAATATAAGCGGTAAAAAAAGGCGTGCTGGTGTCATTTTTTGCTCATCCACATCGCGAAAGCATGTTATTCTCCTATATCGGCAATTTTCAGAGAATCTTTATCTTGAAAACTATCACCATTACCAAACCAGATGACTGGCATGTCCATTTCCGAGACGGCATCTTGTTAAAAGATACCGTCAATGCGACTGCAAGACACTTTGCACGCGCATTGGTAATGCCTAACTTAAAACCAGCCCTGACCACCGTTGAGGCAATAATAGCCTATCGTCAGCGTATTCTGGACGTATTGCCCGGAAACAGTAAATTCCAACCCTTGATGACTTTGTATCTCAATGAAACTGTTTCACCGGAAACACTACAACAGGCGGCACAATCCGATTTTATTCTTGGAGCCAAACTATATCCTGCAGGAGCAACTACCAACTCTGAACAAGGTGCCCGCTCAATTCATGCTCTATATCCATTGCTGGAGATCATGCAAGATTATGATCTGGTGCTGCAGATTCATGGCGAGACCGTTGAAGGCGATATTTTCGAGCGCGAAGAGGATTTCATTGACAGCTACCTGAGCCCTATTTTACATAATTTTCCAAGGTTACGAGTGGTTCTGGAGCATATATCTACGCGAAAGGCTGTTGAGTTTGTTAATAATGGACCTGGCACCCTGGCTGCGACCATCACCCCTCATCATTTACTGTATAATCGTAACCAGCTTCTCGCTGGCGGCCTTAAGCCGCATTATTATTGCCTTCCAATTTTGAAACATGAACGCGATCAGCTGGCCCTTCAAGAAGCCGCTTTAAGCGGTAATCCCAGATTTTTTGCAGGAACCGATAGTGCGCCGCATGCCGTCCAGCATAAAGAATCCGCTTGCGGCTGTGCAGGAGTATACTCAGCCCCTTTTGCAGTAGCGTTTTATACTAAACTTTTTGATGAGAGAAACAAACTTCCTTTGCTTAATGGATTTTTAGCTCAGCATGGTTCTGATTTCTATCGCTTAGCTCCCAATGTCGATCAATTGCAGCTTGTTAAAAAACCGCAGTCGATTCCAGGGTTTTTAACCTTCGGCCAGGACAAAATTGTGCCTATGGCCGCAGGCGAATTACTGTCATGGAGTATTGATGACTAAATTTTTAGAACCATATGGCAATCAGTTAAAAGAGCGATTCAGAGGTTTTTTACCCGTTATTGTCGATTTGGAAACTGCAGGCGTAAATCCTAAAACTAATGCATTGTTAGAAGCCTGTGTTGTACTTATTAATCGCGATGAGCATGGGAATTATTATCGAGAATCTACCCATTTTGAACATGTTATACCCTTTGAGGGTTCTGTTCTGGATCAGAAGTCGCTGGAATTCATTCAGGTTGATCCGTTTCAACCATTACGTTTTGCTATTGAGGAAAAAGAAGCGCTTGAAAATCTCTTTAAACCTATTCAAAAGGCATTGAAGAAAAATCACTGTCAAAGAGCTGTGCTTGTAGGCCATAATGCCTGGTTTGATCTTTTGTTTATGAAAGAAGCGGCTGAACGCACCAAAGTTAAATTACCCTTTCATGCATTTACCTGTTTTGATACCGCTACCTTATCTGGACTTTTCTATGGTCAAACGGTGTTGGCAAAAGCAGTCAGGGCCGCGGGGATTGAGTTTAATACCCAGGAGGCGCATTCCGCGATTTATGATGCTGAAAAAACAGCAGAGCTGTTTTGCAAAATGCTTAATACATGGCATGGTTTTTTTAAGTAAACAGGGTTAGGGACACTGCCATTAAACTGTCCTCCCCGCGCAGGCGGGGATACATCTCTGAGCTAGCTATAATGCCAACTGAGAAATAGATTCCCGCCTTCGCGGGAATGACAAAATTTCCGTAACTTAATGATCTTCGCGGGAACGAAAGTGAAATTACTCTTCTTCCCCACTACGATCTGAGCCGGCATCAGCTGTTTCAGTCTCAGCTGACTCAGTGCTTTCACTCTCAGCTTTCGCAGGGGCTTCAGGCTTGTCCTTCCACTCCAGTTTGATACGGCCTTGTTTGTCAATTCCAGCTACCAGCACTTCAATTTCCTGGCCTTCGCTGAGAACAGACTCCACCTTCTGAGAGCGATCGCTGCAGATCTGAGAAATATGCAGTAAACCATCTTTGCCAGGCAGAAGGTTAATGAATGCACCAAAATCAACTATCTTGCTTACTTTACCGCGATAGATCTGGCCTACTTCAACTTCAGCAACCAGAGCCTTGATTTGACGCTGTGCTTCTTCCAATGCCAGCGCATCAGGAGAAAATAACTGGATAACCCCTGTATCATCGATATCGATGGAAACACCAGTGCTTTCTATCAATCCTTTAATTGTAGAACCGCCTTTACCGATGACTGTCCGAATTTTATCTTCCGCAACTTTCATGGTGGTAATGCGTGGAGCATGTTGCGATAGCTCATCACGGTGCTCAGACAATGCGTTATTCATCACACCCAAAATATGAAGCCGTCCAGCTTTTGCCTGTTCCAGTGCCTGCTCCATAATCTCCCTGGTGATACCAGTAATCTTGATATCCATTTGCAAAGCAGTGACGCCTTGATCAGTTCCTGCCACTTTGAAATCCATATCACCCAGATGATCTTCGTCGCCGAGTATATCGGTCAATACAGCAAAGCGCTCGCCTTCTTTAATCAATCCCATTGCCACCCCGGCAACAGGAGCTTTCAGAGGAACCCCGGCATCCATTAATGCCAGACTGGTACCGCAGACGGTCGCCATTGAGCTTGAGCCATTCGACTCGGTAATGTCAGAAACGACTCGCAGGACATAGGGAAATTCACTGGCTGTTGGTAATACGGCGATTAGACTGCGCTTTGCCAAACGACCATGTCCAATTTCACGACGTTTGGGACTACCAACCATCCCCACTTCTCCAACAGAATAGGGAGGAAAATTGTAGTGGAGCATAAAGCGATCTTTTGATTCGCCGGTCAGGCTATCCAGAATCTGAGCATCACGCTCATTCCCCAAGGTTGCCGCTACAATGGCCTGAGTCTCACCGCGGGTAAATAATACCGAACCATGAGCTCTTTCCAGAAATTTGGTACGAATAGAGATAGGTCTTACAGTGTGCTGATCACGTCCATCGATACGAGGCTCGCCATCCAGAATACGATTACGGACGATTTCTTTTTCAAGCGAGTTCATTATGTCACTGATTTCTGCAGGCATAATTTCCTGGGTTTCGCCGCACATATTTTCAATCAGCTGCACTCTGATCTCATCCAGGCGCTGATAACGTTGTTGCTTGTCTTTGAGTAAATAAGCTTCTGTAATACTTCCTCTGGCAAACTCACTGACACGCTGAACCAGTTCCTGATTGGCAGGTTTCATTGTCCAGTTCCAGGGGGTTTTATTGACTTCTTTAGCCAATTCCTTGATCCCCTGAATAACAGACTGCATCATTTCATGGCCATAAAGCACAGCACCCAGCATGATTTCTTCGGACAATTCTTTAGCTTCGGACTCTACCATCAATATGGCGTCCTGCGTTCCAGCAACTACCAGATCCAATTCAGATTGCTGCAAGGTTTTGTAGCCAGGGTTCAAAAGATAAATGCCATCTTTATAACCAACTCTTGCGGCACCGATTGGTCCTTGGAATGGTAACCCAGAGACAGCTAACGCAGCAGAAGCACCAATCATGGAAATTATATCTGCTGGAACTTCCGGATTTAAAGATAAAACGGTGGCAATGACTTGCACTTCATTAGAAAAGCCTTCAGGGAATAAAGGACGTAATGGCCTGTCCATTAAACGAGAGGTCAGCGTCTCATGTTCGCTTGGCCGTCCTTCCCTTTTGTTAAAACCGCCAGGAATTTTACCTGCGGCATAACTTTTTTCCTGATAATTAACTGTTAATGGAAAGAAATTGTTTGAATCAGCGCCTTCTTTTTTAGCTACAACAGCTACCAATACCTGGGTACCTGCCATACTGGCTAATATGGCGCCATCCGCTTGTCTCGCAATTTCACCGGTTTCCAAAACCAGGCGATGCTCACCAAAGCGTATTTCTTTTATAATTTTGGACACGTAATTTACCTCATTTAATTATTATAAAAAAAAGGCGCAGAACACTGCGCCTTTCATTAGTCAAATATGTCAAGAGCTTCTGGCATTAAATGAAATCCTGAATCAATAAGAATCTCTTAGTCCCAAACTCTGAATTAGTGTTTGATAGCGACCTGAGTCATTATCTTTTAAATATTTAAGAAGCTTTCTTCTTTTGTTAACTAAAGCTTGCAAACCACGTTTTGAATGGAAATCTTTACGGTTCACTTTGAAGTGTTCAGTTAAATATTTGATACGTCCAGTAATAAGGGAGACTTGAACCTCGGGAGATCCGGTGTCATTGTCAGCTCGCTTGAACTGGTTGATGATTTCTACTTTTTGTTCGCTGCTTAGCGACATTGTTCACTCCTGGATATAAGCTAAGTGTGTGGTATTAAAGGCGAGCATTTTACCAAGACCACAACAAATAAACAAGTATTGGATAATGCATTGCTATACTTTAGTCAAAAAGTTATTCAAAAACAACTCTTTTTACAAAATTTCCACTAGATTTTTCTGAAGCGAATCAATCCGACTGCAACTCCAGCCCATCATTAAAACGACAGCAACCGTCTGACCAGTAAGTCTCCATTCTCATTGATTTCACCAATGCCGGAAAAACTGCTTTGATTATAAAGACGCAACAGGCCTGGAAGCACATCGTCTGTTAATTGGATTATTTTACCCTGCCGTAAGCTTTGCAACTGGTTATCTTCTAACTCAACCGCAGGCAAATGCGAAATCGCATCATCCATAGGTAATAGAAGTTTTTGCAAGTCATCTTGTACGGACAACTGCTCAAATGTATACATCGGCTCATGCTTAAATCCTGCAGTATGCAGTCGATGCAATTGTGTCATATGCGCATAAACGCCGAGCCTCTCGCCAATATCCTCAATGAGAGAGCGAATATAGGTTCCTTTACTGCAACTGACTTCAATAGCGAAATCCTGACCATCAAAGTTCTTTAATTCAATATGATAGATATTAATAATTCGTTTTTTTCGCTCGAGGGTCTTACCTTCACGCGCATACTTATACAGCGGCTTACCCTGATGTTTAAGGGCAGAATACATCGATGGAGTCTGCTCAATAGCCCCGGTAAATTTCTGGATCACCGAATGCAGCACGGATTCGCTAATCGCAGGTAAATCTGAAATCTGAGCCACGATGGTTCCAGTTGAATCACCACTGTCGGTTTTGATACCTAATCGGCCCGTCGCCTGGTAGGTTTTATCGGCATCCAGTAAATATTGGCAAACCTTGGTTGCCTCGCCAAAACATAAAGGCAGCATACCAGTAGCCAGAGGATCAAGACTGCCAGTATGACCTGCCTTAGTGGCATTAAGCAATCGTTTAGCTTTTTGTAATACTGCATTAGAAGACAGTCCCTGTGGTTTGTTCAACAGCAAAATACCATTAATTGCCAGGGAATCACGCGTCTTCATCAGGCTCCGCAGGGTTAACATCATCAATCAGCTTACTCAAACGACGGCCATACTCAATGGATTCATCATAGATAAAATGCAATTGAGGAGCTATGCGCAACTTTACAGAACGTGCCAAAGCGGTTCTTAAATAACTAGAAGCAGCGTTTAGAATCCCGGCTGTCATTTTTACATCATGATTCAGCACCGTGAAATATACTTTTGCATGGCTCAAATCAGGAGATACTTTTACAGCCGAGATTGTCACAAAAGAAGGCAGTCGAGGATCTTTAACTTCCTGCTGTATCAATTGTGACAGCTCCCGTTGCAGCATTTCCGCAACCCGATCTACTCGTTTAAAATTACTCATAAATCTCGTTTTATCTCAATCGTTTCAAAAACTTCAATCAAATCACCGGGTTTAACGTCATTATAGTTTTTAACCCCAATACCGCACTCAAATCCTTGACGTACTTCCAGGACATCGTCTTTAAAGCGGCGTAGCGATTCGAGAGTACCTTCATAAATAACCACATTATTGCGCAGCACACGTATTGGGTTATTACGTTTCACCGTACCTTCGATGACCATACAACCAGCAATTGCGCCTAACTTGGGAGAGCGGAATACGTCGCGAACTTCTGCAATACCTACAATTTCTTCTTTAAACTGTGGCGCTAACATACCCGTTAATGCACCCTTCACCTGATCTACAATGTCATAAATAACACTGTAATAATTCAAGGATACACCCTCCTGCTCGGCAAGGCGTTTGGCACCAGTATCCGCACGAACGTTAAAACCAATCAGGATCGCACTGGAAGCTATTGCCAAATGAACATCTGATTCAGTGATTCCCCCAACACCATTCGCAATAATCTCTACTTTTACTTCATCAGTTGAAAGTTTGACCAGCGCATCAGCGATTGCTTCGACAGAACCTTGAACATCTGCTTTAAGCACCACGTTAAGTACTTTAGCTTCAGTCGTCGTCATATTTTCAAAAATGCCTTCAAGAGACGATTTCTGGCGTCTTGCCAGTTTCACATCACGGAATTTACCCTGACGGAACAAGGCAACTTCACGTGCTCGTTTCTCATCCGGTACAACAACAGCTTCATCCCCTGCATGAGGTATGGCCGATAAACCCAAGACTTCCACAGGAATTGAAGGTCCGGCAGTGTCAACTAATGACCCATTATCGCTAACTAACGCTCTTACCCGGCCATATTGGAAACCTGCCAGTAAAATATCACCTTTATGGAGGGTACCGCTCTGGACGAGGACAGTAGCTACAGGACCACGGCCTTTATCGAGACGGGATTCAATTACCACCCCTTTGGCAGCACCATCAGTTGGTGCAGTCAATTCAAGTACCTCGGACTGCAGGAGAATTGCATCGAGTAATTCATCGACGCCTGTCCCTGCTTTTGCTGAAATCTGCACAAACATGTTATCGCCGCCCCATGCTTCAGGGATTACATCATAAGCAGATAACTCATTCATAACCCGATCAGGATCTGCATCAGGCTTATCCATTTTATTTACTGCGACAATGATAGGTACACTGGCCGCTTTCGCATGCTGTACCGCTTCAATAGTCTGTGGTTTAACACCGTCATCGGCTGCGACAATCAACACAACGATATCAGTAACCTGTGCACCGCGTGCCCGCATGGCTGTAAACGCCGCATGACCTGGTGTGTCAAGAAAAGTAATCTCGCCTTTCTCTGTAGCCACGTGGTATGCACCGATATGCTGTGTAATACCCCCTGCTTCACCCGCTGCAACTTTGGTACGGCGAATATAATCCAGCAGCGATGTTTTTCCATGATCTACGTGCCCCATGATGGTTACTACCGGTGCACGCTCAACACTATGGCTTCCTTTAGAGAGGGCATCACCAAGATTTTGCTCAATCGCATCCTCTTTCAGCAGATGGGCTTTATGTCCCATTTCCTCGACTACAATCAGTGCTGTATCCTGATCAATAACCTGGTTGATAGTTGCCATTGCGCCAAGCCCCATCATGACTTTAATAACTTCGGCAACTTTCACTGACATTCGCTTGGCTAGCTCACCCACAGTAATTGTTTCAGGAATAGCAACTTCCCTGACAACCGGTGCAGTAGGCATAGCAAATCCGTGGGTTAATGCTTCTTCAGCCTCCCGGTATTTATCAGATTTTTCATTTGGTTTTCGTTTTTTCGATTTGCCACGTTTGAAACGGACACCGGCGTCGTCATCATCACGTTCAGACATCTGCTGGTATTTAGGCTTCTTTTTCCCACGTTTGTAATCGCTTTTATCGGCTTCCATTTCCTCTTTGTCCATATGGCGTTTTTTAGGTGCCTTTTCCGATTTCTCATCGGTAGTTCTTGGAGTAAAGGGTTTTTGGACAGGCTCGGCAGCAGGAGTTTCGGCAACAGTGCTGGCAACTTCCTCCATTTTAGGAATAAGAGCTTCTTTTACTTCCTGGATTTCAGAAACTATTCCGGATTCATCGGTCTCTGCCACTTCAGCTGCAATTGGGGATTCTTCGTTGCTGACAGGCTCAATCGGCTCTTCCAAAGCAATCGGAGGTTCTATAACCTCTACCTCATGCTCCACAGGCTCCATCAACGCAGTGGTGGTCTCTACTTCGACTTCAGGTTCCTGCTCCAGAGCTGAGCGCTTCACATAAATGTGTTTTTTTCTAAATTCAACATTGACTGTTTTTCCACTGTGAATATCATGTCCCACAGTGACTTTGGTGAGACTTTTTCTTTTGAGCGTAATCCGCTCGGGACTCGCCCGCAGCTCGCCACGACTACTGGTTTTCAAGTGATTGAGTAAAATCCGCTTCTGATCTTCATTTACAGTTTGAGTACCATCAGTAAACGATAGCCCCGCTTCCTGCAACTGGTTTAACAGGCTCTCAACCGGGATACCCACGACCTGAGCTAATTGTATAACCGTTACATCCGCCATATTTATGATCCTCTTTTGGCAACTTCAATCAAATTGCTTTGTTCTAAATATCATTTCGTAACATTGGTCAGGCGCCCTGCAGACACTTAACCTGTTTTGCCCCAGATGTGCTTAATTTAGCTAAACCAGGGTTCACGTGCTTTCATTATTAAGGCAGCCGCCTTTTTCTCGGTCATACCTTCAATTTCCAGAAGCTCATCAACAGATTGCTCTGCCAAATCGTCCATGGTGACAATCCCTTTTTTGTTGAGGGCATCCGCAATCTCAGCAGTCATTCCTTCCATTTCTAGTAAGGAATTATCATTTTCACTCTCTAAATCCTGGCCTGAAGAAAGGGCTTGAGCAAGTAATGTGTCATTCGCTCGATTTCTCAATTCATCAACAATTTCTTCATCAAACTCTTCAATTCCCATTAGCTCTTCTTTGGGCACGTAAGCAATCTCTTCAAGAGAAGAGAAGCCATTGGCGACAAGCAGAGCTGCAATTTCTTCGTCAATATCTAGTGCTGAAGTAAACAGGTTTACTATTTTAGATGATTCTTCCTGTGTTTTTGCATTAAAGTCATCGACGGTCATCACGTTCAATGTCCAACCGGTTAATTGGCTGGCTAGTCTTACGTTCTGACCATTGCGCCCAATTGCCTGGGATAACTGCTCTTTCTGAACAGCCAAATCCATCGTATGACTGTCTTCATCTACAATAATGGAGGTAATATCGGCAGGAGCCATTGCATTGATAACTAATTGCGCCGGATTATCATCCCATAATATAATATCAACGCGCTCTCCGCCTAATTCGCTAGATACGGCCTGAACGCGAGCCCCTCTCATACCGACACAGGCCCCTACAGGATCAATACGCCCATCGTTAGTTTTTACTGCAATTTTAGCACGAATTCCAGGTTCTCGGGCAGCAGCCTTCACTTCGATAACATTCTCACCAATTTCAGGCACTTCAATGCGGAATAATTCAATCAGCATTTCATTACGAATGCGGCTGACAAACAATTGAGGACCACGTGATTGCGGTGTGATTTCATAGAGGTATGCGCGGACTCTGTCATTGGGTCTGAACATTTCATTAGGAAGCATTTCCTGACGTGGCATAAACGCTTCTGCTTTGCCGCCCAGGTCGATAATAATATTGTCTCTGGTTACTTTTTTAACGGTTCCATAAACCAGCTGCCCCTGTTTGGCACGAAACTGTTCGACAATTTGTTGCCGCTCAGCTTCCCGGACTTTTTGCATGATGACCTGCCGCGCCGTTTGAGCAGCAATACGTCCGAACTCAATAGAAGGCATCGGCTCTTCAATTTTTTCACCGATCTCAATGGCGGGTGAACGCTCACGGGCTGCTGACAGGGTTATTTCAGCCGCTGGATTTACAATCTCGTCATCTGCAACAACCTCCCAATAGCGGTAGGTCTCATATTCGCCTGTTTTAGGGTCAAGCTTAACGCGCACGCCCATGTCATGCCCTGACAATTTTCGAGTGGCTGATTCAAGAGCTGCCTGAATGGCTAACAACACGACATCTTTTGTCACCCCTTTTTCATTGGACAATGCCTCTGCTACTAATAACAATTCTTTACTCATGCCTGCCTCACTCGCCTGTCAAATTAGCTTTTATAATGTCGGAAAATGGTATTTCCAGATGTTCGTTTTCAACATTTAGTACCAAAGATTGTTCCTGAACGCTTTCAATGCTCCCTTTCAATTTTTTTCGTTGGCCTTGTATTGCTCTTCTAAGCTTCAGTTGAATTTCCTGTCCAACATACATTAAATAATGTTCTCTATAAAAGAGTGGACGCGGTATACCCGGTGAAGAAATCTCAAGGCTATAATTCCCGGGAATCGGATCCTCGACATCAAGCAATGCACTGATCTGTTTGCTGACTATTTCACAATCCCCAAGGCCAATGCCTTCGGGTCTGTCTATATAGACTCTTAACAGGGAATGTTTGCCCTGAGGTAAATATTCACAAGCCCATAGCTGGTAACCTAGTGCGGTCACTATTGGATATAACAAATTTTCTATATCATTTTTAATCATCGATAACTTCAATTTAGTTTAATCATTTGCTGTTCAGGAATTACTTTTTTCCTATGCTTGTTCAGTCATCTGAATTTACACCAGCGCTATGGCGATTTGAAGGATTCAACCTTTGTTCAGAATATGATTGCAGGAAACAGTACACCTCTCGGTTTCAAAGAGTGTTTATTGGCGTCGGAGCATTTAGTTCCAAAAGAATATATCTCCATACTCCAATTACCCATCCATCAATGATTTTGACATTCCCTTTCGCTCCTGGAAGCAGTTCAGAGGGTTGCCGATAAATGAGATCCGTTTTTTACATAATAAAAAACCCCATAAATGGGGCTTTTAGTAGTGGTAGCGGGGGCAGGATTTGAACCTACGACCTTCGGGTTATGAGCCCGACGAGCTACCAGGCTGCTCCACCCCGCATCAACAGAACCAAGTATACGCAGCATTTATTAACTCTGCAAGTATTTTCTTATAATCTCGTCGATTTATTGATATTGTTGTGTTTTATATGGTTAAACAAGGGTTTTTTGACTAAAACCAATACATATATTTGGAAGATACAATTTATTCCGGATTTACTGTATCGAATATTTATTATGCTTAGCTGTTGATTGGTAACAACAGGCTGAGCAACATAACCCAGCCCTGAGAGAACTAACTAACTGGAAAACGCGTTAACGCAGGCGGTTAATAAGCCTGTAGGAAACAAGCCAAGCGCAAGTAAAGACAGGCAATTGAGTGAATAAAGTAGTGTTGTAGGTCCTGACAGTCTGATAGGAGCACTATCTTCCATTTCATCAAAGTACATTACTTTAACCACACGAATATAGTAATAGGCACCAATCACAGCAAAAATCAGACCGAAAACAGCAATCCAGGTAAGGTGGACATCAACCAGCGCCTTGAGTACCAGCAGTTTGGTGAAGAAGCCCACTGTTGGAGGTACACCGGCCATTGAAAACATGACGATCAGCATCATAAACGCCATCCAGGGGTTTCGTTTATTAAGGCCTTTCAGATCGCTGATTTGTTCAATCTCTACACCACTGCGTGAGAGCAGAAGAATGATACCAAACGCAGCTACTGTCATGATTGAATACATGAGGACATAAAATAAGGCAGCGGAATAACCAGCCGCGTTACCAGCCAAAATACCAAATAAGGCATAGCCGGCATGTGAAATTGCAGAATAAGCCAGCAGCCGTTTTAAATTCGTTTGAACGATTGCCAGCAGATTGCCAATACCAGTAGAGAGTAATGTGATAACAATTAATAGTTGCTGCCAATCAGCCGCCAAGTCAACTAGTCCAAGCGTAAGCAATCGGAAAGTCATCCCAATTGCCGCTATTTTAGGCGCAGTACTGATAAATAAAGTTACAGAAGTTGGCGCCCCCTGATATACATCGGGTGCCCACATGTGAAATGGCACTGCAGCAAGCTTAAAGGCAAAGCCGGCAACAATAAAGACTAATGCGAAGGTCAGCAAGCTGCCCTGCTCCTGCCAGTTCGCAGCAATTGCATTGGCAATGTCCAGTAAATCGAGTTTACCGGTTGCTCCATAGACGAGGGACATGCCATAAAGCAGCATACCAGAAGCAATAGCACCCATTACGAAATATTTCATGGCAGCTTCTGAAGCATCGCTGTTTGTTCGTCTTATAGCGGTCATTGCATAAAGCGGTAATGACAACAGTTCAAGTCCAAGATAAACCGTCAGCAGCGAATGAGCGGAAACCAGGATCATCATTCCTAAAGTGGAGAAAAGACCCAGCACGTAGTAATCACCCGAGGGCATCTGACGTTCATCCAGATACTTTTCTGAATAGATAAAAGCAAGAAACACGCTAAGCAGAATGAATAATTTCATTAACTGGGAAACATCATCACAGATAAAAAGTCCGCCTAGCACGATAACTTTAAAATTACCCAGAAGCAGATAGCAGACTACTCCAGCCAGTAACATACCCGCCAGGCTAATGCCATAAGCCAGGTTTTTAATTTTTTCCCTGAAGAAAAGATCGCCCAACAAAGCCAGACAAGCTGTTATCAGGAGTATTATTTCCGGTATGGCGACATGTAGATTATCAAGTAAAGACATCATGTTTATTAACCTTGCATTTTTATAATTTTGATTTATCAGCCTGAGCCAATGTGTAACTGACGGACTGATGAACGTAATCAAGAACTGGCTTTGGATAGACTCCCATAAGAATAACCATCAATGCCAACAGCACATAGGCACTGGTCTCATAAACAGATAAATCTTTCAAAGCAGCTACTTTTTCATTTGCAATTTTGCCGAAAATGACGCGTTTATACATCCATAATGTATAGGCAGCACCGATAATCAGTGTCGTAGCAGCCCAGAATGCAATCCAAAACCCGGCTTTAATGCTGCCAAGAATAACCATGAACTCGCCCACGAAACCGGAAGTACCTGGTAAGCCTGCATTAGCCATAGCGAACAGCATAAAGAAGGAGGCAAAGACAGGCATGGTATTTACAATACCTCCAAAATCACTGACTTTACGGGTATGCATGCGATCATAAATAAATCCGACACCAGCAAACATCCCACTTGATATAAACGCATGGGAAATCATAACAACAATGGCGCCTTCAAGCACGAGCCCTGCGTTGCTTAAGCCAGATCGCTCAGCAATAGTGAATATTGTAAAGCATCCTAATGTGACAAAGCCCATGTGAGAGATTGATGAATAAGCAATCAGGCGTTTCATGTCTTTTTGAATAATCGCAACCAAACCTACATAGACCACGGCTACTAAAGACAATCCAATCATCAATGGCGCATAATGTCTGCAGGCGTCTGGAACAATCGGTAATGCAAAGCGAATGAATCCGTAAGCTCCAAGCTTCAGTAATATAGCGGCCAGGACAATTGAACCACCAGCCGGTGCTTCTGTATGAGCATCAGGCAACCAGGTATGAACAGGAAACATGGGTATCTTGATAGCAAAACCCAGAAAAAACGCTATAAAAATCAGGGTCTGAGCTGTCATTCCCAATCGAATCGCATAGAAAGTTTCAATTTTGAAAGAACCAACTGTATATCCCATATATAAGAATGAGGCCAGCATTAACACTGAACCAAGGAATGTATAGAGGAAAAACTTAATGGCAGCATAAACACGATTATCCGATCCCCAGATACCAATAATCAGATACATCGGTATTAATGTCGCTTCCCAGAAAATATAGAAGACAATGGCATCGGTTGCGGAGAATACTCCAACGAGCAAGCCCTGCATTATCAGAAAGGCTGACATGTATTGGGCAACACGCTTATGTATGCTTTCCCAGGTCGCAAGAATAACTATCAGATTAGTGAAAACACTTAATACAATTAGCAGTATCGATAAACCATCAACACCCAAAGTATAATTGATTCCTAAAGCCGGCAGCCAGATAATTTCTTCTACATACTGCATACTGTATGTATTTGGATCAAACCCGGTCATCAGAGGGATGCACATTAATAACGTCAGCAGCACGGTAAATAATGACAAATACCGGGCTGTGTTTGGGTTTTTGTCATCACCAGTGAGGAATACAAAGACACCGCCAACAATTGGCAACCAGATCAATAAATTCAGCAAATGATACATACCTTCACCTTATAATTAGCCTAATAGCAGCCAGCATAAGAAAATAAAAAGACCCAGTACCATAACTGCAGCATAATGGTAAAGGTAACCACTTTGGAATGCACGTCCCTTCTGAGCAAACCAGCGAACTGTCTGACCAGTTCCATTGACGATTAATCCATCAATGAGCTTTTGATCGCCAGTATTATAAAACAACCGACCCAAAGCTTTTGTACCGCGGACGATAACCAGATCATTGAAGGCATCAAAGCCATATTTGTTCAGCAGCAGTTTATAAAGCCACTTGAATGTATGAGCAATTTTTCCCGGGATAGAAGGCAAGGCAATATAGCAAATCCAGGCGATCACAATCCCCGCAACTGTCAGCCAGAACGTCAAGGTCATTGGCGCCTCCAAAGCACTTAGCAAGGGAGAGTGAACTTCTTTTGCAAGTTCAGCCATTACATTATGTTCAGGTAATATGAACAGCGAACGAGATAATAATGTGGGGCTATCAAACAGCATGGGCATATAAAGAATATAACCAATAATGACAGAGGGAATCGCCAGAATCACCAGAGGCAACCAGACAACCCAGGGAGACTCGTGCAAATGCTCTTCAGTGTGTTTATCCATGCGCGGTTTGCCATGAAATGTCATAAACAAGGAGCGGAAGGTATATAAAGCAGTCACCATGGCACCGAGGCTTACACAGAAATACGCATATCCACTCCCGGGAATTTCAGAAAGTTTGGCTGCTTCAATAATAGTATCTTTGGAGTAAAAACCTGCAAAAGGAGGAATAGCACATAATGCCAGGCTGCCAATAACAAATGTTACATAGGTGATTGGCATTTTTTTCCACAAGCCACCCATTTTACGCATGTCCTGTTCATGGTGCATGGCGATAATCACGGATCCTGCGCCAAGGAAAAGCAAGGCTTTAAAACAGGCGTGTGTAAGCAAGTGAAACATCCCTGCACTATAAGATGAAGCTCCCATTGCTACCATCATATAACCTAATTGTGACAGAGTTGAATAAGCGACAACTCGCTTGATGTCATTCATTACGATAGCGAGAATACCGGTGAATAAAGCGCCTGTCGCCCCAATCACCAAAACCACTGTCAGCGCAGTAGTTGAATATTCAATTAATGGTGAAATACGCGCAATCATAAATACACCAGCGGTAACCATCGTAGCCGCATGGATTAATGCAGAAATCGGCGTCGGACCTTCCATTGATTCCGGTAACCAGACATGTAATGGTACCTGTGCTGATTTACCCATTGCACCAACAAATAACAGTAAACAAATAATGGTTAATACGGACCAGTCATGACCGGTATAAAGCTGCATGGTTTGTGCAGTCAGTCCTTTTACACTCGCAAAAATTGTTTCATAGTCCAGCGAGCCGGTATATGCTAAAATCAGGCCAATTCCCAGAACGAAGCCAAAATCCCCGACCCTGTTGACCAGAAATGCTTTCAGGCTGCCTTCAATCGCTGATTCTTTTTGATACCAGAATCCGATTAATAAATAGGAAACAAGACCAACGCCCTCCCAGCCAAAGAAGAGCTGCAGGAAATTATTACTGGTAACCAGCATCAGCATCATAAATGTGAATAATGAAATGTAACTGAAAAAGCGCTGATAACCATCATCATCTGCCATGTAACCGATGGAGTAGATATGAACCAGTAAAGAGACAAATGTGACTACAACCAGCATGACCGACGTCAGCGGATCTATTAAGAAACCAATATGAAATGAATAGGGAAATAATACCCCACCGCTTGCCCATGTATATAAATTCAGATTCTGTATTTCTGCTGTTCCACTAAAAATCTGAGTCGCAACGATAACAGACAATACAAATGAAATACCCACACCGGCTATAGTGACAGTGTGCGCGCCAATTCGGCCAATCTGATTGCGAAACAAACCAGCAACGAGGCATCCCACCAATGGCGCCAGAACAATTATTAGACTTAGCTGAATAATATTCACAATTTTTAACCTTTTAAATGATTCATCTTGTCAACATCAATGTTACCTCTGTTGCGGTAGAGTAACATCACGATCGCCAA
Source organism: Legionella genomosp. 1 (assembly GCF_900640215.1). Lineage (NCBI taxonomy): Bacteria > Pseudomonadati > Pseudomonadota > Gammaproteobacteria > Legionellales > Legionellaceae > Legionella > Legionella genomosp. 1. The sequence goes on from NZ_CAAAJH010000007.1 coordinate 65,083, forward strand.
ACCAATTGCAGCCTCAGCAGCAGCAACAGTAAGAATAAAAAATACGAATACCTGGCCGGCAATTCCACCATAGTAATGTGAAAAGGCGATGAAATTTGTATTTACTGCCAACAACATTAATTCAATGCATACCAGCAATAGAATAACGTTTTTTCGATTCAGCATGATTCCTACAAGACTAAGTCCAAATAGAATTGCACTTAGAATGAGGTAATGATTAATTGGTACCATGTGGACAATTCCCGGTTATTTTTCTGTTTTCATAGAGACAATACTTAAGCGATCCTGCTTTCTAGTCATGATTTGCCGCGTTATATCTTGCCGTTTCGAACGAACCGCACCTCGGTGCGCAAGGGTAATCGCAGAAATAATAGCTACTAATAACAAGGCAGCTGCAATTTCAAAGGCAAATACATAATCAGTAAACAGAGCCATTCCAATCTCTTCTGTATTTGAAGGTTTGGCGGGGGCTTTAGGCGTATCCTCGCCGTCGCTGTACGTGGTACTGGAACTACTTGCGGCTGCCGGTGTCTGCTCAACAGCGTTTTTATACCAGTTTTCAGGAACTGCAACCAAAAGCAAGCCAACCAGCAATGCAACAATAATCAGTCCGAAAGGCATATAACGGATAAAGTGCGAGCGCATTGATTCAATGTCGATGTTAAGCATCATCACGACGAATAAAAATAAGGTCATAACTGCGCCAACGTAGACTAACACCAGAATCAAAGCCAGAAACTCTGCAGAAAGGAGGATCCATAAAATTGAGCTGGCAAAGAAAGTTACCACCAGGAACAAGACACAGCGCACAGGATTGTTCTGGGTAATAACCATCAGCGCGGATAAAACCGCGATTGCAGCAAACACATAGAAAATAACTGGTACTATTAAGTTATGCATGAAGCGCCTCGTTATCGGTAATCTTTGTCTTGTTCACGATCAGCAGCCAGGCGCTTTTCCATCAAGTCACCTACTGCCAGCAGTTTTTCTTTAGTCAAAATATTTTGCCCGCGCTCAGCAACATGCCAGTGTTGAATCGGCGTCAAGACAATAGAATCAACAGGACAGGACTCCTCACACAAACCACAGTAAATACATTTGAACGCGTCAATATCATAACGAGTAGTACGTCTGGATCCGTCCTCTCTTGGTTCTGATTCAATAGTTATTGCCGACGCAGGACAAACTGCCTCACATAATTTGCATGCAATGCAACGTTCCTCACCATTTGGGTAGCGTCTTAGCGCTAACATACCGCGAAATCTCGGCGAAATGGGAGTAACTTCTTCAGGGAACTGCACTGTAAATTTCTTTTTGAAAAAATATTTACCTGTCAGCTTTAAGCCGGAAAGCAACTCTAAAAGCAGGAAACTGCGAATATAATGTTTTAAATATTGATATGCTTTTTTCATTAGCTTGCTCTGCACAATTAAAACCAGGGTTTAACTTGGGCTACAACCATAAACGCGGTAACCATAACCCACACTATTGTTACTGGAATCAAAACCTTCCAACCCAATCGCATCAGCTGATCATAGCGATATCGAGGAAAGGTTGCTCTGACCCACAGATAAACAAAAAGGAAAAAGGAAATTTTCAGAAGCAGCCATACGAAACCAGGAACAATTAAGAAGATATCTTCAAGGACAGGAAGCCCTTCAAAAGGTGAAAGCCAACCGCCCAGAAAAAATAATGTAATTGCCGTGGAAATAAGAATCATACTGGCGTATTCAGACAGAAAGAATAAAGCAAAGCCAATACCGGAGTATTCCACATGGAAACCAGCGACAATTTCAGATTCGCCTTCTGCCAAATCAAATGGCGCGCGGTTAGTTTCAGCAATACCGGAAATCCAGAACACAAGGAACATTGGTAATAAAGGTATAAACCACCAATGGTAAATACCTCCTTGCTGAGAATTTACAATTTCAGTGATATTCATACTGCCTGATGCCAGCAAAACACCAACCAGAGCAAAACCCATCGCGATCTCATAGGAAACCGTTTGTGCCGTACTGCGCAATGCACCAAACATAGCGTATTTTGAATTAGATGCCCATCCTGCTATCAGAACCCCGTACACTCCGAGTGAACTCATTGCAAAGAGATAAAGTACTCCTGCATTGATATTGGCCAGAACGACACCTTCCGAAAAAGGAATTACAGCCCATCCAGCCAGTGCAGGCACCAATGCAAACAAGGGTGCAATCACAAATAAATATTTATTTGACTTGGTTGGTACGATAATTTCTTTGGTTATTAATTTGAATAAATCAGCAAAGGGCTGAAGCAAGCCTTTAAAACCAACTCGATTCGGGCCTACACGGATTTGTATATAACCAATTACCTTGCGTTCGGCATATGTTAAATATGCAACAGCAATTAAAAGTGGAACAACAATAATCAGGATTTTAATAACAATCCACAGCAATATGCCTATATCATGAAGCATTTTTATACCTGTTTAGCGCTTAATAGTGATTGCAGCAAATGAATGACCAAGATCAACTGTCTCTGGCATTGCATTTGCTACCCATACTACATCGGGTGCTACTCTCTCATCGCGTTTAAGCGGCAATGTTATCTCAATATCCTCCTGAGAAACAGTAGCAAACTCATCTAATTTCAATCGATTGGCTGTTATTGGATTAATCCTTATACAAGCAGACTCGGCAGCTGCACATAATTGCAAAGCCTCAGCATTCCTGACAATCTGATCATTTCTATACAGCGGCCATTCACCCACACGCGTCAAATGATGATCAGCGACTGGTAATGACTCTGGATAATAAGGACGGTACTCTTCCTGGGGCATCATTGCAGTCAAATGCCGAATTTCATTAATCACTTCTTCAGAAGAAGTATAATTAAATTCTTTACAATGCAGCAGATTAGCTAATACCCGCAGAACCTTCCAGGCAGGTCGTGCTTCACCAAATGGAGCATAGGCACCCTGTACTGTCTGCCATTTATGGTCCACATTAATATATGTACCAGAGGTTTCTGCATAGGGAGCTACTGGCAGAATTACATTGCAGTAATCTCTCATCGATTCGTTATCAAATGCAGATAACATCACTACAAACTCGGCAGCAAGCATAGACTGTCTTGCTCTGTATGGATTGGCAAAATCAAAGCCAGGCTCAACAGCATGCAAAAGGTAGCCTTTTAATTTGTGTTCGAGGGCTAAATGGACATCTAAACCCGCAGGCTCTACTCGTTTCCCTGCAACCGTCCTGTCAGGCAACATTCCTGCGAGTCGGGCACCTGCGGCATTCGCACCAGTTGAAAACCAAATTATTCTTACAGAGGTATGTGTTTCAAGCAGATGCACTAATGTTCTTATCAGACTGGCTTCAGGATGATTTTCACTAATAGCACCCAGAAGAATGACCGAGTTCCCTTCAGCTAAGCCATTCGCAATTTGTCTTAAGTTCTCTTCTGGCTCCAATCCTAAAATAAGGCGCTCAATTTCCTGAGACAAATTGGGTCTGTCACCAATCATCAGTTTAACCAGCTTGGCCAATTGCATTGGTATTTCCTGGGGCGACACAATACTTCTGGCAGTCAGATCAAATCGGTATTCATAATCTACTGCATTTATCGCATAAATATTCGCGTTGTTACGGAATGCTTTGCGGACACGCAGACCTGCCAATGGAATTTCCCGGTCAATATTACATCCTACCAACAGAATGTGCTGAGCATTCTCAATTTCCTGGTAGCTCATACTATTGGCTTTTACAGCAGGCAAATGATGCTGATCACGAAAATCCGACTGCTGCAAACGATAGTCCAGATTGTTTACACCCAACTCTCTCATTAGTTTTTGTAGTAAATATAACTCTTCAAGAGTATTAGATGGCGATGAAAATGCTGCAAATTGCTCAGGGCCATGCTGCTTAATGAGTTTGCTAATGCCTTCAGCAGCAAACTTCAGTGCCGTTTCCCAATCTGTTTCTTCCCATTGTCCATTGCGCTTGATCAAGGGCTGAGCCAGCCGGTTAGGGCTTTTTAATCCGAGATAACTATAGCGGTCTCTGTCAGAAAGCCAGGTCTCGTTAATGCTTTCATTCTCTCTGGGTACAGCACGCATTATCTCATTGCGTCGAACATGCACATAAACATTGGAACCCAGGCAATCGTGAGGGGCAATGCTCTCATATTGATCCATTTCCCAAGGACGCGCTGTAAATCGATAAGGCTTGGATGTTAAGGCGCCGACAGGGCACAAATCAATGACGTTTCCGGAAACTTCTGAAGTAATACTGTGCTGAATGTAGGTGCCTATCTGAGTTTTTTCGCCGCGCCCGGTTGCTCCCAGTTCGCGAAGGCCCGCCACTTCCTCGCCAAAACGTACACAGCGTGTGCAATGTATACAACGTGTCATTTCTGTTGCTATAAGCGGCCCCAGGTTGTCGTCATCTACCGAGCGTTTTTCTTCTGTGTATTCTGATGAGTCATGACCGAATCCCATGGATATATCTTGTAATTCGCACTCACCGCCCTGATCGCAGATAGGACAATCAAGGGGATGGTTAATTAATAAAAATTCCATCACCGCCTGCTGAGAACGTACAGCTTCTTCCGATTTGGTAAATACCTTCATTCCATTAGTAATAGGCGTTGCGCAAGCGGGAACTGGTTTTCGCCCATTCTCTACTTCTACAAGGCACATTCTGCAATTGGCAGCGACAGATAATTTTTTATGGTAGCAGAATCTCGGAATATAAATACCGGCCTCATCCGCAACTTCAATAATCATCTTGCCGTTATCGGCTTCAAGGGTTTTTCCGTCAATTTCAATGGTTGCCATTGTCTAAACCTTCTCAATTATGCTGCGACGATCGAGCGTTTGTGCTTAATGAAATAATCAAACTCGTGATAAAAATGTTTAACAAAACTTTGAACAGGCCATGCCGCTGCCTCTCCAAGAGCACAAATAGTACGTCCTTCAATTTTGTCAGCAACATTAGCCAGTTTTTCAATATCACCAGGCTCTCCATGCCCGTGGCGTATGCGATGAATGAGTCTTACAAGCCAACCTGTACCTTCGCGGCAAGGAGTACACTGGCCACAGGATTCATCCATATAAAATTCGGAAATGCGGTAAAGCGCATCGACCATACAGGTCGTTTCATCCATAACGATCACAGCACCAGATCCCAGGCCTGAACCTGCTTTCTGAATACTGTCGTAGTCCATATCAAGTTCCATCATTACATCTCCTGGCAATACCTTCATCGAGGTTCCACCAGGAATTACCGCTTTAATTTTTCGGTTCTGGGTAACTCCACCGGCCAGCTCAAGCAGGGTTTTAAAAGGAGTTCCCAAAGGGATTTCAAAATTTCCAGGACGATTAACATGACCGCTAACGCTAAAGCATTTGGTACCGCCATTATTTGGTTTACCAAGCTTTAAAAACCATTCGCCGCCTTTCTCCAGGATTACTGGTACAGACGCAAAGGTTTCTGTGTTATTAATTGTTGTTGGCTTTCCATATAAGCCGTAGTTCGCTGGAAATGGCGGCTTGAAGCGAGGCATGCCCTTCTTACCTTCAAGTGAGTTTAATAATGCCGTTTCCTCACCACAGATATAGGCTCCTGCCCCCAGGTGATTATAAAGGTCAAAATCCACGCCGCTATTCAATATGTTTTTACCGAGTAAACCCGCCTCATAGGCTTCATGCAAGGCATGGTCCGTACGTTCAAATGGCAGCCAGAACTCGCCCCGGATGTAGTTATAACCAACTGTGGCACCCATGACATAACCAGCAATAGCCATGCCTTCAATGAGCTGATGTGGATTTCTGCTAAGAATTTCACGGTCTTTGCAGGTACCTGGCTCGCCTTCATCCGAATTGCACACGACGTACTTTTGCACCGGGGCATTGCGGTTCATGAAACTCCATTTGAGTCCTGTAGGAAATCCTGCGCCGCCTCTTCCACGTAAAGCCGATGTTTTTAATTCTTCAATGATCTGCTGAGGAGGTATTTTTTCAGCCAGAATTCTTCGCCATACACTATAGCCGCCAATGCTTTCATAAGCCTTCAGCGTCCAAGGTTTATCTAAATGAAATGTACGGTAACAGACTAGATTTTGCTCAACCATGACAACTACCTCTATCTTTCATTGGTATTGTTCCAAAATTTGATCAATTTTTTCAGTAGTCAGGTCTTCGTGATAATTTTTTCCAATTTGCATCATCGGTGCATTCACACAAGCCCCAAGGCATTCAACTGAACGTAAAGTAAAGCGTTTATCCTCTGTCGTAGATCCCAGTTTAATCCCTAATCGGGATTCCAGGTAATCCACTACTTCAGCGGAACCACGCAATTTGCATGAGATATTGGTGCATACATTAATGAGATGTTTCCCTAATGGCTTATGCTCATACATGGAATAAAAGGTTGCCACCTCATAGACTGCAATCGCTGGCATATCGAGATATTCAGCCACTGCATCCATTAGCTCAGGCGTTAGGAATTGATGTTCTTCCTGAACAATCCGCAAGGCACTCATCACAGCTGATTGTTTTTGGTCAGCAGGATACTTTTTTATCCAATGGTCAATTTCATCAATTCGTTTTGATGTAACCAGTTGACATAACAACTTACCTGAATTTTCAGACATACTAACTAGCCTTAACTATATTTCAAAGAGTAACACCTCTTCAGTGAAGATAGTGTAAACTCAAGATTGCTATCGATCAATTTCGCCAAAAACGATATCCTGGCTTGCCAAAATGGCAACGCCGTCTGCAAGCATGTGTCCTCTGACCATTTCATCATAGCTGGCCAAATGAGCAAAACCTGGCGCTCTGATTTTTAGTCGATAGGGTTTATTTGCTCCATCTGAAACCAGATAGATGCCAAACTCTCCCTTGGGCGCTTCTACAGCGGAGTAGACTTCGCCTGCCGGCAGGCAAAAGCCCTCTGTGAATAGTTTAAAATGGTGGATTAATGCTTCCATGTCATGTTTCATCACTGCCCTACGTGGCGGAGTCACCTTATAATCATGAACACGAACAGGACCAGGGTTTGCTTTTAACCATTCAATACACTGTCTGACAATTCGATTGGACTGACGAAGTTCTTCAACTCTTACCAGATATCGATCATAACAGTCACCTGTTTTTCCAACGGGAATGTCAAACTCCATCTTGTCATATGCAGCATAAGGCTGTTTCCTTCTTAAATCCCAGGCAACACCGGAGGCACGCAGCATAGGCCCGGTAAACCCCCATTGCAACGCCTGCTCAGCACTAAACCGTCCTATATCGACTGTGCGCTGCTTCCAGATGCGATTATCGGTAAGAAGAGTTTCATATTCATCAACGCATTTAGGGAAGCGCTCAGTAAAACTCCATAGAAAATCCAGGAGACTGCCTTCTCTATTGCTGTTCATCTTTTCTACTTCGCGCTCGTTGTGCCAGCGTGAAGGTTTGTATTTAGGCATGCTTTCTGGCAAGTCTCTGGCTACGCCGCCTGGACGATAGTATTTGGCATGCATTCGGGCGCCGGAAACAGCTTCATAGCAGTCAAACAAGTCTTCGCGTTCACGGAAGCAATAAAGGAAAACAGTCATTGCTCCAATATCAAGAGCCACTGCACCCAGCCATAATAAATGGTTCAGTATGCGAGTTACCTCATCAAACATTGTACGGATATATTGTGCGCGAATGGGTACTTCAATACCGAGCAGCTTTTCAATGGCCATTACATAGGCATGTTCATTGCACATCATGGAAACATAGTCCAGACGATCCATATAACCTATGTTTTGCAGGTAAGGCTTGGTCTCGGCTAGCTTTTCAGTTGCTCTATGCAGCAATCCTATATGCGGATCGGCTCTGACAATTGTTTCCCCCTCCAGTTCCATTACCAGACGCAGCACACCGTGCGCTGCAGGATGTTGGGGACCAAAATTCAGAGTATAGTTCTTTAGCTCAATCATGGTGGCTCATCCCCGGAGTGTCAATGTATCGATTATCATCGCGTATTACTTTAGGTATGATAACTCGTGGTTCAACATCCACGGGCTCATAAATAACCTTTTCCAAATGTGCATCATAGCGCATTTCAACGTGACCACTCACCGGGAAGTCTTTTCTGAAGGGATGGCCAATGAAACCATAGTCGGTAAGAATTCGTCGTAAATCCGGATGATTTTCAAACAGAATACCGTATAAATCATAGGTTTCTCTTTCGAACCAGTTGGCGGACTTCCATAGATCATGTACTGAAGGGATTATCAAGTGACTTTCTTCCAGGAATACCTTCACTCGAAGCCGCTGATTATGAATTGTAGACAGAAGATGATAGACAACTGCAAAACGTGGCTTTTCCCAAACACCAATCCGCTCTTCCTGTGGCTCAACTGCTCTGGAGAAACCTTTCTCAGTGGCTGCCTCAGTTTCCCAGTCAAAACGTCCATAATCGAGATAGTCAACACCGCAAACATCAATTAGCTCATCAAATGCAAATTCTTCATAATTGCGTAATTGAGTAAGCGCTTTGCGAATGTGGGCTGCCTGGCATTCTATCGTTACTTCATCGTAGGCAAGAGTAACAGACTCTGTCATACCTTTCAGTTCATTTTCAATGAGTTCGACCAAGCGGGTTAATTTTGTCATTTTGCTATCTACCTGCCCTTAAGCTTCAATGATTGTTTTATGTCTTATCTTATTCTGCAGCTGGATAATCCCATAGAGAAGCGCTTCTGCAGTTGGAGGGCAGCCAGGAACATAGATATCTACTGGAACTATACGGTCACAACCGCGAACAACAGAATAGGAATAATGATAATAGCCTCCACCATTGGCACAGGATCCCATTGAGATAACCCAGCGCGGCTCAGGCATCTGATCGTAGACCTTGCGCAATGCAGGGGCCATTTTGTTACATAAAGTACCTGCAACAATCATTACATCCGATTGACGAGGGCTTGGTCTGAAAATGATACCGAAGCGGTCCAGATCGTAACGGGCAGCTCCCACATGCATCATTTCTACGGCACAGCAGGCCAGTCCAAAGGTCATTGGCCACATTGAACCGCTTCGCGCCCAACCTAACAATTTATCGACACTGGTTGTAATGAAACCACTTTTTTGCAATTCTGCAGCAGCCATATATAAGCCTCTGAAAAGTATGGAAATAAGAAACAAAACGTTCTGTTCTATATTGAACGAATATTGTTATTATTCCTAACCAAGATTCAAGATTTGTATGCCCTGCGGGAATACTATTCCCATTCTAGCGCCCCACGTTTCCACTCATAAATAAATCCAATGACCAGAAGTCCCAGAAAAATTGCCATTGAGAGAAAACCAAACCAGCCTATCTTGCGCAACACTAAAGCCCAGGGGAAGAAAAACGCGGTTTCCAAATCAAAGATAATAAATAGTATAGCAACTAGATAAAATCTTACATCAAAAGGGATATGAGAGCTTTCAAAGGCATCAAAGCCACACTCATAGGGGGAGTTCTTAGCTGAATCTGGATTGCTTTTTGATAACAGCGAACCCGCAGTTATCATTGCGATACCTAGAATCAAGCCAATAATTATAAAAACAAATATCGGTAAATATTGTGATAGCATCATTTAAATCGCTTGGATAAATGGTGCCGAAGGCCGGACTCGAACCGGCACGGCTTACGCCACCGCCCCCTCAAGACGGCGTGTCTACCAATTCCACCACTTCGGCATTGTTAGTTTATTGTTTTTCGTTTTTACTGCTATCAACCGGCACGGGAACTTTGTTTTCCTGTACACTGGTCTGCTGAGGTATTACTTGTTGCCCTGCTTTTTGATATTGCATGGAAACAATATACGACAGAGTCAAACTGGTTATAAAAAATGTTATAGCCAGACCGCCAGTAAACCTGAACAGGAAACCGCCAGTACCTTGACTACCAAACACTGTATTCGATGCGCCAGAGCCAAATGCTGCACCTATATCGGCTCCTTTGCCATGCTGGATTAGCACTAATCCGATCAGAGCAATCGCAACAAGTACATGAATCATTAAGATTAATTGATACATTTAACAATTTCCACAAACTGTTGTGCATTAAGCGATGCACCACCTGCCAAAACGCCATCCACATCAGACATGCTGAATAGTGATGCTGCGTTCTTGTCATTAACACTTCCGCCATAGGCAATCGTTATCATTGACGCGGCATTTTTATCGTATTCTGCCACTAACTCTCTGATAAACTGATGAACTGCCTGTACCTCTTCGGGTAAAGGTGGCACACCTGTTCCTATAGCCCAAACTGGCTCATATGCAATTACGCAATTTCTAAAACAATGTTCTTTGTCGGCGACTGCTCGTATTTGCCTGGCAACTACTTGCTCTGTAAGACCATCTTCTCGTTCGCTTAAGGTCTCGCCCACACAAAGAATCGGTATCATATCATGATCTTTTACATGGTGGAATTTTTCTGCAACAAATTTTTCACTTTCCGAAAAAAATCTTCGTCGCTCCGAATGCCCTACCATTGCATATCGGCAGTTGTACTCTTTTACCATAGCTGCTGAAACTTCACCCGTATAAGCCCCAGAGTCCTTCGGATACACATTCTGGGCCCCCAATTGAACTGGGCTGGATTTTAGTATCTCGCTTACCATGGGTAAATGCAGCATTGATGGCATCAATACACAATCAACTGTCAAATCTTTTGGCAACCCATGCAAAATAGCCTGAAGAAGAGATCTGATTTGATCAATTTGACCATTCATCTTCCAATTGCCAGCTACTATTTTTTTTCGCATGCGAACCTCGAATCTAATTTTGCGACTATACCTTAGACAAAGCACTTAATCAAAACATTTCATCTATATTTTCTTTATTCTCTCATGATCAGTTTAATTTCCTCGCAGCTATTGAAGTCCTTCCGGCTATTTTTTCAAAAGTACTGGCTATTATTGCCAATTTTCATTAAATTTGTTCTAATTCTTCTCATCTTACGTACTTTGTTCAGGGAGGACAGGTTATGAAGAATCGAATTATTGATCTTGCCCGGCGGCTTTCCATGCTGGAGCATCCGATTAATGTTCTGGAACTAGGAAAACTGCTTCACTCCTGCCAGGATTTATTTTCAAAACCATTGGCAATTGATTCTGAGATAGAAGTCCAATGGCAGATAATCACAAACATTTATAAAATCTATCTGAAAGTCAACGAGCTTAAGACAAGGGAGTTAAATGGTCAGCTGCTGGCCCAGCAAGTCAAAGAATTATATCACCAAAAATTATCATTGGAGCCCAGGTTAAACTCTCTGCTCAAAGAAGAAGCAGACGTTCGAAAGAGAATTGATTCCCACTCCCCTGAGCTTCTGAAAGCCTGTGAAGGCTCTCCCTCGTCTGCTTTGCCCCAGGCAAACGATGGCGACGAACCGATTATCCGCCAGTTTTTTATTTTCACACGGGACGAATATCAGCGCCTTTTACTTCAAAATCATCAGGTTATTGTTGGTGAGAAGCTTCTCCTTAGGGACGAGGCAATTCATAAGCTTAATGCACTTAATGTTATTTTCACTGCTTCCACCACGATTAAACATGCATCGCTTTTTGCCGCTAATTCCTTAAGTGAATCCAAACGCTTGCATGCCATTCTTCAGCAGTTATCATCAAGCAAAACGCAACTTATTGACACCGTTTCAAAAAATGACCTTGTTGCTGAGATTCAGGATTTGCAAAAGAAGATTCTGTTTTTGGAAGATACCGTAACTGCCATTGGCAGGCAGATAAATGAAAGCAAGCTTGTTAATACCAGGGAACTTGATGATCTTTATTCTGCAACCTCAAATATAGAAGATTTACTAAAGGATAGACAAAGCAGAGTTTCTCATCTTAATTCCTACTGGCCCAGCGCTTTGGTTTTTTATTGGGCCAATCCTGAGGACCATAATGAGGAGCTGACCCGCGAAAAGAGCGAGCTTGAGTACCTTAAACTTCTTCATGATAAGGACAATGCAGCTTACCAATTGGCGCAACTGAGTGAAATACTGGATGATACCAAAAAGCTTTTATCAGATAACTCGCGCGAGTGGGTTGATAACCCTAAGCATCACCTCTCATCTGATGCAATCAATCTAATCATTAATGCAATCCAGGGTTTTATTCCCGGCTTCATTGCCAGAGAACCTGTTTCAAGCGTGTCACTATTAATTGAGTTAGACAAAATTCTTCCGGAATTAGAACGAGCCTGCAGTAGACACTCCCAAATTATTGCTTTACTTCCCCAGTTTATAGAGGCAAAAAAAGAACTCAACAGCCTGGAAACTAGCCATATATTTAATGGCCTCCCTGAAGATTTTGTTCCACCGGCACGCGAATTGGCAGTCTTGAAAGAAGAGTCGGCAGGGCGGCAGAATGAACTCATTCGATTAGCGCAGTTATTAAGTAAATGCCAGAATTTACTTGCGGAGTTTGGTCTTCTAAGGCAGATTAGTCAACAGATAGAAGGAATCAGGACAGTTCAAACCAATACTTTAAATAAATTAGCGCAGCTTGAAAATGAACTGTTAAGGCTTGATCAACATCCGATTGATCCTCAAAAACTGGATACACATATTGCCAGCTTATCGCTTGAGCTAAAATTGTTACAAACTACGATAAAGCCTCATGAACTCAGTACAAAACCACAGGAAACTCTTGAGGCTGCATTGACGAATGCTCGCATGCGACGTGCGAGTACAATGGATTTACACTTGGGTAAATTGCAGTACTGGAACAGCAAAATTATCGTCAAACTTCAACAACTACCTGCAGATTTAAATAGTTGGTATGTTAAGCTGTTCATGTGTTTGCAGCAACAGCATGTCAATGAAGCGACCAAACGGCAAATGTATCAGTTACTGAAAGACATTCTTTTTGAGATGAACGAACCGCCTCCATCAGCTCCTTACAGTTTACTTTATAAATATAAATCCTTATGTGAAAATCCCAGCGAACAGTGGTCCGTTCTACTTAGTTTCAAACCTCCTGTTGAACCAAACTTGCAGGAAAAAGGGAAGTTTCATCCCATTTTGCAATCACAACTGGATAGTTTATTAAATAGAAAATATTCTCGTGAAGCCAAACTCTGTGCTGATCTGGCGCACCAACTGCAAAAACAGCCCGCTCAAAATGCTAACACTAGTGTACAGTTGATTAGAAATTACCTTTCTGATCCGCGTTATCAAAGTCTTTATGAGCACCGTGGATTCTGGATTCTTTCACAATGGGCTGCAAAAGTGAGTACTGCTTTATGGAATTGCTTCTCGGAAAATAAATCTTCTTTTTATCAAAGTGTTTTTTATAAGTCCACCTCCACAGTGCATTCCTTGCAGGAGGATTTTGAGTTGGCTAACACTTTGGCAAGACAATAATGTACTGTATAAGCATCCCTGCGGACAAGCCGCAGGGCGTAGGGTGATAGGTAGATACCTATGGATTAAGCCTCAGTATTTGAAGATCAGCGCAGACCCTGTTCGATAGTGACGATATTATCTCGGAGTTGCTCTGCCTGTACAAGAACTTCATCCTGATCCAATCCCTCTACCATCACCCGCAGTAATGGTTCAGTACCGGATGGGCGCAATAAAACGCGGCCGTCATTGCCTAGCTTTTCAGACAAGGCACGCACAGATGCCTGGACTCTCTGATCTTCAAGTAATTCCGTTGCGTGTTCTGTCTTGATATTGATTAGGGTCTGGGGTAGCAGGGTTATCCCCTCGGTAAGTTCTGAGAGAGATTTACCCTGCTTAACCATACAGGCAAGCACTTGCAGAGCAGCAATTATGCCGTCACCAGTCGTAGTTTTATCAAGACAAACGATATGACCGGAAGATTCTCCACCAATTCGCCAATCTTTCTCTTTTAAGGTTTCCAAAACATAACGATCCCCAACTTTGGTCCTTAAAAATGGGATGTTCAGATTTGAAATAGCTTTTTCTAATCCGTAGTTACTCATTAAAGTTCCGACTACGCCACCATGAAGTATGCCCCGTTGAAACCTGTCTTTGGTAATAATATATAATACCTGATCTCCGTTGATGATATTTCCCCTGGAATCAATGAGGATGAGACGATCGCCGTCTCCATCGAGAGCGATACCTATATCAGCCCCTGTTTTCAGGACCCACTGGCGTAACATTTCCGGCGAGGTGGAACCACAGTTCTGATTAATATTAAATCCATCCGGATTATCGGCGATTGCCGTTACCTGCGCACCAAGTTCCGTGAATACATTCGGCGCAACATGATATGTCGCACCGTTTGCGCAATCGACGACAATTTTTAAGCCAGACAGTCTGGTTAAGGAAGGAATGGTCGATTTGCAAAATTCAATATAACGTCCAGGCGCATCACTAATCCGTTTTGCTTTCCCAAGTTTTACTGAACTGACTGTGGTAAGCGGCTTTTCTAATTCTCTTTCTATCGCCAATTCCATCGCATCCGGTAATTTACTTCCATCAGCTGCGAAAAATTTAATCCCGTTATCTTCAAATAGATTATGTGAGGCACTGATAACAATTCCGGCATTCGCACGTAAAGTCTGGGTCAAATAGGCCACAGCAGGAGTAGGCATCGGCCCCACCAGGCTGATATCCACACCGGCAGCAGCCAGTCCTGCTTCCAATGCGGATTCCAGCATATAACCTGAAATTCTGGTATCTTTACCAATCAATACATGTTTTCGATGGCCATTCGCCAAAACACGCCCTACGGCCCAACCAAGCTTTAACATAAATTCTGGATTTACATTTGATAAACCAACCTGCCCACGGATACCGTCCGTACCAAAATATTTTCGTTGATCCATCTTTAAGTCCTCAATTTGTTAGTATCGCCACAGGATTCATGGATAGCCTGCATCATAGTTATTACCTGTTTTGTTTCTGCTACATCGTGCGTCCTGATAATGCCTAAACCCTGTTCGATAGCGACTGCAGATAAAATCAGGCTTCCAATTAGTCGCTCATCGACATTCTTATTTAAAACTTTGCCTATAGTAGTTTTTCGGGATACACCTAAAAGTACAGGTCGCTGGTGTATCCGAAAACGGCTTAATTGTTTAGTTATCTGTAAATTGTGTTCCACCTTTTTACCAAAACCGAAACCCGGATCGACAATCATTTGCTCTGGTTTTATTCCTGCTGAGATGCAGGCTTGTATGCGTTTTGCCAGAAATTCATTAATTTCATCGACTACATCCTGATTGTAATGTGGATTGACTTGCATCGTCATGGGTGTGCCTTGCATATGCATCAGACAAACCGGAATGTCTGTTGATGCCACAAGCGCCAGAGCTGCTTCATCCTGCAGGGCATTAATGTCATTAATCAAGCCGGCGCCTGCGCGTATGGCCTCTTTCATAACCCCGGGTTTTGTAGTATCGATAGAAATACAGATATCGCTCTCATTGCGAAGTGCTTCGATAAGCGGTATCACGCGATTCAACTCCTCCTGTTCGCTTATAGCTGTCGCACCGGGTCTGACAGATTCACCACCAATATCAATAATGTCTGCCTCGTCATCTATTAGCTGAAGTGCATGCGAAAGTGCTTTAGGCAAATCATTATATTGACCGCCGTCTGAAAAGGAATCAGGTGTCACATTCACAATACCCATCACCAGTGCCTGAAAAACAGGATCAACGGAGGCGGGATGATTTTCACACCAGAATTTGAATTGCTGATTGTTCAATTTAGTCCTGAATATTTGAATGCCTGGAGAATAAACCAAGTAGGCTTCCAATAGCCACTACTATTGGAAGCTGTGTTACGCTAATGTCCTTCAGCTGGATGATCAACCTGCTTGCCATTGATTTTTTGATCCAGAGAGGGCGACGCATTGGAATCCGGTTTTTGACCAGTCCAATCCTCAGGAGGTGACGGCTCATGACCTGCCATAATTTCTGCTATCTGATTGGAATCAATTGTTTCAAACTTAATTAAAGCGTCCGCCATCAAATGCAATTTATCAAGGTTAGCTGTGAGAATCTCTTTAGCACGTTGATAATTTCTATCAATAATCTGTCGAACTTCCTCATCGATCTGATGAGCAGTGTTATCAGACATCTCCTTACGTTGTGACATACTGCGTCCGAGGAACACTTCGCCTTCTTCTTCGCCAAACGTAAGCGGACCTAAAGCAGAAAGCCCCCAGCTGGTGACCATCTTGCGGCTGATTTCGGTAGCACGCATAATGTCGTTTGAAGCACCAGTGGTTACACTGTCAGCGCCAAAAATCAACTCTTCTGCGATTCGTCCACCGAATAAACTGGATAACTGGCTCTCGAGACGCCTCTTGCTATGGCTATAGCGATCTTGTTCGGGAAGGAACATAGTCACACCCAATGCTCTTCCGCGCGGAATAATGGTCACCTTATAAACAGGATCATGCTCAGGAACCAACAGACCAACAATGGCATGACCTGCTTCATGATAAGCGGTGAGCTTCTTCTCGTTCTCATCCATTACCATCGAACGGCGCTCAGCACCCATCATAATTTTGTCTTTGGCTTTATCGAGCTCCAGTATGCCTACTTTGCGTTTATTGGAGCGTGCTGCGAACAATGCAGCCTCATTAACCAGATTTGCCAAATCAGCGCCAGAAAAACCTGGGGTTCCCCGAGCGATAGGTAAAATATCTACCGTTTTTTCAATCGGCACTTTCTGCAGATGAACTTTCAAAATTTGCTCGCGCCCACGAATATCGGGTAAAGGAACCACAACCTGGCGATCAAAACGACCCGGTCTTAGCAGTGCAGGATCCAGAACGTCAGGCCTATTGGTCGCAGAAACAATAATAACCCCTTCATTTCCTTCAAAGCCATCCATCTCAACCAACAGCTGGTTTAATGTCTGTTCGCGCTCGTCATGGCCGCCGCCAAGGCCGGCGCCGCGATGCCGTCCGACAGCATCAATTTCATCTATAAAAATAATACAGGGGGCATGCTTTTTGGCTTGCTCAAACATATCTCTAACCCGGGAAGCCCCTACCCCGACAAACATTTCAACAAAATCAGAACCCGAAATTGTGAAAAATGGAACTTTTGCTTCACCCGCCACCGCTTTGGCCAGCAGGGTTTTACCAGTTCCAGGAGGGCCCACCAGCAGCACACCGCGGGGAATACGTCCACCCAGATTCTGGAATTTGCTTGGATCACGAAGGAAATCAACCAGTTCTTTCACTTCTTCCTTGGCTTCATCGACACCGGCGACATCAGCAAAAGTCACCTTAACCTGATCTTCACCGAGCAGGCGTGCGCGTGAACGGCCAAAAGACATGGCCCCGCGCCCTCCGCCTCCTTGCATCTGACGCATGAAAAATATCCATACACCTATTAAAAGCAGCATGGGGAACCAGTTAATGAAAATATGCAGCAGGAAGCTTTCCTGTTGTTTCTCCTGACCGCTAATATCTACTTTATTTTTCAGTAACTGACCCAGTAAAGCATTATCCGTCATGGGCATATACGTAACGAAGCGGCGGTTATTTTTGGTAACCCCTTTAATAATCTTGTTATCTTCAATCGTAACCGCATTGACTGCGCCCTGGTCAATTTCTGTTAGAAATTGGCTGTAAGAGATTTTCTCAGCCGCAGCATGTCGAGGACCAAAATTACTGAATACAGAGACCAGCACAATGGCAATAACAAGCCACAGAAATAAATTTTTTACCATGTCGTTCAAAGCATTTACCTCTATTAAGGGCGTATCTTTAGTTCCAGTTAAGGCAGCGGCAAAACCTCTGTCGTCCTGCCTGATATGTAAGAACTATTCTACGACGTCAGAACGATTAACTTACTATAAATTATAGTCCTTAGCCAGCAAATAGGTCTCACGAGATCGTGATCGCGAAGCCGCTGGTTTTCGGATTGCTACTTTTCCAAATTTTTGTCTTATTTGCTTTACCAGTTCATCAAAGCCTTCTCCATGAAACACTTTCATAAGCATAGCGCCCTTTGGCTTGAGCATTTTATCAGCAAAATCGAATGCCAGTTCAGCCAGATACATGGCCTTGGGAATATCAATCGCATAGCTTCCACTCATATTTGGGGCCATATCGGATAAAAGCAAGTCCACACTGCGCTCCGGGATTAAAGCGAGTAATTGCTGCAGAACCTCATCTTCTCGAAAATCTCCTTGAATAAAGGTTACGTCGGCCAGGTGGTCCATTGGTAATATGTCCAGCGCAATAATTTTGCCTTTTCCGTTTAGTTTCTGACTAATATATTGTGTCCAGCCACCGGGGGCAGCTCCAAGATCGACCACGGTCATTCCGGACCGCAATAAATGCTCTCGCTCGTCAACTTCTTTCAATTTATATACAGCACGGCTACGATAACCCTCAGCTTGCGCTTTTTTGACATAGAAATCGTCAAAATGCTCTTGTAACCAACGCTTACTACTTTTGGAACGAGGCATAAACTTATTTTTTAAACATAGAATGCTTCATGATACTCAAAATTCCTATTTTTTCCCAGTGAAACGTGCAATAATCTGAAGTTTTTTTAATCAGGATCCACAAATGGACACCGCATTCAGGCAATCTTTAAAAGCAAAGGCACATCATTTGAAGCCGGTTATTCAAATCGGGGCAAAAGGCTTAACGCAGGCAGTTATCGATGAAACAAATATTGCCTTGCAGGCGCATGAGTTAATTAAAGTCAAAATCTATGGCGTTGAAAAAGAAGATCGTCAGCCGATGTTCACGGAAATTTGCGAAACTCTCCATGCTGAACTGGTTCAGCTGATTGGAAATATCGCGATAATTTACCGCCCACGAGAAAATTGAAAACCATCCCGTCCCCTTCGAAATAATCAACAGCCTCTGGCGAGGCTGCATTGCAGGTCAAATTTAGATTAAAGATTTTTCCGCAAAAGATGGGATTGAGACTTGCGCTGGTTGAACCAATCCCGCTATTCTGCCCCATACTGCCGACAGATCAGGCGTCTTTATTTGCTTGAAAAGAAATGCTGAACGTTGAACATCCCGCCGCTTTAATAATTCTTCCACCGTGATAGTACCGAAATATTTGAACTGTATCATTCGCCATTTATCATAAATCGATTGCAAGCTGTCTTGAGGGCCAGAATTCACAACGCGCAGTGATAAATCAACGAGACACTCCTTCTGTTGTCTTGCCAAATAATTATCTTTCAGAGAATTATTTGTAAATTGATTAACATAGTCGTTTAATAACTCAAGAAGCTTGCGTTTCTTATGATTTTCCAACAAGGAAAAAGCATCCGTAAACGGTGGCGGATAAGCATTACATTGTAGTCCTGATTGATTAATATACTGCCATTCCATAGAGTACTTCAATAAAGCTTCTTGATATGCTGAAAACTCCTTGGGAAAGCGATAAATATTTGTCTTTAACCCCGCAAGCATTGGCTTAAATAATTTGTCATAATATTCTTGCCGGCTAAGCTCACTAGCCTTGATATCAGCAGGTAAATTCCTATTATATCGAGCCGTCAGACCATACAGATTTTTCATTGCGGACAAAGAGGGTTTATAGTCAGCCTGGAATAGCGAATCAATATTCAAATGGAATGCCTGGGCAATGTAGCTCATTAGTGCTTTTCTATCTATATTGGCAAAGACTTCATCAGAAAAATTGATGCTGAGTTCATAATATTTTACATCGTTCTGAACGCTGGAAGTAATTTGAAATTTAAGCCGCTGTGATATTTTAAAATGCTGATAGGCCTCTTGAATTACTTTCTGCAAATGCTCAAAATTCCCTGACTCAGCTCCACGCATAACCATCTGGCAGATTTTCCCCATGAGCGGATCGTGAATAATCGTTAATGAAGCAGGAACTGCGGCAGCCAGCACTTTGCGGCAGGCAAGCAATTCAGTGTCTTGTGTTTCGCTAACTACCACATTATCAGCTATTGCTGCAGGGTTAAAATGTTGCTGGTAAATTAATAAATAATCTACCGCATTCTTTTTTTCACCATAGGCCATGCGCCGCTTTAATTGTGAAATAAAATCAGTTTTTTTCACAAGCTTCAGCTGTAATGCCTGTTCCAGGCTGGCTTTTTCAGTTTGTATATCGGTTTTCACCTCGGCAGGGAGCCAATATCTTTTGTATCCATGTCGAAAATAATTCCCATAACCTTGATTACTCGAATCAAGATAGGCGTTTAATTGCACTCCGTCTTTCCATTTTTCATAAACCTTAACTTTAGGTTTATCTGGCCCACTTCCCAGCACATCTTGTCGTCTGTCAATCAGGCGATGCTGCTGTATCTCAATGGTTTGTTTTAAATTGGAAATATGCTGATTTTCCTTTGCAGGAATTGAATGATTTAAAACACCCTCTATTGCAGCCAGAGTCTCCTGGTAATGTTGCAGCAGAAACGCGTTATAAGCATGTAGTTCCACCGTTCGCCCAGGCTGGGTAAAATCACAGATATGAACCACAGAAGTTATTTTTTTCAAACCAGCAACATATAATGCCAGCACCTTAGCGCGCATACTTGCTGTTACCAAGGCATCTTGAAACAAGGAGGACCATAAACGATTAAAATCTTCTTGGATTGTATTTCTGCAGATACTGAGCAATTGCCGGTTTAAACGCAGCGAGGATTCCTGACTGTAGTGTGCGAAATATTGTCGTTTTCTGAATCCATCCGGATTAATCCGAATATCGTCAATGGGGTTCACAAAAGGATAACGCTGACATTCTAATTCGCGATTATATACAGCAAAAAACTTTCCTTTATCCCGTTTTCCAGTCAGCGGGTTAATGCGCCCGCCCCGGCCTTTTACCTGAATTTCATCTACCCAGTTTTTTAAATACGTGGTTATGACAACTAATTGACTCACATCAATTAACTTGGTATCAAAACCACGACTTATTAATCCTCCCACGGCAATAAGGATATGCCCTGACTGTCCGGATTTTTTTTCTAATTCACCCAGCGTTTCATCGCTAATATTTTCTAATCCGGCGTGCAATAAAGAGATAGAATATGTATTCTCGCCTTTCTTTAAAAAATCACTCACTATTTCAGCAAAATCAATATTTTCCACAACAATAAGGATTGCTCGTGATTTCAGACGAGTTCTTTCCTGCGTATAATAGCGGCAAAGTTTTGCGATCCCTTGTAATTGTTCCTGCTGGTTATGATAAAAACGGGCAGGATAATCAGCAATTGTATTGCTTTGTGTTTTGGGTAGTTTAATAAACTCAAAATCCAGACCTAACTTCATTTCTCTGATTTCAGAATCTGAACCAACAGTTGCACTCAGGGCAGTCAAAAGACCGCGAGTCTTCATCCAGGCGAGAACGGCATCCGGTGTCATGCTGGAAAGTAACTGAGTTTCAGCCGCAACAAGGTAATGTCGCTGTAAATTATTTTGCTTTGCGAGAGCATTTAAACTGCCATGCAGGGCTTGCTGTATTAAGCCATCGAAGGTCACATTTTTGGGCATATATTTATCATTGCATAACACTGCCGCATACAACTCTTGCGCATTCTTTGTATTCGCCGGTTTAGAGAGAAAATTCTGACGTTCTTTCAAAGTTTTGGCTTGCCAGGAAGCCAGCAAATAGTCCGGCAGGGCGAGCAGGAAATCAATTTGCTGGCAAACAGTTATTCCTACGGGTGAATACCCTTGCAAATACTTCACTAAAGCAGCTAAAGAAACCTTTAAAGAATCTTTTTTTGGATCATATCGATGCAAATACTCAGCTAAGGCTTCAAAAACCCAGGCGTAGGGATGCGTCTCTGTTGAGCCGACAGTTTCTGTGAGATTATTGGCAGTCAGATTATGCAGGATCGTTTCATCTGCTTCATCAAGCACAAAAGACATCTCCTGGATCGTTTCACCGGTTTTCAAGCGTTTTTGCTGGAGAATCAGTGCGAGATCGTTAAAGTCGATATAGTAAATGCCGGTAAACTCTGGCTTATTATCCTTTAGCAATGAACGCCATAGTAACTGCCAGCGATACGCATCGGCGGTGAGATGGAGGCATTCTATTGACAGAGCTTTAAGCAACTCACCAAACATTTTGGCATCACGTAATGCCAGGGATGCGCGATGCGTAACCACTGCGGACGGATTACCATTTAACCAGGATAAAAGAGCAATGCAGAGCGCTAATAAGGACTTACCCTCTCCGGTTGCCATTTGAAGAAATAACGGGCTTATTTCGGAGGCTGATTTATTTTTTACCACGCGTTCTACAAAACTGAAAATCCCCAACAACTGCACCGGTGAGAGCCATAAACGAGCAGCTGGTTGGCTGGTTTTGTAAATTGCTTCACGTATCAGACTCAAGGCAGTAAGATAAATAACGGTCCGCTCTTCAATATTTTCAAGCACACTTAGTTTTTGCCTGCAGAGATGCAATCGCTGCTGTATCTCATTGAGCGACAAAAAGCGTATTTCTTCAAGGCCAATTTGATTAATAAACTTTAAATAGTCTATAAACAACTGCGTTGACGCGTCCAGAGCAGCAGAATCAGGTGAAAGATTTTTCAGTTTATGGAGATAATTCCATAAAATTTCATTATCAAACTGCTCCTTTAATTTCTTTGAACATCGCTCTTGATGCGGATCACTATTGTGTGATCTTTGAAATTGCTCGACCGTTATTTTGCTTTGCATTAGTTCGCTCATTAAAGCAGAACTCGGTATAGGAGAGCAGTTATAGCAATCAGCCAATTGCTTGAGTGCGGTTCCTGACAAGGATTGCAAAAAAGCATAGACCTTGCTTAGCTCAACATTTTTTACTTGCGCCAGAATACCCATTTGCTGCAATGTTTTATGCGGATTTTTATCATCCCATTGCTCAGCGAAGCAAACAGTCAATTCCCAGGTTTGGTTAATATTAGCCAGCCATTGCGATAATAGCCAACTCAAATCATTTCTCCAGTCGGTTTTTTCCAATGCCGTCTTACATAATTTTTGTAAGGAAAAACAGATTTTATTCAACGAATCAAACGCCAGATTTTTCTGTTTCCAGAATTCAAGTAAATTGCCAATATCACTGTACCAGTCATAACAATCCCGCGCTTGAACTGCTCTCATATCCTGCAAGGTCTGAAAAATATTTTTTAAAACTTCCGCAGGTAATTCATAAGCAGATAACTGATTCAATAAACTTAATAAACCACTGTAATATGCAGCAGGTTTTTTTATTATTTCCTTAAACCAAGAGTGTACAAATTCAATATAAAGATTCTTGAGTGGATGGCCAATAAGCTGTGGCTGAAGTAAATTATAATAAGCCGGATGAAACGCTGTTTTTTCATCTACAGGATTTAATAAGGCAAGTAACCAGGAATTGAGCGTTTTCATATCGGTCTGATGCGACGACTGCATTAGAGTCTGCAAAATTAACAGCCTTTCCTCATCCGTCTTTCTTTCCTGCATCAAATATAAAAACCGACTCCACAAACTGACCTTGTCTTCTCCAAAACTCACTGGAAACCGATTTAATAACAGCGGTTTTATCAAACCATAGTGCCTGCCCAATCCTGAAAATTTTTCCTCCAGAAGAGCTGCACTCTGATAAAAGTCGGGATCGTTTATATCACTGATTTCATGATCATTCTGGCATTCAGGAAAACGCTTGGCGATCAATAATATGCCCAAGGGCTGTTTTTTATGCATAGTATCAATACAAGCGGCAGTGACTTCCTCTAATCCTTCCAACTTAAGCTGAGGTACAAGATTACTAACCGCAGACAATAACTCATCTAATGCCTGTGTCGATAACTCTCCCAATGTCTGAAGTTGCTCAGTCCACTGAATATACTGGGGAACAAGCTTAAGATAGTTATCATTTCTTAGCTCAAAAAGGGCAAAAAGACGTAGCATCCTTGCCTTATTCTCAAAACTTAAATGTTGATGCCTAAGGTTTAGGCAAAAAAGCAAGAATATGGGATAATTTATTGTTGAGTTATATTTACTCATGCGATGCAAGGCATCCACATAAAATTGCCCATACTCCAGTAACAATTCTTTGGTAAACAATAGCTGATTATCAACCCGATCCCAAACTGCCTCCGACTTCCATTTATTTTCAATTTCAAACTTGTATAATTTTTCAGGATTACGGAGTTTAGAGTATTCTCTGTCCGCTCTTTTGATCGCACGCAAGACCACTGTTAATTCTTGCAAGTCCAGTCGAACTTTCTGACTCTTATTCCGATAGTTTTCATCATTCGTTAATTCAATACATCGGCCCAGAACAGTAGTCAGACAGAAAAAAGAAACGGCATTGATTCTGTTGAATTGATCCTGTAACTCTTTACAGGACTTCTCATAAGAAGTTTCCAATGAGCAATCATATGCAGCTAAAATAAACTCACTGAGATCCCTGTTTCGCAATTTTTCCTGTTTTTGCATACTATCCAGACCACGAGCACCAGTCATGCTAAAAGCAATAATCTTTAACAGCAGGGAAAGAATTAACGGCACCGCATTTTTTTTAGGAACAGGTTTGGTTTGCAATACATCATTATGATAAGAAAGAGTGTGAACAGGCTCTATTATTGTATAGGCTTGTGGCAGGCGAAGATGATTCAGCAACTGCTGATAGACCGCCATTGGTGCTACATATTTCTCACTGCCGATAAAGCGGTAAAAACAAGCCAGATTAATCTCTAAAAGAGCCTGCAATTCATCCGGAGTCGCCTTGGCAATGATGTCATTATGCTGGCAGGCGAATTGTTCAATTAATCCAGCATCGTGATGAGCATATTGCCGATAATAATTATGTAATTTTAAATTCGATATAACGGTATTTAGTTGCTGCTCACAGGCAAGATTCAAGCGCATGTCAGCACTTACGAAATGGAAACTATGTTCCTGGACTGCCTTAATAACCCCGCAAGCCCCCCAATCCAGCCTGGCAAGATTGTTCCACTGCTCAAGCGGATTTTTTACCAATTTTAACAAGCTGATAACCCGATGCAAATCCACAGGCATATTGACTATATCCCACAAAGGACAGGGCATAAAAAGCGAGTCATAAAGATTTAACTGACGCAGTTCGCCCAGGAAATCTCGAAAAGCCTTTATCATGGGAGCCAACTCACTATAACCGCTTTCTGCGACATGTTGGCGAGTCAGCTGCTGCCACCAATGGTATTCAAGCTGAGAAAAGGCCAGCAACTGTTTCAGAGCGGCCTGTTGTTCTGGTTGAGCCAGACAGGCGAAATTAAGGGAGGGGTCTAAAAAAACCGCAATAAAATCAGCAAAACCAACAGCCCCCCATACCCGCTCAATTTCAGAAAAAGAACGAAGAATGGTATGAACTACACTTGAATGATTGGCAAGAATTAACTCCATCAAATGAACTTCATTGGCATAACCCAGCTTATCCAGCAACTCGATTATGCGGGATTGCTCAAGCGCAGGCTTTCCATCCTCAGTACTTTGTTTAGCCATTAACTCAAGAAGCAATTCGCGATAGTAGTGAGCCGTTTCCTTTGTCTTAGAATTTCTTAGTTGCTCCTGGGACAGTACGCTTCCAATTTGCTGATGGATTTTTTCCCGTAAGGCTTCAGGCAAAGAAGCAATTAATTCAGCAGACAAGGCATTCTCAATGCCCAGAGCCTCGTTATCCCTCTCCTGCTCCTCGAACAAAGCCTGGCTCATAGTCACATTAGTCAATCGATTGGCTAACTTACGGTAATGCCAGGCACTCAAAGCGTTTATAAAATAAGCAATTGTCTGGCTAATTTTCGCAGCATCCAGCCCCTGTATTAAATTAATCAAGCTTTGATTTAAGTTTTCTATCCCCTTTTCATTAAAAAAATTAAGCGCAGCAAACCCATGCCGCCAATAATGCCAGGCAGTATAAGTATCCAGTAATTCGCTACAAGTTGAAAAAAACATTCTGGAAGGAAGTCTTGACTGAGCAAGCAGAGCGAAATATGCGGAACACACTGCCTGCGGCTTCATCGGAGTGCTTACAGGAGGCGTTGCCAAATCAGGTCCGCCCCCCTCATTAATATAAAGCGCACTGCCATTTCTGTCAAAAGACATCTTTAGAGAGAGAGCGGCAAGATTGGCTCCGTGCTGAAACATATGCGGATGGCGCACAATTTGAGTCAGTGCGGCAACACTTATTTGTTTAGGTACATAGGGTGAATAAAATTGTAAAAATTTTGCTGTGTCGTCCTTATCGTCAGGAATAACATTCTGCTTCGTCAATGCAGCATTCCCGGTAAGACGTTCCCACAAATCAAATAAATCCCGATCCATGAAAGAGTATTGTAAAATTTCTTCTCCCAGCTTATTTTTAGCCTGCTCATGGCCAGGATGGCTCCGATCCTTTGCTGCGTTAAGATCATGCCAGGAGATCAGTGTTTCATTTCCAGACATAAAATTAACTCGTCGCTCCGCTTGCTGCTGAACTTCCTGCATTTGATCAATTTGCCAGGATTGCAATATGTTAACCTCTGTCTGCTGCTGAATTTCCTGTTCATAGTCAAACTTATTTTCAATACCAATTGCTCCCTGAATGCGGGGCAGAGTGATCTCCTGCTGCAGTAAAGCGTCTATCTTTGCCTGGTTAAACAGCGAAGAAGCTGGTGCAGGAGTTTTCGACGGGATAATGCTATCGACAGTGTTGTCGACTTTTGTTTGTAATGCCGCCTCACTGATTGCTTCAAGCTGCAAGGCCGTTTCGACGTCAGGCAAGCCTGCAAAACAAACTGAGGTGTTCTTGAGTGATTGAAGTACTTCGCATAGCGCGCGAAGATGAGCGGGTTGTAGTGAAGCGATCTTAAGAGTTAATTTAGGTAATCGAGCTTTATCAGCAAGTGCCACCAACCTGAAAAGCTCAGGCATCACTTGCTCAAACCCGGCAGAAGGTGGATTAGCTACCGTAATAGTTAATTCATGGCAGAAAAAATAACTGCTTTTGCTGGCAGAGAGCCAATTAGCAAGGAAATCATTTATTCCTGCGATAAGACTGGAACTGATCGGCAAGTCATTGATGCCCTGATTGCCTGGGATAAATAATGCGTAGCCTTTATTTATTTTATTCCGCTGTAAGTCCAGAACAAATTTTTGTTCCAATGCACTCAAAGATGAAATAACGTCCTGATTTATTAACTGCATAATCCATTCTCATTTAAAGGCTTGGTTAAAGGCAAAAACATTATGGCATGATAAACCGCCTGGGTTAATTGTTATGGGAGCAATCAAGATATAAGTTTTATTTATGAATATCTTGCAAATGAGAATGATTATCATTTATATTTATTCTAATAGTTAACTTGCAGAGACAGTTATGGCCCTCGCTTACGGTGATTATCACGGCTTAACGCATCAATTACGCTTTCTTCTGTTTGAAATGGGGATTGCCTGCTCACACCAGCAGGTAGAAACGGCCATTTCCAGATCGCAAAGTGTATGCCTTCAGCAACTGCGTCAAATGGCTGCGTCAGAAAATCTGACTGCAGACATTCTGAGTCATGAGGCGCATGATTTTGTATTACAGCTTAAAGAAAGTCAGCTTCAGAAAAACCCTCAGAGTTATTTCTTCCAGTGGCCCAAACTGCTTGCTGAGGTGGATCATTTTATCGCTAACAAGGCAATGATGCTTCTTTATGAACAACGCTGGCATAAGGAGTTAAGTTGTGAAATGGGCAGTGCCTCCAGTTTCTGGTCCTGGCTTTCGAAAACCGGTAATGCGCATGACTTATTGTTATTTCTTGGACAATGGGCCGCGCCCTATGACTTGTTAGAACCTGAGCAATTTATTCCAGACGCATTTAAACGCCGTGAGGTGTTACAGTATGCCCCGCAATTCAATTCCCGGATAAGTCTGCACTGGTGTGCTTTACATCACAGCCAAACCATTACAAAGGAGAAGCAGGCTTCTCTCACTTATCAAAAAGAAATACAGACCTGCTTCCCTGAAGAATATAAATGCTGGCAAGATAAATTATTTATCATGCAGCGAAACGCGTCAGATTACCTGCCTGTTCCTGTCCATCCCTGGCAATGGCGAAATCTGATTCAATCCAGGTTTAGCCATTTAATCGATCAGAATGATTTATTACTTATTCCCCATCATCAGCAGGTAAAACCACTAATGCCTCTTTCCTGCATGGCCCCTGTGAAACGAGGTACAGCCGAATTGCAGTTACCTTTGTCAGACCGCCTGGCCTCCTCTTATTCAAATGACAGGGCTTTACAGGCAGCGCTTGATCAGGTGAGTCAATTTGAGGAAGGAGTATTTGTCACAGACTGTATGTCTGAAGAAGAATTATTTCGAAAAGAGCTTCATCTACTCAAGCCAATGCTATTTCAATCCCCCCTGGATTTCTTAAAAAAACATCAAATGGCCGTTCCTTTTCATGCTTTGCTTAATCGCTGCCCGGGAAGCGGTTCAAAGTTAATTAGTGAAATAGTGGCTGGCAGCTCGTTCTCGCCCATCGCTTTCTTTGAACAGTATAGCCAGAAGTTCCTCACGACTTTCATCAGATTATTGGTTGAACAGGGAACAATTCTGCTATTTGCGTCCGCAGACCTTCTGCTCATCCTTGATAACCATATCCCCAAGGGAATTATTTTTAAAAGAGTTCAGCGTCAAACAATAGCCGAGACCCCGGAGGGTTCAGAGTTGATACAGCAGTTTATCAGCACCATTTTTTTGAATCACTTGCAGGTATTGATCAAAGCCTTTTCCCATGATTATCAGCTTAATCCTGCAGTTTTCTGGAAAATTATCAAAAAGAAGCTGCTCGAAATCCTGCCGAGAACCACCGAGGCCTTTCCCGGATTAAAGCTTAGGGTTCATACCCATTTGTTCTCTGTTAACTGGCTTATAAAGAAACGTCTGAGTTTAAACTTATTACCAGCTCCAGTGAATGAATGTATTTATTACAGTGTTTCGAATCCCCTGCTTGACTAAACTGTCTCAGCAGGTGACAGCAGCTATGGTATTGTATACACTTGTCAGAGAGCCTGGTCTCCCAAATTATACAGGAGCATTTTGAAATAGCGTGTCACATCCGATTCTGAGACATATACCCAATGTGCTAACCCTCGGTCGCCTGGTGTTAATTCTGCCTTTTTTATGGCATCTATACGTCGGTGAATTCGTGGAGGCTTTTTATATTTTTATGCTAGCCGGTCTTACTGACGGGCTGGACGGCTGGCTTGCGCGTCATTATAACTGGTCAACGCCATTAGGTTCGTTTATTGATCCGCTGGCCGATAAATTACTGGTTGCCTCCAGTTTTATCTCACTGGCTTTATTGGAAAGTTTGCCCTGGTGGCTGGTTATTCTGGTTTTTTTAAGAGATTTGACTATTTCCTTCGGTGTATTGGCCTGGTATCTGCTCATAAGTAAGCCGATTAATTTTGAACCCACACGGCTTAGCAAATTCAATACCGGCCTGCAATTGCTGCTGGTCACTCTTTGCCTGTTTCAACTGGCCTTTTTTGAATTTTCACCCTATGTTCTTTTCAGTTTGATTCTGCTTACCGCCGTTACTACAGCGGCAACATATATTGATTATGTGTGGACCTGGGGACGGAAAGCCCTGTCAATTAGCCAAACCAGTCAATGAGCCGTCAGTTAGTATTTGAAATTCAACAGAACTATGATGCCAAGCTCTCGGAGTTTTTCTGGGGCACTAATCGCTTGCTGGAACTTCAAATTCAAACTCTTTTTACAAATAAAACCGAACCCTATCTATTTATCTGGGGAGAACCCGGAAGTGGGAAATCCCATCTGCTGCAAGCCTGCTGCCAAATGGCCAGCAGCCGGAATCTTAGCGCCGCCTATCTTCCATTAAGCCTCTTAAAAGCCTGGGGGCCAGGCTGTCTTGAGGGAATGGAACAGCAGCAGTTAATTGCAATTGATGATATTAATGAAATTGCCAATGACAGTATCTGGGAAGAAGCTATATTCCATTTATTTAATAAAATTCGCGACAATGAGTCTTGTCTTCTCATTTCAAGTCAAGCGTCTCCCGCTGCTTCAGCTATCAGCCTGCCCGATCTGCGCTCCCGTCTGGCCTGGGGAGTAGCTTATCATTTGGAAGAGCTGAATGATGATTTGAAAATAAAGATTTTACAACAGGGCGCTGAGAAAAAAGGGTTCCAGCTTAAAGACAGCGTAGCCTTGTTTTTAATTAAACGATGTACAAGAAATTTACATGATTTGCTGAATATCCTTGACCAGCTGGATATCGCCTCACTTGCAGCCCAACGAAAAATCACCATTCCTTTCGTAAAAGAAACTCTGGGAATTTGAAATAGTTTTCTCCCTGTAAACATTCTTTAGTTGACTTTTTGCAATTCTTCTTATAAGTCTATAAGTAACTGATTTCAGAGAAAAATAATGATTGAATCTATAATATCCAGAACAGATATTATTTTGCTTCCAAGTGAAAAAGATAAGCTGGCAGGGCTTATCAAATTGCTTGAAAATTTTACCGCCCGCCATTATCAGCTTTCAAGCCCGGAGCAATTCAGGAATGAGGTCTTAGGCGTTGAGAAGCCGGGGGCACTTGCTCTTTATTACGATCAATTTAATCACCTGACCGGCTTCACACGCGTATGCCGTCAGGTGATTTACCCTAAAAGTAAGCCGGTTATTGCTTACTGGGGAGGCACTTACTACAATCAGCGTGTCAATCCAGGATTTGTAGCAGCAAAATTTGGCCTCGCTCATGCAATGAAAGATAAATTAGCCCATCCGGAAGAGGAATTTATTTATTTTGCACATACAAACACACCATCCCGATATCAGTTTTTAAATAGCTTCAACCACAATATTTATCCCAAACCCGATACACGCACCCCGGACTATGTGTTGGAAAGAGCGGATTGTCTCATTAATGACAACAACTGGACTCCTCATTCAGAACATCCAATGGTCATTAAAAACCATGTGGCCTTAACCAATGGCATTGACCCTCATTTTGATGACAGGAATCCTTTTCATAACTATTATGTGTCTATTAATCCCAACTATCATTTGGGTAATTCCTTATTGGTTTATATTCCTTTGAATCTGGCAACCATTGGAATGGGTATAAAGCAGGTAGTATCGACGCCTTCCCTGTTATAGAAATATTATATGCATTGAAGTTCCTGGCTTACGGGGGCCTCAAGCTTGAGTATAGAAGATGCCTGCGGCTCCTGATTACTGAAAAAACTGCTATTTGAAACTGTGCGCGTAATACGATTGATGCGTATTGGCATCCTGACATCGCTGTTGAGTAAGGGCTCTGCTCTTTTTTCCAGCGTCAATAACTTTTTCATAAGCCGGCCCTCCAGCTTTTCAAGCTGTGCTTTTTGCTGGCTTACAGCCTCCTCATCGCAGAGCAAATTAATCACCCCTTCATCGAGCCCCAGTTGCCTGCCCACCAGCTCTTCTATCTCGGGTTTCGTTGAATACCAATAGCAAACTAATGCGCATGCTCCCACAAGGATACTCGTCAGCAGAACAGGCCAGAAAGTGGGACTGACTGAGGCAAGCACCCAGCCTGCAATAAACATGGAAACCGTTTGGCCGGCACAGAATGCACCACTGAACACTGTAATAGCCTGAAGGCTAACCGCGAGTAGTTTTAGTGCTTTGCTGGCAGTGCTCGACCGCCTGGCTCGTAGAATGGCTCTTGCTTCATCCAATTCCGCGAATTTTAATTGCAACACCTGTGAAAGCGTCAGATAGTCCTGTAACACGCAGAGATTTTCGGTTTCATCATAGATTTCAGCAAGTTTTGCCTGAATCGCATGAATTAATTTCACTTGTTTTGCATACACATTCGTCAGCTGAGGAACCTGTTGCATTTTGATTCCGAACTCTTTCGCCAGAGCGCTTAAATCGAGCCCATAAAATAATAAAATGGATATGGCGGAGAAAACCAGGCTGGCCACGAATACGGCTGCAGTAGGGATTGAGAATAAACCCAGGACATTACTGATTCCGTCAAAGCCTTCGCAAATAAAATAAAGCGTTCCGCTAACGAAAAGTAAAATAAATTTAAACTTTGCCCATTTACTTTTTTTTTCCTTCTCCCTGACTTCAGTATGCAGGATCTGGTATATGTCCTTCAATAGCGCAGCCTGCACTTGCTCAAGAATAAGCTGCTGCTTTTTATCCGCCACAGGATTGCTTTTTAACCAGGGAAGAAGCAGGGATAATGGTAGTTTTTCTTCAGCAAATTCCTGGGGGAAATAATTCACCCCCTGGTTTACCTCATTCATTTGCTGAATGTAACGGCGTGTTTTATCACTTAATTTAACCAGATTTACCATCTTTTCCCTTTTGGTAATGGTACAGCCTGGAATAGCCTTCCACTCAATGCCATTCAGTTAAGCTCAATTGTATATTAAACTGTCATCCCCGCGAAGGCGGGGATCTATCTCTGAGCTTGCTATAATGCCAATTGAGGAATGGATTCCCGCCTTCGCGGGAATGACAAATTCCTTTAACAAAATTCCTAACTTAATGACAGTGAGCCTTCCACTGGGTGAAAGGCTTACGCAGTTTAACAACTTTACTGATTAACTGAAAATACGGAACTGACTCCCTGTGCTTTAAGGGCAGGATCATACATGGCTTCAGCCAAAACAGGTGGTACTGTAAACTGTCCAATATTGACTGCCTTAATCCGGTAGCTAATTTCTTTAACCTCAGCCCCGAGACTGCCAAAAAAGATAACCCGATCTTCACGAATATCAGCATACTCCATATTATCTGTTTTTACTGAGTCACGAACCACTTCAAATCCACCCGGCAACAAGTCGACAATGGCGATATTATTAATGTAACGATTATCGAGTGTCCGTAATTGAATATGAACTTCAACTTCCGAACCCAGGGCGACTGAGCTTATCGTATTGCCCTCATCATCACGGTATTCTCTCAATACCTCCATTCCCTGTGTCAGAGGTTTATCAACCTTGTTTCTATCAAAACCTGCCTGGATCAGTTGATAGAAGTAACTTATTTTATTGGGATTGTCGATAGTAACAGAGGTTGTCTTATCATTAATATCAACCTTTTGATACGCTTTATCCATGGGCTCCAAAGAAGTTTGCTGACCACCGATGACCGCCTTGATGGATAATCCCTGGGTTTGTGCCGGAGGCAAGCTTTGAGCATAGGCATTTAAAGCCAGGCTGGTATAGCCCGAAAGTACAGTATTTATTTCATTCGCATTAATTGATTCAACCAAAGGCATAATTAAGCGCTCCCCGACTGAAGACAATAACTGCGGGAAATGGCGGGCAACCAGATACAGGTACTGTGCGTCGACAATACTGCTGTCATAGAAAGCACCCATATTGTTTGACTGATTATTCATTTTGAATTGTTTGATTAAGCGCTCAGCCTCGCTGAAGTTTTTCAGTAACTGATAAGTCGAGGCGAGGTAGGCACCGGTAATATCCTGCTGCCAATTATTATTTTTGTCCTGCTCCAGACTCAACTGAAGGTTGGTCAGATAATTGGTAGTGATAATCTCATTTCTGGTTAATACATAAATGGCATAGGCCTGTATGCGCCCCTGATAAAGATCAGTATATTTTCGCTCAGCCAGCTCTTTTAAGTAGTTAATCCCATAATAAATAATGTCGTTAGAAACATTATAGCCCTGCTCGCGGGCCTCGGTTAGAAAATGCATGGCATACACTGAGGCAAAATCATTATTGCTATTGTCACCGAGCCCAGGCCAATAACTGAATCCGCCATTGGTCATCTGACGTTGGCCCAAGGTTTGAATAGTCTCAACAATTCGTTGTTTAACCTGTTGGCTGTCATTATCAAATTGCGGCTGATTACCCATCGCCAGAAGAGGCCAGGCCTTACTGGTGATTTGTTCTGTACAGCCATAGGGATAATTTTCCAGATAGCGTTGCAAACCTGCCACTAAAATGAGTGGACTGCTCGATACAGCAGCCTGTACCTGGCGATACTCTGGATAAAGCGCCCGGTCGAGCGGCAGATTCATCGATTTTGATGCCTCCCGTCCGCTTTTTACTGTCGTCATATAACTACTGGCAGGACGAACGCTTAAACTGGCATTCATCTTACTCAATTTATCACCGAGGCTGGCGGTAAAGCTCAAATCCGCATTACCGAGTTCGGCTTTGGCTTTCACATGGAAACGCAGCGTTTTTTCCTTTCCTTCATCAATCTCAATCGTTTCCTTGTCATTGCCTATAATTTCCAATGCGGAAGAAGCTGACATTTGTACATCAACTTTCGCAGCAGCTCCCGAACCTTTCACATTATTGGCAACACTGGCCGTCACATCAAACTCATCACCCGGGGCTACAAAATTGGGAACATTCGGGTTAATGATAAAATTACCTTTCACCTTAATCTGCTTTTCAGCAGACCCCAAATCATTGTCGCCAACGGCTACAGCCATGATGCGCAAGCTGCCATTAAAATAATCTGGAACCTCGTAAGTCACTTGCCGTGCGGTGGTGTCAGTTGGCAAAAGACCAGACCAGAAAACCACTGGTAAATCAGTTTTACGTTTGAAGGGATTTAAATGACTGGCTAATAGTTCTTCCCCGTCGTCGCCCCCTACCGCGGACAATTCGCGTTCGCGAATATATTTTGGCAAAATCTGATCAACAGTCTGCTGAGTAAATACCTGCAGGGCGTATTTCTGGAAGAAGAATGCCAGAGGATCAGGCGTAACATAACGGCTAACCTGCAGAATACCTTCATCAACAGCAAAGACAATGATCTTTCCGGGTTTATCGCTTTGATATTCAATGTTTAAAGGCATCCCCGGCTTTGCTTCTTCCTCCGTCTTCAATGCAATATGAATTGCGCGGTTATCATGATTTACACTAAAAGGCATCACGCTGTAGCTTAAAGGACTGATAAATATTTCAGGAGAATCCCAATTGCGCACAAAAGCCACATTTACATAGCCATTGCCCTGGAAATCCGCCGGAATCCGAATTTTCTGAATCGAGCTGGTGCTGTCTGTTTTAAACCATTGGCTGGCATAGACCTTATCCCGTTCAATAGTAATTAAGCCAGAACCCGTGTAGGGCGCTGTAATCTGCAGCTCGATATCTTCACCGACATTATATTCTTCTTTATTCAACTTGACCGACAATTCCGCATTTTTAGCCAGAGGAAGCTGACTATTACCCACTACACTGTATTTCAATTGGCTTAATTCAGTATTGTTTTTGTCGAGCACCTTGATTGCAAAATCACCGATTTGCTGGGTGGGCAAATCGTAAGCACTGCTTTGCTCGTCCACTTTAAACGGCTTGGTTTCAAGTACTGTTGACTGAATAATAGACTGGTACTGATAGCTGCCATTGGGATTTTTTACCAGTGTGACTACCGGTCGCAAGGAAATCCACTGGAGTTTCAGCTCATCAATCGCCAGCTGCTTTAACTGCGG
The DNA here is from genome assembly GCF_900640215.1 of Legionella genomosp. 1. Taxonomy (NCBI): domain Bacteria; kingdom Pseudomonadati; phylum Pseudomonadota; class Gammaproteobacteria; order Legionellales; family Legionellaceae; genus Legionella; species Legionella genomosp. 1. Next base: position 100,470 of record NZ_CAAAJH010000007.1, read on the forward strand.
GTCCACCGCAATAAAATTCACACTGCGTTTATCGTTCTGTTTAATGTATGAGAGATCCCCATCCGGTTTATAACCAATGAAATAGCTCAGAGGACTCACCAGCACCGAACTTTGAGTATTTACACTACGGCCGCCCTCCGCCTCGAATCCTTCCGCAAAAAAGGTGAGCTGGTAGGTGGCTTTATCAAAGCGATTCAGATTAAGAGCCAGCTCGGCTTCACCTTTATCATTAGTGCGGGTTTCCGGTAAATCCTCAGTAAACACCTTTGCCGGCTTCGATGGATCAAGCAAGGGGTCAATAAAGATATACTCAGGGTATTTCGTGAATTGCACACGCTGAGGCGATAGCAGTATTCGCGCACTGATTTTTCGATCCGCTGCCGGCGCGCCATAGAGATTCCACAGGCTAACCTGAGCAGTTAAATTATCCGGAGAAACCCAGCCTTCTGTTGGCTTCTGCGAGAAAGAAGAGGTGATTCGCATCCGATCCGGTTGAAACTCAGCTACTCGAATGCTGGTGCTGCCTAACAGGCTTTGTGGATTATTGTCTTTAATAACATATAAGTTTACCTGATATTGTCCGGTTGGAGACGTTGCCGTAGTCGGAAAATCCAGTGTCAGATAACCGGTGTTATCAAGCGTTAGTTTTTTATCTAAAACCGTAGTGCCGCGCGGATCGGTTATAAGTACTTCCAATGGCAGGCCAGCTGGTTGTGAAAAGGCGTAAGCCTGTTTGATAATCATGCCAAAATGAGCCTCATCACCAGGCCGATAAATTCCGCGGTCCGAAAACAGATAAGCACTTAAACTGTGCAGATCCTGATTATTTACGTAGAGGCCACCCACATCAAAGCGCGAGAAATTGAGCTGACGGCTGGCATTATTATAAGGAATAAACGACACATCACTGCCAAGGCTAGCCAGATAAACGGTAGGTTCGCGTTCATCCACATAATCACTTAACACAGGAAAACTGGCTTGCCCCTGCTCATTGGTCATGCGGGTCAGCAAAGGCAGACCATTTTTTCCAAGAATGGAAACACTGGCATTGGCGAGTGGAGCGCCTTGTGCAATCGATTGAACAAATACCTCATGACTCCCGTCATTATTATCTTTTGCCAATAATCCAAGATCAGTCATCAATACCAGACGGCTGGTTTTAACATCAAGGGGCTGTTTCTGCTGAACATCCCAACCGGTCGCCTGCAATAGAAACAAGCCCTGGGGTCCGCCTGTATTGGCTTGTGCGGACAAATACTTCCCAAGGTCGAGTGCGGTATAATTTTGCTTAGTTAGATCGGAGGTATCAAACTGCTGAATCTCTGAAAAGATTTCACTGATATTTTGCTGATTAAAACTTTGATTAATAAAATAGGGATTATTAAAATCGCCCTGAGTCTGTGTGACCAGCTGATTCACATTGTCAGGCAAGACTCTGGCAATTTCAAATTTAACCGCTGGCACGCCGCGGACCGCGACCGAAAGCATTTGCTCGCCCGCTAAGGCCAGTAAAGCCCCTTTATGGAGAAAACTAATTTCCTTCGGGAGCTCAGGCACTTTAATAATGGCAGTATAGTCCGTCGATAAATCAAAATCGCCAAAGCCTTTCAGGCCTTTATCAAGTTTTAAGTAGAGATATTGCGGAGTATTGCTGCTAAAGCGATAGCTGTGCAAGCTCGAATAATTCCTGTCCGCTGGTAAAGCCTGTAATGAAAGAGGTTTGGATAGTGCAAGAATAGCCGCGTTTACTTCCCCGGGATTTTGCCAGTCATAGTCAGACTTTTCAGGCTCAGAAGCAGTTGCCGGGTAGTTTTTTGGTAATAAATACACATGAAGCGCCTTATTGATAGCGGCCTCAGTCACTCCCAGGCTGGTTTCCACATTTAAAATCTGCTCGGGTCTGTCTCTTTCATTACGAATAATGGATGCGTCTGCGGAACTTACCTTAAAATAATTGCTGGCATCGGGAATCAACAGGTTCTTGCTGATACTTTCTCCCGTTTTGCCAGAGCCGCTTTCTGCCTCAACACCCTTGGGGATAATCAAGTCCACATAACGAGACACCTTGGGCAGTGACAATGGTTCCGAACGGAGGTAAGCAATTCGTTTGTACTTATCATAGCTCACTGTAAATTTGAAATGCTTTGCATCAAGATCTAATTGATTATTCTTAATTTTTTGCAAAATGAGTGTGGTTTTCTCTTCAAAACTGTTGCTGTCCACTGGAAAATTGAAATTGACAGTGGCGACAATCTGCCTGTTTTTGGCATCAAGAGGATCCTGATAAAAACCAAGCTCAGCAATTTTTGCCTCGAAAGGTTTGGTGGAAAACTGATAGCGAAGCTTTTCCATTTGGACATTGGCGGCAAAAACCTCTTTATTGAAACGAACTTCATAGGTTTGCCCTGCTGGCCAATCTTTTTCAGGGGTAAATATCAAACGACTGTCATTATCCCATGCCCATTCCCCCGGCATGTCTGGAATCAATTCAATTCCTTCGGTCACTTCTTTGCCAATGAGTTTCAGCGGTGCCACCGATTGAGATACCAGTTCATCTCTCTGAATACCAAAATTAATGATCAAATCATTGGGAACTAAATCCTCTTCCAGAGGCGTGATATCAGGCGGGGTAATCACCGCCATGACCAATTCTGGTTGTGGTAAATTTTTATACCAGATATAGCCATAGATGCTGCTGGCTGCCAGCAGAAGAACAACGAGTGTGCTTCCCCAGAAAAGGCCCGGTCTGGAAATTGCCTGCTGCCTGACACCTTTTATCCAGGGTGGGCTGCTCCAATGGACTCGACCGAATAACAGGGAAAAAAACGCACCGATAGCTAGGAATGGTTTCAAAATAGATTTTTTGTTCATGGGATGTGACCAGGAAATGGGGGGGTTGAACTATCAGTCTTTTCTCTAAAACTCATTCCAGCTGAGCGTGGAAAAAAGCCTGTTTATTTTTCGCATAGAAGCCAAAATCAAAAATTAGTCTCAATGGAAATATTACTGGCTATTTCATTCAAATTGATTTAAATTTGCTCTACATTGCATCTATGCGCTGCGCGGCTTTAGTTTATCACTAGTTTTCTAATTATGAAATATCGTTTAAGCATAATTTTCCTGGTCATTTGTGCCGCAGTTTCGCTGGGCTATTACTGCCTACCCAAACCCCCTTTACTGCAGGGGCTCCCTTTCTCCACAGCAGTCTGGGATAGCAATGGACGTCTTCTGCGTCTTAGTTTAAGCCGTGATGAAAAATATCGTCTTTATGTACCCCTTTCAAAAATTTCACCGCAATTAGTTGAAGCGGCTCTTCTGCAGGAAGATCAGTATTTCTATAAACACCCAGGTCTTAATCCGGTTTCAATGCTGAAAGCAGTCTGGGAAACCTATGTTGTGCAATCGCGGCGTCAGGGCGCGTCAACGATTACCATGCAATTGGCGAGAATCCGTTTTAATATTAATTCGAAAAAGTGGCCGGGAAAGCTTCAGCAAATCTTTCGCGCCATTCAATTGGAAAGGCATTATAGTAAACAGCAAATATTGGAAGCTTATTTAAACCTGGCCCCCTATGGCGGCAACATCGAAGGGGTTGGAGCAGCCAGTCAGATTTATTTTAATGAATCGGCCATGCAATTGAGCTTGCCGCAGGCCCTGACTTTAAGCGTTATTCCGCAAAATCCTGGCAAACGCACACCACATAATCAACAACTCAAAACAATTCGCAATAAACTCTTTGCCCGCTGGCTGCAAATTCATCCCCAGGATCGACGCTATCAGAATGCAATGACACTTCCGCTGGCGATGAAAACAATTCGCGATCTCCCTTTTGCCGCGCCTCATTTTGTGAATAGCCTGTTAAGTACACACAGAAATCAGCAGGAAATTCATACGACTCTGAATCTGAAACTACAGTCTCTGACTGAACGCATCACCCGGCGCTATTTGCTGCGTAAAAAAGGCGTGGGCGCATTTAATGCGGCCGTCTTGTTGATTGATACCCGCGACATGAGTGTTAAAACTGCAATGGGGTCGGCTAATTTCTATGACGCGGCAATAGGCGGGCAGATTAACGGAATGGATATCAAACGCTCGCCGGGTTCCACACTTAAACCGTTTATTTATGCGCTGGCTCTTGATCAGGGTTTAATTCATCCCTATACCGTACTAAAGGATGTGCCGCATAGTTTCGGTGCCTATAATCCTGAGAATTTTGATAATGACTTCATGGGACCTATCCGGGCAAAGGAAGCACTCATTTTAAGCCGAAATATTCCGGCAATTTATCTGGCCAGCCAGCTGGCAAAGCCTGGATTATTTGGTCTTCTTGAACAGGCGCAAGTCAGCCAGCTGAAATCAGAATCCTACTATGGGCTTGCTTTAACCCTGGGTGGGGCAGAGGTCACGATGAAAGAGCTGGCCACGCTCTATGCCATGCTGGCAAATGAGGGATTATGGCGTCCTTTGCGCATGCTTAAGGAGGATCCTTCAGTTACCGGTAAACGTTTATTAAGCCGGGAAGCGAGTTTTCTTATACTGGAAATGCTGAAAGACACACCTCATAGCGATCTGTTGTTTAAATCACGCAGCCTGCCCATCGCCTGGAAAACCGGAACCTCATCAGGTTATCGTGATGCCTGGACGGTTGGGAATTTCGGTCCTTATGTGTTGATCGTCTGGATAGGCAATTTCAATAACAAGGGGAACCCGGCTTTTGTCGGGAAGAATATCGCAGCGCCCTTATTCTTCGAGCTGGTGGAGGCCATCCAGCATGAAAATGGGCCGCTAAAGCCAATTGAGAAACACCCGGAGCGAATGAATTTAACACGTATTCCAGTTTGTAAAGCTTCCGGTTTATTGCCCACCCGCTACTGCAAAGATACTGAAATGAGCTGGTTTATCCCCGGAAAATCCCCCATTAAAACTGATAATATCTATCGCGAAGTAGCAATCAATCGATTGACGGGTCTTCGCACCTGCCATTTTGATGAAAACACCCGCTTTGAAATTTACGAATTCTGGCCCTCCGATCTTGCCCGGATTTTCAAACAAGCAGGTATACAGCGTCGTATTCCCCCCGCCTATGAAGCTGACTGTAATCTGTCAGCAGGAAAATCACTGGCTTTGCAAATATCCTCCCCTCAATCTGAGCTGAATTATATTGTCAAAGCCAATTCAGATCAGCCGAGCATTATTCCTCTTTCAGCGGTTACTGATGCGGATGTGCGCAATCTCTATTGGTTTATCAATGATAATTACCTGGGCAAAACCGCCAGTGATCAACCCTTGTTATGGGCAGCCAGGCCCGGAAAATTTGTGGTTCGGGTAATTGATGATCACGGGTATTCGGACGCCAGAGATATTACTGTGCGTGTCAGCAGTTAAATCCCCGCTGTATTCAGCATTTTTCTTTAATCTTGCTTATACTTGGATAAGACAACAGGCATTCTCTTCTATGCCAGGCCTTAACTCTTCATAAATTAATCAGTTGGGGAGTGAATAGTGGATAGCATTCTCATCGGTATAGCGGGGGCATCCGGCTCAGGTAAAACCACGGTTGCTGCAGAACTTCAGCGATATCTGGGTTCAGAGCATTGCACTATTATTTCTTCTGACAATTACTACAAAGGCCTGGGAAACATACCCCTGGAACAATTTCTGGAAGTGAATTTTGATCATCCTGACAGTATTGAATTTGAATTATTGGCTCAACACTTACAACAACTAAAACGGGAACAGGCAGTCGATATTCCATTATATGATTTTTCAACCTCCACGCGTAAAAAAGAAACCAGGAGGATAACCCCCAAATCCGTCATTATTGTTGAAGGCATTTTAATTTTTTACCCTGACTATATTGCGGATTTATTCGACATAAAAATATTCGTAAAAACAAAGGCCGATGTCTGCTTAATCAGACGGATTGAACGCGACACCAAGGAAAGAGGACTCACAACAGAGCAAGTCATGGCTCAGTATACGCGCTATGTGAAGCCCATGTACGAACAATATGTGAAACCTTATAAAAAAAGAGCTGATTTAATTATTGAAAATAGTGTAAAAACGCCTCTCTCGGCAGAAACGTTGCATTTTGATGGAACAGTAATTAAACAATTGTTGAATTCAACCCTGATTCATAAGAATGCCGTATCTGCAGCAGCCAATTAAGTTTGGGGCTATGCGCGTATCTCCATTTCAAAATACTTTTGGATCAAACTGAAAATTATCATTTTCCGCTGGATATTGTATAATTTAATAAACCTTTACTTGTAGATAAGTTATGAATGGACGCTTATTAATTTTGCTGACTGCCTTTCTTTTTCCCTTTTCGGTGACCCATGCCGCGGATGATTTTATTGATAATGTAACGACAACCATCAAACAATGTTATACCAAGCAAAGCAATAAAGAGGATGGCATCGTATTGGCTCAATGTATAAGTGGACAATTAGAGACGATGCCAAACCCGGAGAACTACATTGTTAATCTTGAAGGTAAAGATCCTCATTACATGACACTTTATCTTTATAATCCCAAAGGCTTTCGTATTGTTTGCGCAGTTACTGCCAATCAAACCCTGGAAATTAATAATTGCCAAACATACCAAGCCAAGCCGCTTGATTCGGAACAGCAGTTGTCAATTGATCCCAATGAATTACCAAATGCACCCTGAAATTAAGCTTCAATAGACGGCAAATTCAGCAATCACGTCAACTTGAAAAAACCAGATTAATCCCTACTTATTTCTTACACAGATCAATTACAGTAAGGAGAAAGTTATGAATGGTTTAAAACGTGATTATTTTCCCATCAGTAAAGATATCAATAGCCTGCTGGAGCATTTCTTCAAAGGTCAGACCGATGCTTCCTTTGTGGATACCGGCACCTGGGCTCCAGCAGTGGACATCAAGGAAGAAAAAGATCGCTTCCTGGTCGTCGCGGATATTCCAGGTGTCAAATCCGAAGATATTCATATTTCCCTTGAAAATAATTTATTGACGATTCAAGGAGAGCGGTATTTTGAAAAAACAGAGGGTAAGGAAGGTTACTCGAGAATAGAACGTTCGCAAGGACAGTTTTATCGCCGATTTAGCTTGCCTCAATCTGCTGATGAATCGAACATCAGCGCTAAATGCAAACATGGCGTGCTCGAAGTAATCATTCCCAAGCGAACCACGCCTAAGGAAAAACGTATCGAGGTAAGAGTGGAGGACTAAGCAGAACCGATATGCGCCGTGAAAAATACGGCGCGTAAAGCTGATTCCAGGTAGAAACGCAAGTATCAGCGTCCAATAAGTTCATTAAAGCATTGCGCTGCCGGTGAAGCCTTTGCCTTCCAGGAACTCGTTCCAGCCCACAGAGACATATACTCGGCATTCTCAAGCTGTTTCGCATAATTTCGCAATTGGCTGGTCAGCTTGTTTTGCGCAGGATAGGGAAGCGTGTAAGAATTTTGCATCTTATTCATGAAGCGGTTATCTACCCCCCGGGCCAACTTGCCAGAAAATGCGCGGGTCAGGCTGGTTTTATCGGCGAACTGATTCAACACGGCTTGCTTATAGGCATGTGACGTGCCCGATTCGTGAGCGGTTAAAAACAGACTACCCACCTGAACAGCATGGGCGCTATTCCTGAGGTGCTTCTCGACATCAGCAGGACTGGTTATGCCCCCAGCGACTAAACAAGGCAGTTTAAGTCCTGAGTTCGGAGCCTGAATTACAGGTAAAATACTACCAGCCTGTTTGGATAACAAAAGAGGCTTCATGCCAGATACTCCCTTTATTTCATTTATTTCTTTCGAAACAACAAGGCGATATCAATTGAATCAAATGAAAAATGGCTATTGCAGAAATCGCAGCTGATATTAATCTGGCCCTGCTCGGCTAACAGTTTATTGGCCTCTTCTTCGCCAAGAACTACGATCACCTGTTTCATTTTTTCCTGACTGCAGCGGCATTTAAATTGAGTCGCTTTTTCATCAAATAAACGCAGTTCGGTCTCATGATAGAGCCTGTAAAGCAATGTCTGGTTATCCAGAGTTAAAAGCTCATTCTCACTTACTGTCTGCCCTAGATGAACAGCATATTCCCAGAACTGCTCGCGTTGCAGGCTATCTTGACCTGGCATCAGCTGTAGCAGCATGCCAGCTGCCCGTTCTTCATTCACTGCCAGCCACACCCGTGTGGCAACCTGCTCTGACTGGGCAAAGTAATGGGTCAGATTTTCACTCATGGAAGTAGCAAGAATGGGAACTACGCTTTGATAGGCCTGAGTGTTATGATACTGATTGATGGTGAGCACCATTTGGCCTTTCAAAAAAGCCTCGGCATAATCCTCTATTTCAAGATTTTCCTGAAACTTGGCAAATCCTCTTAAATTGAGTTGATGATCGCATTGGACCAATAACAGAGGCAGACGTTTGTCACCCTGGAACTGCAGGCTTAAATCACCCTCAAATTTAATACTGCCTGATAGCAGTAAACAGGATACTAATGCCTCACCCAACAAATATTTAACCATTTCCGGGTAAGCATGTTGGTTCATAATGGTCCGATAGGTTTCATGGAGATGAGCAATTTGCCCTCGAATACTGGCATGCTCAAATATAAAACTCTGCAAACTATCCAATTTTTTTCTCACTCATTAATTATTCATATTTCGCGAAAAAAACGCTTTTTTTTCCGCTCAGGCATTAAATGTTGTTAATTCTAACACATTTATGATTGTTTGCTCAGGCTTGTCAGGTGATAATTCCTCTTTTGAGTTTCGGATTGTGGTATGTTAAATCCTCAGCAAATGGCTGCTGTGCGCTATATAGACGGACCATTACTTGTATTGGCTGGCGCAGGTAGCGGCAAGACCCGGGTTATTACGCAAAAGATTGCCTATTTAATTGAAGAATGCGGTTATCAGGCCCGCTCTGTCTTCGCAGTAACATTTACTAACAAGGCAGCCAATGAGATGCGCTCCCGGGTCAATTCGGTTTTATCTGCACAGCACCGACGGGGTCTTAAGGTCGCCACCTTTCATACCCTGGGTCTGACTATGATTAAAAAGCATGTAAAGCTTTGCGGTTTAAAATCAGGTTTCTCTATTCTCGACAGCGAGGATTGTCTGCAATTATTTCGTAATTTTCTGCCCCCGGGTAAAAGTAATGACCGAGAGTATCTGGCACAAATACAACATCAGATTTCGCGCTGGAAAAATGAGTTGCTAAAGCCAGAGCACCTGAGCAGCAAAACGCCAGACACCCCCATTTTTCTTGAGGCACTTCCCATTTACGAACGCTATCAAATTTCATTGCGGGCTTATAACGCCGTCGATTTTGATGATTTGATTTTACTGGCTGTTAACCTCTTGCTTGAACATGAAGAAGTAAAAGATTACTGGCAAAATCGTGTTCGTCATTTACTGATTGACGAATACCAGGACTCCAATCTCAGCCAATATCTGCTGGTCAAACTGCTTACTGGTCTTCGCGCACAATTTACGGTAGTCGGCGATGATGATCAGTCTATCTATGCCTGGCGAGGTGCACGGCCTGAAAATCTTGCTCAGTTACAACGTGACTATCCGCAACTTAAAATTATTAAACTGGAACAAAATTATCGTTCTACGGGCAGAATTCTGCATGTCGCCAATACTCTGATTGCCAATAATTCCCACTTATTCGACAAAACCCTGTGGAGCGAACTGGGTTATGGGGAGATGCTGCGCGTGCTTTGCTGTAAGGATGAGCAAGATGAGGCTGAACAGGTTATTGCTGATTTGATAAGCCATAAATTACGTCATGGTAAACAGTATGGCGATTACGCCATATTGTACCGTGGAAACCATCAGTCACGTGTTTTTGAAAAATTACTCCGCCATCATGGCATCGCCTATCGCATAAGCGGCGGCCAATCCTGGTTCGCGCGAAGCGAAGTGAAGGACATTTTCGCCTATTTGAAATTACTCTGTAATCCCCAGGATGATGCTGCATTTCTGCGTGTCATCAATACTCCTAAAAGAGGAATTGGGGAATCAAGCCTGGACAGCCTTGGGAATTATGCCCAAAACCGTGGCGAAAGCCTGTTTTATTGTTCGGACCATTTGGCTCTGTCTGAACTGTTGGCGGACAAACCGCGCCAGGCTTTGCAACAGTTTAAGCAATGGATGCTGGGAATTAACAAACGTCTCGAAAGCCAGGCGGTCGCGGAAACGCTTCGGGAGATGGTTGAGGAATCCGGTTATGAAGCTTATATTTATGAACAATGTGATACGCCTGCGAAGGCGCAGAAGCGAATGGAAAATATCTGGGAGTTGCTGGATTGGATAGACCGGTTACTAAATAAAGATCCCGAAAAAAATCTGGTCGATATCATTAATAAATTAATCCTTATCGATATCCTCGAGCAGGGTGATGAACAAGACAGGGAAGCAGTTCAGTTAATGACTTTGCATGCATCTAAAGGTCTTGAATTTCCCTTTGTCTATCTGGTCGGCATGGAGGAGGATTTATTGCCTCACCGGGTGAGTATTGACGAAGATCAGATCGAAGAAGAGCGCCGCCTGGCTTATGTTGGAATTACCAGAGCGCAGCGCGAGCTTTGCCTTAGTCTCGCCAAACAAAGACGGCGCGGCGGCGAAGTACAGGATTGCCAGCCCAGCCGCTTTCTTGAGGAATTACCTGTCGACAGCATTGAATGGTTTGGCAAATCAGGTGAAAAAAATGAAGAGCGAGCCAAGGCAGTTGCCAAATCACATTTGACGGCCTTGAAAAACATGTTGACGAATTAAGCCTGCTAAAGCCTTTACTGGACCGACCGGACAATTTGTTCATTTAAGGGCTTCCATAGCCAAAAAAAAACCGGTATAATCGACAGACTAATACACTATTAGCGCAGAACAAATGCTATTTGGAAACTTCTCCACATACATCATTTCTTTCATTATTATCGGCTGAAAAGCCGACTATCTACCTACGCCTTAAAATTTTATCTAATTCCTGAAAACCTCCGAAAGTGAGCGAGAAGATGAGCTTTTTTAAATTACGGCCTCTTTTAATGTGGCTTTTTCCTTTAGCATTTTTTACTTATCAATTCATCCTTCGCCTATGGCCGGGCTTGATGATGCAACCCATCATGACCCGTTTTTCCATAGATGCCAGTGAATTTGGAGTTCTTGCTGCCCTCTATTATTATGGCTATGCCGGCATGCAAATACCTGTGGCGATGATGCTGGAGAAATGGAGTGCCCGCTATGTGATTTCCGGATTCGCCATACTATGTGGTTTCGCAACGCTGCTTTTTAGTTTTACCTCGAGCTGGTATCTGGCTTGCTTAAGCCGCTTCCTGATTGGAGCCGGCTCAGCGGTAGGTTTTCTGGGTGTTTCCAAGATCATTTCAGAATGGTTCCCTGCGTCTCAGTATTCCAGAATGATTAGTTTCTCCTTTACACTAGGATTAACAGGAGCCATCTATGGAGGTAAACCAGTTAACCAGTTGATTGAATCCCAGGGCTGGCAACCGGTGGCTTTAGGCTTGTCATTATTCGCAATTGTTTTAGGCTGCGGCATCTTTTTACTGCTGCGCTCAAACACTGCAGCAGGCATCAGCAAAACGTCAGGCTGTTTTAATCGCCGTCAATTCAAATCCTTACTGAAATCACCTCTCATCTGGTTTCTGGCATTAGCCAACTTCATGATGGTTGGAGCACTTGAGGGATTCGCTGATGTGTGGGGCGTTTCTTATTTGATGAGCGCCTATCATTTTGATAAGAGCCAGGCGGCCCAGCTCATGTCGTTTATTTTCATCGGCATGCTGGTCGGCGGCCCACTGCTGGCCCTGCTTGCGCGTAGAGCAGGAAATTTTTCCATCATCGCTTTCTGTGGAGTGGGCATGGCCACGGCTTTGTTCTGGATCCTTAATTCGACCTCTTTGACTCATTTTGAATTGAAACTTTTACTTTTCGTGGTCGGTGTTCTCTGCTGTTACCAGGTGATTATTTTTTCAGCCGGAGCAGATCTGGTCAAGCCGGAGTTACTGGGTGTTAGTGTCGCATTTTTAAATTGCATTAATATGCTGGGGGGATCTTTTTTCCATACTATCATTGGTCAGTTGATGGAAAAAGAGTCCGTTATCCAAGCGGGAGAGACCGTGTATAACCTGTCAACTTTTCAAACCTCTCTGAGTGTAATCCCGCTTTGCGCCTTGCTTGGTGTGATTTTAGTGGCTGTGTTGGCTTATAAAACGTCCCGGGCAGATCAATTGAAAACCGCCGCTGGAATATAATCCTTAAGAAAGCAAAGAGAGGTTAAATCAACCCTCTCCCTGACCCTCTCCCAGAGGGAGAGGGGATTCTAAAGTCCTCTCTCCCTCTGGGAGAGAGTTAGAGAGAGGGGGTTCTCTTAAATGGAATCATTCCTTAAAGTCCTCTCGCCCCTCTGGGGAGAGAGTTAGAGAGAGGGGGTTCTCTTAAATGGAATCATTCCTTAAAGTCCTCTCGCCCCTCTGGGGAGAGAGCTAGAGAGAGGGGGTTCTCTTAAATGGAATCATTCCTTAAAGTCCTCTCGCCCCTCTGGGGAGAGAGCTAGAGAGAGGGGTCTAACTCAAGCTATTTCTTCAATTTGCGCTATCTCGGAAGGCATAAGTGAAAAATTGCCAATATCCAGGTCCTCTTTCATATGTTGCAGCCTGGTTGTGCCGGTGAGCGCAAGAATGCCTATATCCAGGGCAAACCGAAAAATCATCTGTGCCAGTGTTTTATTGTACTTTTCACATAAGAGATGAAGCTTAGGATTTGCAAGATATTGATAATTGGCAGTCAACAATGAGAAACCCTGATAGATTAAGGATTTTTCATCACAGAACTGTCGAATCTCCTTGTCCCACAACTTAACAGCAAAGCAGCGATTCTGCACAAAGCGAGGTTTTATTGCAGCTCGCTGGTAGAGCGCCTTCAATTGAGCAAGATTGACATTGGAAACTCCCAGCATGCGGACTTTTCCTTCGCGAAGCAGTTCCTCCATTGTATTCCAGACCTCCCAATCCTGCTCAGTTAAGCCCTGCCCGGAATAAGGGCCATGCAGAATATAGGAGTCCAGATAATCAGTCTTTAGATGTAAGAGGGAGCTTTCAAGTGATTGCCTGACCTGATTGGCATAGGAGTCACTCTCATCATAAGGTTTTCGGTGATCCTGTCCCTCTGCATAGGTGTATTTGCTCTGTAAAAACAGACTTTCGCGGCTTTGTCCAGACTCAATCAAAAACCGACTAATTCCCAGGCCAACCCCTTCTTCATAATAGTGTCTGCGCTGATTAGCCGTATCAATTCCAGTAAAACCGGCTTTCAAAGCCTGGTAACAAAGCACTTCGGTCTGCTCTTCCTTCCAGGCAGTTCCGTATAGAATCGATGGCAGTAATTTGTCCTGATTCATGATCCATTCCTTTATCAATGCTATATATTTATTATATTATGCAGGAATCAATGAACAATAAGTTTTATATTTTAATCTGAATAGTATGTCCTCATCTTCTGACCTGATTATAGAAAATACCAAACGCTGGATAGAAACTTTTATTATCTCTCTTAATCTTTGTCCTTTTGCAAAACGCGAAATGAAAAAACAAACCGTCAGATTTCAGGTCGCTGAAGTGGACACTATGGCTGAAGCTCTGCAGTGCTTACTCGATGAACTTCATATATTGGAAACCAATCCAGCGATTGAGACCAGTTTTTTAATTTTTCCACAGCAATTTGCGGACTTTTTTCATTATCTGGAATTGCTTGAGCGTAGCGATTTATTAATCCAGCAAGAAGAACTTGAGGGTATCTTTCAGTTAGCAAGCTTCCATCCAGATTATTATTTTTCAGACACATCAAGCGATGATGTTACTAATTACACCAATCGCTCACCCTACCCCATGCTGCATATTTTACGAGAGGAAAGCCTGGAAGAGGCGATTAATCGTTATGGTGATACTGAATCAATTCCTGTAAATAATATCCGCTTGTTAAGAAAACTGGGCTTGGACACAGTGAAGAGGATTATTGATGGAACTGAAGTTTTTAAGAGGATGGAGTGATTCGCTGGAGAATTCCCTCCGCCAGGCTGCACTCCAATTATGTTAAGAATTAGTCTTTCCCGCAAAGGCGGGAATCCATTCTTCAGTCGGCATTATAGCCAGATCAGAGATAGATCCCCGCCTTCGCGGGGATGACAGTTGGATATACAATTGAGCTTAACTTAAGTGGGAGGAGAAATCCTTATGGCTGACTGCGATCGACCCTAAGAATTAATGTTGTACTCCACCCTTTTCACGGGCTTCCTGAACCATTGAAAGCATCGCTTTTTCCACAATTTCAAACGAACGTTGCATGTGATCCAGCGTTTTATGGCCATTCTCAATCAGTAATCTGATTTGTTTTTCAAACAACTCTTCAGGTTTTTTTAAGTTAGCTAATTCTTCAGGCTTGATATAGTTCAAATTTTGCAAAGTTTTGACATTTAACTCTACAATTTCTTGCCAAGGAGCCTGAACCTTTTTAGCCATTTCAGTCCATTTTTCAAAATATTCTTGATTCATAACAGTCTCCTAATATGTTGCATTGCACAATAATAGATTAGATCCGTCTTATGAGGATGTCAAGAGATTGGAGTAATTTTTTTTTGCAGTGCACCATTTAACTGGTTTTGAATATTTTCTGCCATTGAGAAACAAACTGCTGCATTTGCTGCTGCCATGCCATACTAGTTTGCTGGGCATTCGTCAAATAGGGATTTGAATTCAATGATGCTTGCATATTGGTGAAAAATTGCTCCAGCATATTAGCAAACAGCTGATGCATTGGATGTTTCGCCAGTATAATTAATTGCCTTAGAACCTCTGGAGAAAGAAATTGGGTGGTTCCGCTTTCCATCTCCATGAAAATCTGCAGGAGAGTGCTATTGGTGATGTCCTGACTGCTTGTAGAGTCCTCTACGCGAAAATCAATTCCCTCAATCACATACTGCTGCAATTCTTCGACAGTAATGTATTTGCTTTTTTCCATATCGTACAGACGACGATTCTTATATTTTTTTATCAGCCGGCTCATAAAGTCTCTCTTGCAAAATGGATGAAGGTTAATACATATGCAAACCGCCATTAACACTCAGGTTAGCTCCTGTGAGGTAACGGCTTCTATCATCCAGTAAAAACTCCACAACCCAGGCAACTTCTTCTGGCTCCGCTAAACGCTTGGCGGGGATGAGTTCAATAATTGATTGCAGGATATCAGGGCGTATTCCTTTCATTAAGCGAGTATTCACATAGCCTGGCGAAATACTGTTAACCGTCACATTTTTAAGCATCATCTCCTGAGCGAGGCTTTTTGTAAATCCGTAAACCCCTGCTTTCGAGGCGGCATAATTGGCTTGAGAAAACTGTCCCTTCTGCGCGTTAACCGAGGAAATATTAACAATGCGCCCATAGGCTTGCTCACGCATTGAGTCAACGACCTGGCGTGTCACATTAAACATTCCATCCAGGTTGACCCTTAAAACTTCGTCCCACTGCTGCTTTGTCATTTTATGAAATACGGCGTCACGAGTAATCCCGGCATTATTGATTAATGCACTTACAGGACCAAACTCATCTACAAGTGCATTGATGACATGCTGGCACTCATCGAAATCACAAACATTCATCCGCCGAAAAACAATGGTTTCAAAGCCTTCTTCATTTAAAGCAGCCTGCCACAAAGGCCCCTCATCGGCAGCCATAATATCCAAAGCAACAACTGTTTTATATTTTGCGTTGAGTGCTTTTGCAACAGCAGTACCAATGTCACCAGTACCCCCTGTAATCAATGCCATATTCTTTTTATCCATACTTCCTCACTCTTGATAGCTGACAAGGTAAAAATTCTCAATGGATTAAAAGCAGTCATTGCTAGAAAAACCCATTATAGTGAATGGCAAAACAGCTGCCATCCATTGTTATGACATGTACTGTCCGCCATTGATATCCAGATTGGAGCCAGTAATAAATCCAGATGTTTTTGCAGCCAGGAAAGCAACTGCTTCAGCGACTTCTTCAGGAGTTCCCAGACGCCCTACCGGAATATTTGCAACAATGCTTTTCAAAACCTCTTCCTTCATAGCAGCAAGCATGGGGGTCTCGATATATCCTGGTGCAATAGTATTAACAGTAATACCTTTATTGGCCACTTCCATCGCCAGACTCTTGGTAAATCCAAATAATGCAGCCTTACTGGCAGCATAGTTGCACTGGCCAAACTGCCCTTTTCGACCATTGATTGAAGAAATGCTGATGATGCGCCCATAATTTTTTTCAAGCATACCGGGAAGCACATTGCGCGTCATATTAAAGACGCTGGTGAGATTGGCATCAATTACCTGCTGCCATTGTTGCGGAGTCATTTTTTTAAAACTGGTATCGACTGTAATACCGGCATTATTAACCAGTACATCGATATGACCATAGCGCTCGGTAACCAGAGCAACTAATTTTTCGCAGTCGGCATAATTGGCGATATCACCATAAACAATATCAATATCATGGCCGGCTTCTTTTTGTTCCTGCTGCCAGCGTTTTGCTTCTTCGTGTTTGCCACCTTTATAGTAGCAGGCGATTACGTGATAATCAGCTGCCAGACGCTGGCAAATGGCGGAGCCAATCCCACCGGTACCTCCAGTAACCAAGGCTATCATTTTGTCCATAAATGAAACTCCCTTCTGTTTTTAAACGAATACCCTTTTACTTCAAAGGAAAATCCGTTTAATGTCAATGAAAATAAGCAAGACTGTTATGCACAGGCTTGCTTAAACTCTTTTATTCCGTTTTTTGATGATCCATCAATCAGGACAACATCCTGCCATCCTGATTATTGTTCTTGCTTGGATTCTGACCTCATACTCGAACAGGCTTGGGCACATAGGCCTTAATCTGTTGAGCAAACTGCTGTAAAACTTCTAAACCAGACTCCTCTGCCTGCTTGCACCATTGCTGTAAAGCTTCAACCAACTCCTTCTGGGAAGAGGCGGTTTTAAGCCAAATATTTTGCAATGACTGGCGATAAGTATAGACCAATCTTAACTTCTCGCGGCTGGCCAACAGCGTGTGCAGTTTGGACTTGGCTTTTGGAGACAGCAAACTGTCCTGGAGACGGAGTAAACGGCCGGCTCGCTGAAACATTTTCTTCTGGGATTTGTCGCCGGCAATTACTGTTTTCTTTTCTGTCTTCAGAATAGGACGGACTACATGTTTGTAATAATGCGACATGACCTGAAAGCGATTGCTGATAACTGCTTTTACCGTATCAAGGTCAACATGTAATTTAGCAGCATCTTTGCCGAGTTTAGGCGGCAGTTTTTTAACCTTGGCCAAGCCTAGAGCGGAAAGACATCGAATGTACAACCAGCCAATATCAAACTCCCACCATTTCACAGAAAATTTGGCAGAAGAAGCGAAGGTGTGATGATTGTTGTGCAATTCCTCACCGCCGATCCAAAAACCCCAGGGAAAAATATTAGTGGCGGCATCATGGCATTCAAAATTGCGATAACCAAAGTGGTGCCCGACACCATTGATCACTCCTGCGGCGTGAAAGGGAATCCATACCATTTGAATTGCCCAGATTGTAATTCCAGGAACTCCAAATAGCAGCAAGTCAACCAGAAACATTAACAAAATGCCTTTGGATGAAAAACGGCTGTAGATGTTTCTTTCGACCCAGTCGTTGGGCGTGCCATGTGAGTATTTGGCAACCATTTCTTTATCCTGAGACGCTTCCTTGTACAACTCGGCGCCTTCCCAGAGTACTTTCTTCAATCCTAATACCTTGGGGCTATGCGGATCCCCTTCGACATCGGTCGAGGCATGATGCTTGCGATGAATGGCTACCCATTGGGCCGTAACCATCCCAGTTGTGAGCCATAACCAGAAGCGAAAAATATGACTAACGACAGGATGAAGGGTTAAAGCACGATGCGTTTGATAGCGGTGCAGGTATAAAGTAACGCCTGCGATAGTTATCTGAGTTAAGATGAGAGTAGCAACGACATACCCCCAGAATGAAAGATTTAAAAGGCCATGAACCATGAAGCTCTCCTGTAATACTTACAGTAATAATAGAAACGGCGGATAATCTATGTAAGAAATTGGTATAATTATCCATTTTTTATGGGTAGTTCTTAAGATCATAACATAATTTGCACAAATGCGCATTGCATCCTTGCAGAATGTGAACGATAATTTAATTGATAATTTGTAAATGTTCCGAATTAAAACTCACTCTTATAATCCGAATTCGCATGGGCTCTACTAATGAATGATAAAATTCAACAGTTATTTCAGACTTTAATTCCATTCCTGTTACTCGGAATAGCCATTTCCCTGTTAGTTGGTCTCTTTATCATGTTTTCCTATGTTCTGGTTTGGGGAATCCTGATTGGTGGAACTTTATGGATTTTTGCAACGATTAAACGCCTCATTTTCCCCTCCAAAAATGTAGCAAAGACATCGGGGCGTATTATTGAACACAAAGATCATGATTAATGCCTGAATTACCCGAAGTAGAAACCACACGACAAGGACTTCTTTCCTGTGTTAAGAATAAACTGATTCGGAATTGCATTGTCCGCTGCCAGCAATTGCGTGTGCCCGTTAATCCGCAATTTGCCGAGAGCTGTGTGGGTCAGCGAATTGATACGGTTTCCCGACGCGGTAAGTATTTACTGCTGCATTTATCTAATCAGGGATACATCCTTATTCATCTGGGCATGTCAGGCCATTTTCGTATAGTGCAGAACGGATTAGCGCCTGGAAAACATGATCATATCGACATTGAACTGGATAACGGGCAAATACTGCGCTATAACGACACCCGCCGCTTTGGATTATGCCTTTATTCTGAAATCAAGCCGGAATCACATCCATTACTGGCCCGCCTTGGCCCAGAACCTTTGTCAGAGGCATTTAGCGCAAGCTATCTGTATCAGCAAAGCCGTAATCGTAAACAGGCGATTAAATCCTTTATTATGAATAATGATATTGTGGTCGGCGTTGGTAATATTTACGCCAGTGAGAGCCTGTTTATGGCTGGAATTCATCCCGCCAACGCTGCAAAAGCCTTGGACGAAAAGGATTATGAGCGATTAGCGGCCGCCATCAGAAAGGTTTTAACGCAGGCACTGGCCGCAGGAGGAACCACCCTTAAAGACTTTATTTCACCTCATGGTAAACCCGGCTATTTCGCCTTTGATTTACAGGTCTATGGGCGGGAGAAACTGCCCTGCGTGATTTGCTCCCAGCCACTTCAAAGTATTCGACTCGCCGGTAGAAGTTCGGCTTATTGCCCCTCATGTCAACCCATTAAAAGCGAAGCTTAGAGGCTGATTGTTTTATACTTTCTCTATGGGCAATTCAAATAACTTGAAGTATTATCAGGATAACTTTTTTCCTTTTGAGCTTTTATGAAGATCAGCAAGCTGCGTACATTATGGATTTCCCTGGTTTCTGTGGGTTATACTGCGAATGCCTGCTCCAGAGCTATTTTTAAGAGTTGGCGGGGGACTATTACTCGCCCCTGGGTTGATCAGGTCATTCGTAACTGGTCTGATAAACTGCTTAAATTGATTGGTGTCCAATGTAAAATCATCAATCCAGGTAATGTGGCGCCCGTGGCAGGCCAGCCTACTATTCTTATGTGTAATCATACCAGCCTTTATGATATCCCTTTAGGCTTCAAAGCCTTTCCCAATCATTCAATTCGGATGTTGGCCAAGAGAGAATTATCCAGAATCCCTATTATGGGTAAAGGAATGGCTGCAGCGGAATTTCCGTTTATTGATCGGCATAATCGGCATCAGGCAATAAAAGACCTGGCTGAAGCTCGGCAATTAATGGAAAGCGGGATTGTCATTTGGATTGCACCAGAGGGGACACGTTCCAAAAATGGCCGTCTTGCTGCTTTCAAAAAAGGGGCATTTATTACCGCCATTCAATCACAGGCAATGATTATCCCCATTGGGATTCGAGGAGCATATGATATTCTTCCCGCCCATACCATGCAGTTCAATATAAACCAGACGGCTGAAATCCATATTGGCGAAGCCATTGATGCTTCACAATATACTATGGAAACAAGAGATGAGCTGGTAGAGCGGGTGCACAAGGTGATGGAACAATTAGTCGGCGAGAGCAGCAGCCCTATCCCTGAACCAGCTAATGAGTTAAACCATAACCTGTCGGAATCTGGGAAATAACGGAAGCCCGGCCTATCCTTCTGGGATCAGATGCCGCAGAAATGATATTTCTTTCCCTGTCCCAGGTGATTGCCTGCATATCGCCATAGGGTTGATCAAGAGGCATCAGTTGATAACCCATCTTCTTTAATTTGTCCTGAACTTGCAGGGAAAAAGCATCCGGTTCAAACTGCAGCCAGTCCGGTAAATACTGATGATGGAAACGCATTGTCGAAACCATGCTGATTGCCCCGCCATAATCATAGAATGCGAGAGCAGCTATAAGAACCATTGTCGGGATACGACTCCCGCCTGGCGTTCCGACAATTGCCAAGCGCCCTGGCGTTTCCAGAAAGCTGGGCGTCATACTGGATAAAGGCCGCTTACCAGGCTCAATCACATTGAGTTCACTGCCCACCAGCCCATACACATTTTTCTGCCCAGGCTTGGACGAAAAATCGTCCATCTCATCATTCAGTAGTACACCCGTTCCTTCAGCCACCACACTCGAACCAAAGATAAAATTAACCGTTAAAGTTGCTGACACCCGATTACCCTCTTTGTCCAATATGGCAATATGCGTTGTATTTTTACCACCATGAAAAAACCGGCTTTCGGCGAGGGTGCTGCTGGGCGTTGCCTTATCAGGAGAAATAAATTCACGCAACTTTTTAGCTTCTGCGGCAGAAATGAGACGCTCTACCGGTATTTTAACAAAATCAGGATCGGCAAGCATTTGGTTACCCTGCCAGAATGACAGGCGCATCGCCTCAACGAGATAATGGATCCATTGCGCACGATCCAGCGACTCCAGAGGGAAAGCGCTTAATATATTAAGCATGGTTAATAATTCTATCCCGCCCGCAGAAGGAGGAGGTGCGGTGATAATCAGCATATTATGATACGCACCCTGCAAGGGCTCCCGTTCCTTAACCTTATAATTACTGAGATCCTCCAGTGTCCAGATTCCACCCGCGGCCCTCGCTCCTGCGACCAGTTTTTCTGCCACTTCGCCCTGATAAAACCCGGCATGGCCTTTACTGGCTAACAGGCGAAGGGTTTTTGCCAGCTCCGGTTGTTTCAGGCATTCGCCTACGGAATAGGGTTGACCATCGTGTAAATAAACTCTGGCGGTTGCCGGGTATTTTCGCATTTGTTCGAGGCGATCACTCATTGTTGAGAAATTATAAAATTGCTGATCAACAGGAAAACCGTTCTCGGCCAGTTGGATTGCTGGCGCAAGACTTTCAGATAAAGGCAGTTTTCCATAATGCGAAGCGATATAAGCCAGGGCGGCCGGTTCGCCGGGAATAGCCGCGGCCAGTCCCCCGTTGAGTGATAATTCAGGAATTACCTTGCCATTTTTATCCCAGAACATGGTTTTGTGTGCAGCCAATGGCGCCACTTCGCGCCCATCGATTAATGTATTTTTTTTATCTTCTGCCCGGTGCAATAGCCAGAATCCACCGCCTCCCAGACCACTGTGATAGGGAGCGACTACCGCCAGTACAGCACTTACAGCGATAACTGCGTCAAAGGCATTGCCGCCCTTTGCCAGGACCGCAAGGCCGGCATTAGTGGCCAGGGGATGAGCTGAAGCGACAGCATAGCCACCCGGCTTCTCCTGAACTGTTTTAGCATGAGGTAAACCACATGCCAGCACAAGTAAAGAAGCAATCAGTTTCTTCATTGTCAGGCACTCATCCTCTCAGCAAAGGCCTTCACAACGCAAGGGGGCACGAATTGAGAAATCTCGCCTTTTAAGTTAGCAATTTCTCTTACTAAAGTGGATGAAATAAATAAGAGATTTTCTGATGGTGTCAAAAACAGGGTTTCAATATCGCGGCAAAGTTTTCTGTTCATACCCGCTAACTGGAACTCATATTCAAAATCATTTACTGCCCGAAGACCGCGCAAAATAATGCCTGCTTTTTGCTCCTGTACGAAATCAATCAATAAGCTATTGAAACCTACCACAGAGACACCAGGAATGTCTTTCAGAGACTCTTTCAATAACTCAATACGCACCTCCAGCGGAAAATACGGTTTTTTAGCTTCATTACCAGCCACAGCAACGATTAATTCCGGAAAAATAGTCGCTGCTCTACTGATGATATCGACATGGCCACAGGTTACAGGGTCAAAAGTACCGGGATAAACTGCTCGTTGTTTCATAATGATTGTCTTGATTGCAAGTTGTTTCAGTCTAGCGTATTGTATTTAAAAAGACTATCCATATCTTCCTGGTCATTGGACACCGCCAATTCTTCTAAGGAACATGCAATGAATGCATTTAAGTATCTGGGATTACTATCACTCGTTTGTCTTACTGCCTGCGCGCCAAAACCGCCAGCCACAGAAATAGCATCCGATCAGTTAGCCGCTGCTGAACCTCCGCCAACGAGTACACCCGTTGCGCCTTCAGAATCCGAAACAGCTCTCAACGCCACTGGACAAAAAGCCCAGAACACAAAAGCAGCAATATCAGACCAAAACGCCAAGGCGGCAAAAACGGACACCAGCGTCGCAAAAACAGCAGCGAATGGAATCTCTTCATGGGAAATTTCCGGAGCAATGGCTGCGCGAAGCAAAAATAAGGCATGGAGTGCTTCAGTTAACTGGGTTCAACGCGGCATGAGCAATTATCAAATCAGGCTTTTTGGCCCGCTGGGCAGCGGAACAGTGCTCATTCAAAAACAGGGTGGTCAGGTCAGTTTCCGCGATGGCCCGAAATCAGCTACATCCAGTAATGCCGAGCAGCTTTTACTGCAGCAAACTGGTGTCCGCTTACCGGTGACCAGCCTTTACTATTGGGTACGCGGTGTTCCTGCTCCCGGTAAAGTACAAACAGCAGTGAAGGATCCTTCCGGCTATTTAACGCTGCTGCGTCAGGGAGGCTATACCATTCAATATCTCGGCTATACCAAATCAGGCAATGCCTATTTGCCCAGCCAGATAAAACTTCAGGGTAATGGGGTCTTTATCAAGTTTGTGATTAAACGCTGGAGAGTCTAGCCTTCACTGCCGGATGTGGGTTGGGCTTGGCCTAACCTACAATAATTCCTTAACTCAAGTCTTCGAGAGTATTCGCTTTTTCTTTCTCGGTCTTCTATAGTTTTCTGACAACAAGAAAATTTTTTAAGGTATCATTGACATCGATGCATTTTATCTGCAAAATACGCAGCACATTGTAGCGAAGCGCTCAATGTCTCAATGAAGGATCTTAAAGTTTATTGGGGTGTCGCCAAGTGGTAAGGCACAGGGTTTTGATCCCTGCATACCTAGGTTCGAATCCTAGCACCCCAGCCATTTTCTTGTTGATTCAAGTAAACAGACGGCAGAAGATAACCGGGAAGGATGCGTTCACCGGATCGCTAAAATAATAATTATATCTTTCTGGCTGTCTTCTGCTATGTGTTTAAGTTAACTGATTTAACTAATCGAAGGCTTGTTACACATGTCGACTATGATGCTCTTTACCGGCAATGCTAATCCAGAATTAGCTCTCAATATTGCTACACACCTGCAAATACCTATTGGCCAGGCCACAGTCGGAACTTTCAGCGATGGTGAAACTATGGTTGAAATTCTCGAAAATGTCCGAGGCAAGGATATTTTTGTTATACAATCAACCTGCGCTCCAGCAAATGATAACCTGATGGAGTTGCTAACGATGGCGGATGCCTTACGGCGCTCATCCGCTGGGCGTATCACTGCGGTAGTTCCCTATTTCGGCTATGCCAGGCAGGATAGACGAGTTCGCTCTGCCAGGGTTCCCATAACAGCCAAAGTGGTTGCGGATATGATGGCTTCCGTAGGTATCTGCCGCGTATTGACGGTTGACCTGCACGCTGATCAAATCCAGGGTTTTTTCTACATGCCAGTGGATAACGTTTATTCTACCCCCATACTTCTTGACGATATCAAACAGCAGAATTTAAGCAAACTGATGGTTGTCTCTCCCGATGTGGGCGGTGTAGTTCGTGCCAGAGCGATGGCCAAGCGGCTCAATGATGCGGAACTGTCAATTATTGATAAACGACGAAGCGGTCCTAACAAATCGGAAGTGATGCACATTATCGGTGAACCGAATGGAAAGAACTGCCTCATTATTGATGATATTGTCGATACCGCGGGAACTCTTTGTTCTGCAGCCCTTCAGCTCAAACGTAATGGCGCAATCAGTGTAAGAGCCTATATCACCCATGCTGTGCTTTCCGGTCCCGCTGTGGATAATATTGTTAATTCATCCCTCGATGAAGTTGTTGTTACTGACACTATCCCTCTGTCTGAAAAAGCCAAACAATGTCCAAAAATCCGCATCGTCAGTCTCGCCGATATGCTTGCCCAGGCAATCAAGCGCGTCAATGTTGAAGAGTCTGTCAGCTCAATGTTTGCAGACTAAGCCTTTGTTTTGATTGCGTATCAGCATCTGCCATAATGAGAAACTTATCGAGGCAGATGCTGGCACTTATCAGCTCTTTACACATCCACTCTCATCGCTTAAACAACTTATAAAATAATTATTCACTTTAATATTAATTTAACAGATAATTCTTGAACACTCAGAGTCTGTGAGAATCAGAGCGTTTCTGGATTGACATGATTGATTATCAGTTGGAATTAAAAAAGCTAAATCAACTTATCAAAGATGCTGAAATTGGTGTACTGCCTATTACACAAACGCGGCTTGCCACTTTATATGATACTCGCTCCATGCTCTGCCTGTATCTTTACATCAACCCCTCTACTTCAATTTCTCAAATTCGTAAACTACCCCTCCCTTCCAACTTTAGTATTGATGAAATCGATAATGATCCACAAAAGCTTAAGCAAAAGTTACAAATTCAAATTAACCACAATCTGGGAATTTATAGTGACTTGGATTTAATTCAATACATGCTTCTGCAGCTTCAACCTTTTATCAGCCAAAATCCTGTCTTCGCTGAATTTTTTAAAACACTGGAAAAATATACGATATTGGAAAATCAAGAACTGACAAAGAATCTGCTTTCCTTTGGCAACTACATGGTTGATTGCTTGAAATCAAGACATGCCTTTAGCTATGAAGAACAGCATGTGATCCTGAATCTGGCACAAATATGTAAAAATCGGCGTTTTTTTCAGGAGAGGCGCTATTTATGGCCTTTCGAGGAATTACACCCCGATCCTAACGATCTTGAAAGCCCATTCAATGCGCGAAACGTTCGCCCTCCTCTGCATCGCTTGTTACAAGCCGTCAGCTTTTCTATTGTCTACGTCTCCTCAGGCTTTGGATCAGGGCCAGGATTAGGGCATACTTTGCTGCATTTGGGCGAGGATAAGGGTTACGTACATATTAATGGGCTTTACAATTATCCAATTTACATCAGCGATGCGCATTTTCGTGATTTTTATCTGGATAAGTGGCAAAAGCGGGTTGTCGCTATTCAAAAGGTTCACGTTCCCAATCCCGATGCCGCTATGAGCAAATTAGTTCAGCTATGCCAGACAACCTGGCTCTGGGGTGGCCCTTTGCATAACTGTTTTCATTTTTGCAAACAAGTGCTTTTGGCAGGAGGCGCTTCTCTGAAAGAGATTGAAGGGCTCTGCGTGCCCAACCATCGTGTTCTGCAGCAGGCAATGATTGATTTCTCCCCTCTGGATCTAAGTCAATGGACACCGCCAGACTATGTGCAGTTCCATGAGCCAGATTCCAATCTGCAAATGTTTAAGTCCAGGCCTATTCAGGAGTGGACCATTAATCCTCAGCAAAGAGGAGAGCTGCTCGAACAAATGATTAGCCATTTAGGTAATCTTTATGTATGGCAAAAGCCCTTGCAGAAAGCTCGATTGAAAAGGAAATTAGAAGCAGTTCATAAGGAAATTGAAAAATCTGATTCTGCGCCAGAAGGTTCCCTTTCTAAAAGAGAGCGAATTATACAAAAAATGGATCAGCTCGATATGTACACTGCAAAGGCAGTGGTTCGCAGCCTGATAGAAAAAATAATTTCAAACAGCTGGCCCTTAAAATTATGGGGTGGTACGGTGGTCAATATCGTCCCAGCTGAAGGCGGGGATGCAATCCAAAAGACTGTTCCCAGAAATATGGCGAGAATGATTTCCATTTATCAAAAGCATCTGATGAAAGGAAATGTCGACTATATTAGCATACTCAATGAAATCTGCTTTATCGGCTATATGGCCAGTCTTGAAAATAACAGCAGGTGGACAGCCTATAAGGGAAGACATGATTTGACCAGGAATTTTTACCAATTGTTTAATCAGATGATTAAAGTGAACTTTGATTTTAACAATCATACAAAAGCCACCGATGCTGAGCCACCAAAGGAACTGGAGTTTTAATCAGGCGAAGAATGGCAAGAGCTATTTGATTAGGTGCTTGTGCTTCATAAAGACTAGCTTCATTTCAAATCTGTGTCTTGATGAAGCACCTGCATAATCAGGGAACATCCGGATCCGATTCTGAATAGAGGCGGATGGGGTTCTTACTGATTAGTCCCGCGTACCTACATATTTGTCGTCGAAATAACGGCGCAGCTTGGTTCTTAAAGTACCTCGGCTGATTCCGAGCATTACAGCAGCACGTGATTGATTATATTTGCAATGTTCCATAACTGCTTTGAACAATGGTGTTTCAATTTCTTCCAGAACAAATTGATATAGATCAACAGGATCAGTGCCCTTCAGCTCGGAGAAATATTTCTGTACAGATTGAGTCACACATGCCGCCAGTGACGAAGTTGTATCGCCGGCTTCACTACTGATTGTTGTCATTATTATTAACTCCTCCTTAGAAAAACAGCATCTTACCCAATTGGGCAATTCCTGACAAGTATAGGTTTAGTAATTTGCGCTTTTAACGCATGAAAAAGCACTTTTATAGCATAATTCGTGAATCAACTTATTGATTTAATGGTGAAAAGAGTGATCCACTACTGGATCACTCTTTAAAAAGATTAAAACTTCAGCATAGCCGGGGTAAATGGCTTGGTATTCACCACAAATTGTCCCTGATTAAGACTCAACTCAATAACATAGTCATTGCCTTGCTGTACTAACAATCCGGATTGCAGCATAGATGCAATTTGTTGCTCTGTCATGGAGGCAGCCTGCTGGGTTACGTCTGGCGCGGTTGTTGCCGCACTGGTAGCGGTTCCATTCTGTGCCTGGGCATTTTGTATCTGCTGAACAATTTCCTGTTGAGCAGCTTGAGATCCCAAACGTTGCTTGTTAGTTTGAGTCATCAGCTTCTTAAGGATGGGAGCAGGTACTTTCAATTTGCCATTACCCTGAACCTTTTGCATCACCTCAAAGGGGTTGCCCATTTCGCCCTTGGGCAGGCTTACCAGTAAGTTACCTTCAACCGTTCCTTCCGGCATAGCGAAACTAAGTTCAGAAATTTCAAACTCTGCACCACGGGAAAATAACTTGGGCAGATCAGGCAGCATCGCCATGATAGCCTGTTGCTTTTCCTGTTCAGTTCCCTGCTGTGCCTGCTGAACCTGCTGGTTAAGTTTGGCAAGTACATTGGCATCGAGATTTCTTAACGCCACTTCAAAATTACCAGGACCATAGGTCTGATCTTCGATCTGCATTTTGTTCAGAGAGACTTTGAAATGTGAATTGAATAAATCACCATCAATATCGCTGCTGGAATACATATCCAGACCATCAAGCTGAAATACATTGGCTGTATCGGCTTTTACAGATACTGAAGGAAAGGAAATGCTGGCGTCACCAAAGTATAAACCGTTATCCGCTTTGTACAGATTGTATTCTGAACTGATTTCACCCACGGTTCCGGTTACTTTGGCGTCTTTTTTAGCAAAGCGCATTCCATCAATCGTGATATCCCCTTTAATCTTGTCAACGTTTGAGGTGATGGTCATTGCACTGTTCATACCCAGCCATTCAAACTCTCCGCCGCCTTGCTGAGCCACCATTTTAAAGGCCGGCACTTCCATTTTTACCCGGCTATTATTTAAATAATTTACAAACAGGCTTAATTTAAGTTCCGGAGCTGTGGAATCCGCTGTAAAGAATTGCTTGAACTGGGCCTGGGCTTCATCAGGCAATGGGATAGCAGTTTGCGCATAACCCAACCCAAAACGAACTCCCTTGTGGAAAATAATCGGACCATGATACACAGTCAATGGCATTTGTCCCTGGAAGTCTTGAGCAGGAATTGTGACTGTTTGTCCGTCATCGCCTGTTTCCACACGCTCAGGTGCATGAAACTTCCAATTTAATTTAGCATCTGATTGGAACCATCCTCGATGATATTCGGGAATATCGATAAATACGTTAGCGGATTTGTTAACAATTGCAGCGTCTTTTTTGATGGTACGTTCGGTCATTACACCCATACCATAATACCCACCAAGGATTAGAGCGGCCAATATCACCACCACTCCCAAAAGTTTTTTCATTATTATCTCCGTGTGTTAGTCCAACTCATCAGTTACAAAACCGAATATAAGCTAGGGATAATTAAAACACGAGATTGCCTAACTAGCAAAAGAAATACGATAAAAACCCTTTAATTTGAACAGTCTGTGAGAATTTAAAAGCTGTAGGAGAGATGTTGATTAATAAGAGTTCCTGCTATGTGGCGCCTGCACACCCGAGTGCGCAGGCTTATATCAGACTAATGCGCTTCACGAACTGGATGACAGTAAGTTTCTTTAACCAGGAAAGCCAGTATAAGAGCAACAAGGGAGCAAAGCGGTAATATTTTTAATCCTGCCTGAAAGTCTGTTAATAATAGATTTTCGAGATTATAGGCTCGCGCACCTGCGGCTTTATCAACCAGCCATCCAACTAATGGCTGCATGCAGGCTCCAACAAAAATTGACGCCATATTGGTGAACGCTATCGCAGTGCCCAGCACTTTACCATTCTGAATTTCAGTGGAAACCGCATAGGCAATGGCTACTCCAGTGTTAGTTACTCCAAAAGCGAAAAACAGAAAATAGGCTGTGGAAGTGTTCATATCAGGAATGAAAACAAATAGTGAACTCAGAATTACACCAAAAATTGCCGATGCAATCATCAAGGGTTTACGACGCCCAATGCGATCTGAAATCCAGCCGGAGAGAGGTCCGCTAATCCCCCAGCCAATGAAGATTAATCCAGTTGCAAAAGCGGCTGAATGGGCGGATAAGCCTCTTCCATATTGTAAATAAGCCGGACCAATTGCCTCACCAATCACCGCAGTAGGACCGAACAAAAACCCCGCATAAAGCGCATTCAGCCAGGTTTGACGATGCTTGAGCACTATCATCAGGCTTTGAAAAATACTAAGTTGAGAAGCCTGCTTTTTGATTTCCCGGCGGGGAATTCCAGGTTGATCCTGGACAAACTGATAGAGTAATCCAGCGAGCGCAATGAATAGAAAGGCAATGATCAGCATACTATGACGCCAGCCGACATTAGCGACCAGGAAGGAGACAGGCGCTTCACCTGCAGCGGCCCCCAGCATTCCCAGAGCCTGCGTTAAACCGGATAATAAACCGAGCATCGCGGGCGGAAACCAGGAAGTGGCCAGTCTTAAAGAACTCACAAAGGCAAAAGCGGCGCTAAAACCAATCAGCATACGCCCCAAAGAAGCCACCAGCAGCCCATCAGCCAAACCAAAAACGCAACAGCCCAGGGCGGTAATTAAAGACATTACAGTTAATATGCCGCGGATACTCAGGCGATCAACCGTTAATCCCACAGGAATCTGCATGATGATATAGGGAATATAAAAAGAGGCGGTCAGAATACCAAATCCCGCTTCGTTAATGCCAAAATCAATTTGCAGGCTGCGATGCATTACTCCAGGAGCAACACGGGCCATGTAATCTGAGAAGTAAAAAGCGGCAGCCAATCCCCAGACCAGCCAGGCAAAGGCCAATTGCTTTTTATAACCTATTTTTTCATTTTGAGAGAGGGCGATTTTATTCATATATTCACTGTGGTTGCTAAGTTAGTCCATTAGAATCTATCACGCGATTTCAATCACAAAAACTCGTCACTATGATTAAAACATCAGCAGACTTGAGTTTACATTATACTGAGAACCGGTCATTTTTCAACAATTCTACATAGTGCTCAAAAGCGAGCACAAATTCAAGTTTAAATTGTTAATGCCCTCATTTGAAGCGCAGTGGCTAATGCCAGTCGCGTGGTTCCAGTGGAATAAGAAACCACATGATGAGATATAAAAGGAATGCAGCCCCACCTAATAGAAAGAACAACACAAAGGCAAAACGGACCCAAAAGGGATCGACGCCAAAGTAGACCGCCAGCCCTCCACAGACACCCGCTATTTTCTTGTCCCTGCGCGAGCGCCACAACTTTCGATAAGGTGGTTTAGTTGTTTCCATATTATTCATATTAAGCCATGTAAATAAATGAGTGTAGCAGGCTTGCCTGCTACAAATAAAGACTCAGTATTTTAATCAAACTTTAAACATGTAAATCAGATTATTATCATACCCGATTATTTTGTGTATAATATGCTCAGCATGCCATCCTAAAGAACATTTTCAAGCCTTCGGTTGGCCTTATTAGTAAGTTATGAGGAAAATTATGGCGGGTCAAAATAAAAAACCACTTTTTCGCAGCAAAAAAAACATTGTTGTTATGGACAGTCTCAAAAAACCCTGGCAAGAATTACAAGCCCTTTATATCCGTAAACAATATTGTTCAAATGCGAAGTCGCCAGAAAGTATTGCCTGCGAAAAAACGATTGCATCTTTAAACCCTGAATCAGTTTCCAAGGCCCTGCCTATTGCTGTGGATAAAACAACGCCTAACCCCCTCCCGCGTAACCAGGATCTTTTTGACTTATGTAACAGCATAGCCCGAAAGTTACTAGCCAAAAACCCTCTTGGGGATGAGGATATTGCCAATATCTCACGCGCCGTTATTATTGCCAATCAACATCATTTACTGACCTTTCTCAATGATAGCCATAGTGGAAGTGAAAGGGATTTTTTGTCCTTCATTTTCTGGAAAATCTGTCTTTTGAAAGGTGCTAAGAAGGATGAGCAAACCACAATACTTAAAAATCAATTTAATAAAATCCTTTGGAACACATTTGAAGAGCTATCTTTTGCCAAGGTAGAGATCGATTACTCCACAGTCTCGGAAAAATTACTGATGGAAAGACGAGATACCATTGGGGATTATCTGACTGAAGACAAAATCAGGGAATATGAAGAAGCAGGTTTTGTCATTCAGAGAGTGAATGTGGTGCCTGAGAAATTTACCTCAAAGATCATAAAAATCGATGCACAAAAGGAACAAATGATCCAAAATGCAAAGAATATTAGTGAACAGTCAACGATTGTACTAGACGCTCAGACAAATAAAGTTCTGGCTGTGTTATTAAAAGATGCGATCAATCAACGAGAAAAAGATTCAATCTCCGATTCTTTAAAGGAATTACCTCACTCAGTATTTGCGGGCGGCTCTGATTTCAATAAGAAAATCAGGAAACAAAATCCCGGTAAAGCAATAGGCAGTGCCAGTTTTGGATACCTGCGTCACTACGCGGGCCAGACAAATCATCTGGCTCGCCATCAATTTGACAGCAGGCCTATCCTCAAAGAACTGGGTCAACTTAGCGACAAGTTGAATCTGCAGTTTAAAATGCTATTACCCGCAACCTTCAGGCAAACTGCAAAGGCAATGATTCCTTTCAAAAAAGCGGGATTAATGCTGACTCCTGATAATATTTATACCACAGTGCAATACAATCGGGGAACAAAGCAGGATTTGCATCGGGACACCGATCCTGCAAACTATAGTGTAATTCTGGGTATATCCTTAAATCCAAACGCAGCGATGGGTGCAGGCACCTGTTTTTTTGAATGGAAAGACCCCGTAACCAGCCAAATTCTTCGTTTTAATCTGGACGACGGAGATGCCTTAATTGCTGATACCGATTATCTGCACTGTGTCTATGGCGCAGCTCAAGACAATAAAAAAGCGGATATATCAACCGATCGGGTTTCTTTGGTTTTCTATACCCATAATGGCCTGAAAAGATCCAGAGTGTTTTATGGCTATGATTCTGATACCGAGCACTATCCCATTCCCGAAGAAACCATTATGAAGAATGATCCTCAAGGAGAGCGAATCACAGTACTGGCTCGAGATTATACCATTCCCTATGATCCCGAGAATCCTGAACACAAGGACGAAAAAACCAAAAGTATCAGCAAAACAACATGGTACAAAAGAAGACGGGCAAAAAAAGCAAATGAAAAGGATGAGGCAGCTATTGAATCTGCAAAAGTGCTCTCATCCCTTTCTGAAAAGGCTGAGGATCTGGTTCCATCAGATGAAGAGCGCTCTACCGTGATGAGCACCGTTTATGACAATGAGGAGGAAGAATCCCAAGGTGTTTTCAGGGCCGCAAAACGTCGCCGGAAAGACGAAGAGCCCCAGCCGGAAATACTGGAGATGTCAACAACTCCCGAATGCTCTGATGATGAAATTGAAGACGCGATGGAGATTGGCTCACATACGCTTGCAGCGCTTTCAGCAAGCCAGAACAAGGACGCTCTCAGCACAAAAATCCCGGTAACCCGTAAGCAGAGCGGTATGATTACGACAAGCTACAGCGGTACGTTATTCAATACAAACCTACCGATAACCCGCTGTCAGAGAGGCATGGTTTCGGCAAGCTACAGCGGTAGTAGCTTATTCAATACAAACCTCCCGGCGACCCGCAGGCAGAGAGGCATGACGACAGTAAGCTATCCCGGTATGTTCTTCAATGAGCAAATACCCGCTCAAGCTAGTATGAGTACGGCAGCTCCTGACAGCGAGGCAAGTGACTTGCAATTGTAGAATCATTCATGAGAGCTAATCCAGAGTGCCGACGGCGACTCTGAATTACGTGTTGCATAAATGAATAATAGCTGCTCAAAGCGTCTTTGCGAGCATGGCGAAGCAATCCAGATCCTTACTTTGTTCAAGGTTCGATTTGGATTGCTTCACTCCGTTCGCAAAGACGAGAGGTTTTTGAAATATAGCCATTACTTTATATTAGTTTGCTCTTTCAGCCCTTCTTCAATGATCGAAAGTCCGATTTCCAAATCGCTCAATTGAGTAGTCAATGGCATCAACAGGCGAATGACATTCCCATAGGTTCCGCAGCCAAGCACCACCAATCCACGTTCCAGGCAAAAGCGTGCTAAACGGGCAGTCGCCTCCTTGTCAGGCAATTTGCCCTCTCTATCCTTTACCAGTTCAATGGCCCGCATAACACCCAGGCCGCGAACATCCCCGACAATAGGGTATTTTTCTTTAAACTCTTCGAGTCTTTGTTCAAGTACCGCAGCGAGAGCGGCCACATTAGACAGGATATTACCCTCTTCGAACAACTTAAACACCTCAAGCGCTGCAGCGCAGCTTAAGGGATTTCCTCCAAAGGTTCCCCCTAAACCTCCCTCCATAGCGGCATCCATTATTTCAGCCCGCCCGGTTACCGCGGCAATAACGGTTCCGCCGCCCAAGCCCTTGGCGGTGACCGTGAGATCAGCAGCCGCCACGCCCAAGGTGTCCATCGCGAACAGATTACCAGTTCGTCCAAATCCTGACTGAATTTCATCTGCAATTAAAATGATCTGGTTTGCTGTGCAGAATTCACGAAGTTTTTTAAGATAGGATGCAGGAAACCGGAGAAAGCCTCCCTCGCCAAGGACAGGCTCAAGAATAACCGCTGCCACATTCTCCAGGCCTACACGAAAATTGACCAATTCAACAAAGTCCTCAAAGGCTTCTTTTGCACAATCCTGCCCACACCAGCGATATTCATAGGGAAAAGAAGCACGATGAACCTCAGAGAGGAAGGGGCCAAATCCATGCTTGTAAGGTTTATTCTTTGCGGTCAGCGCCATTGCCATATAAGTGCGCCCATGATAGGCATGATCAAAACAAATAATGGCCTGTTTTCCGGTATAGGCGCGGGCTATTTTGATCGCATTTTCAACGGCCTCCGCGCCTGAATTCAAGAGCAATGACTTTTTCTTAAACTCGCCTGGCACGTGATAATTCAATTTCTCACATACTCTGATATAGCCTTCATAAGGAAGAATATTAAAACTGGTATGCATGAATTTTTCGGCCTGCTGTTTGACGGCATTCACCAGGGAATCAGAGCAATGGCCAGTGTTGACCACTCCAATTCCAGAAGAGAAGTCCAGAAACACATTGCCATCAACATCTTCTACAAAAGAGCCTTTTGCCCTTTCCACAAAAACAGGCGTTGCGTGAAAGGGTCCACGTGCGACATGCTCACGGCGCTCTTCCATTAATTGCAGCGATCTCGGACCAGGAATTGCCGTTTTAATTCGAATTTCTTTCATTCATACCATCCAATAGGGGTTTCATCGAGATTAATATTGACCTGCTTCACTTCAAGATAACTTTCAATGCCATACAATCCCAGCTCGCGTCCGGAGCCGCTTTGCTTATAACCACCCCAGGGCATTTCATTATAGGTCGGGTGGTAATGATTAACCCATAAGATCCCGGCCCGCAATTGCGATGTGACTCGATGCGCTCTCGTTAGATTGTTGGTCCAGACCGCGGCAGCCAAGCCATAATTTGTATCGTTAGCAATCTGAATGGCCTCTTCCTCTGTATCAAAGGGAAT
The DNA here is from genome assembly GCF_900640215.1 of Legionella genomosp. 1. Taxonomy (NCBI): domain Bacteria; kingdom Pseudomonadati; phylum Pseudomonadota; class Gammaproteobacteria; order Legionellales; family Legionellaceae; genus Legionella; species Legionella genomosp. 1. Next base: position 135,359 of record NZ_CAAAJH010000007.1, read on the forward strand.
CACCACGAGAACCGGGCCAAAAATCTCCTCTTTGGCGATACGCATATTGGGTTTTACGTCATCAAAAATGGTAGGCTCGAGAAAATTCCCTTTTGCAAACTCCTGAGCCTGCGGTCTTTTCCCGCCACAAAGAAGTTTTGCACCTTCCTCTATACCGATCTGAATATAGTTTTCCACTTTCTGCCGGTGTGCACTGGATACCAGCGGCCCCATTTTAACGCCAGCACTTAGACCATGTCCGAGTTTAATATTGGGAATTTTTTTCAGCATTCCTTCAAGCAATGCCTTGTGAATAGAACGCTCTACTATCAAACGGGAACCGGCGGAGCACACTTCTCCCTGATTGGCAAAAGCACCAAACAGAGCACCGTCAATAGCCATTTCAAGATCGCAGTCCGCAAACACGATATTGGGATTTTTTCCTCCCAGCTCCAGAGAGATTTTCTTCAGGTTTCCGGTTGCCGCCTGCATAATTTTCCTGCCGGTTGCAGTTCCACCAGTAAACGCGATTTTATCGACCAGGGGATTGCTGCTTAGCTCTTCACCTACCCCCGCTCCGGGTCCGGTTATCAGATTGACAACGCCAGTGGGAAATCCACATTGATCAATTAGTTCAAATAATTCCAGAGCGGTTATCGGAGTTAATTCCGAGGGTTTGAGTATCACGGTGTTCCCCGCCGCTAAAGCGGGCGCCAGTTTCCATGCCGCCATTAGCAAAGGGAAATTCCAGGGGATAATTTGTCCGCATACACCAATTGGTTCGCGAACGACATAACTGAATGAATTGGCAGGAACCGACATGGTTTCGCCATGAATTTTGGTGGTGAGCCCGGCATAGAACTCAAAACAGTTAGCCGCATCGGCTACATCGTATTCCGCTTCCGCCAGTGGTTTTCCGCAATTCTGGGTTTCAAGCTCAGCCAGTCTGCCGGCATTATCTCGAATTAAATCAGCGAGCTTAAATAAAAGTTTACCGCGATCCAGAGCGGATACTTTTCGCCATTCACTGTTATCAAAGGCTTGGCGCGCAGCCTCAATGGCCAACAGGGCATCTTCTTTACTGCTTTCCGGCACTTTTGCAATTAAATCACCATTACCGGGATCAATAATATCGCGGGTCGCACCGTTTTTTGCCAGGGTAAACTCCCCATTGATATACATTCTATAGGTTTTCATTTTAAGCCCCATCTTTCAGTCCATTTGTTTATGGCAAGCATTAACTTAACTTTACTGTTTTTATTCAAGTATATTACATCGAACTCAAATTATTTTAGAATCAAAAATAATATATTTGTTTAAATTTTGTTAATTTTAGCTTAATATTACCCCTTTTGAATGAATGATAATTAAGAGGTTGTCTGTATGCGCCTTACGCCGTTACACGAGTATCATATTTTAATGGCTATGATTGAATTTGCTAAACAATGCTGTTCTCCCGAAGAAATAACAAGTCTTATCGACAAATCAGAAATAAAAAACATGTTGCTGCTCATGCAAAATTCTGAGAAACATAATGAGCTTTTCAAAAGTCAAACAGTGCGCACTAAGCGTATTTTATTCGCCCTGCTTTATCAGATTTTTCAAATTTCACCGGAAATCCTCGATTTCGGATCTTTTTTCACGGATAAAAACCTGGAAAAAGTGCTTAAGGGAAAATCTACAAAAGAATCTACAAAAGAAAGTACTGAACTAATCCAGAAATATGTGAATACCAGACTGGGAGAAGCCACTGGCATAAACCATAGCCAAACGAGCGAACCAAGCTCTCCAAGAGGACAGTTTACATCGCCTTTCACTCTTTATAATTCATGCCCCAAATCGCCTCCTTTATCGCAAAGAACGGGGCCAAACTCTGAGAAAAATGGTATTGAACTGCTTTCCAGAAAGGGATTCACCACCATCGAAGACTTTTTTGAAGGTTTATTTTCCATCGATAAGAAAAAAACTGCCGAGTTTATTTTAAATTTAGCGCGCAGAAAAGATAAAGTATTTACACAGGCCTTTGAAATATTTCAACATGCTGAGGGACAAACTCGCCAAATTTCAGAAATTCTGGCTGATCAACTGTCAGATGATGAAATGTTGACTGTATATAAGCACTTATTGAGATATGAAGAATTAATGACATGGTGTCGCGGGAATAACTTACTTATCCAATTGCTTCAGCTGCGATTAGGCAAAGAAGAGCACGCAGGATTTAAACAATTTATTCTGGAGCAGACTTCTACTTTGACCTCGTTTTTCAGAAACTTAAACATCAATGAAAAGACTTATTCTGTGGGAAGAGCAGATTTTCAGGCAACCCCAGGTGCCATTGAGTCTCTGCAGCAGCAATTTAAAATAGTGATGGAAAACATACTTTCTCCCGCTCGATTCCCACCAGTAGTTCAGAAATTTTTAAAATTGGCTTATTTCGATCTCCGGCAGAAGGATTCTGATCTGGGAAACAGCCAGCGAATTTTTCTGGCCTTCATTTTATTGCGTTTTATTAATCCGGTTATTTTTCGGGAAAAGATGAGTACGGATAATTCATCTCTGAAAATTTATCTGAGTATTCTTTATAATGCGATCCAGTCAATTTCCTCACCAAGTTCGGATAAAGAGCCCATTCAAGGGGAGCGTAATGTGCAAATTGAAGTGTTTGATCCGGTTACTCGTGATGAAAATTATAGACAAATGATATATCAGCAGATCTTTACAGGTCTTCAACTGGAAACAGCCGCTCAGACTCAGGAGCTTTTAACAAATCCCGCCGAGCAAGCCGGAACAGAGAATCATAGTCTTGAGGTATTGGGTAAATTAGTCGATGATTTTTTTGGTTTAAAACTTAAAGAGAATGGCCATATTGAACCTCGTTCAGAAGGCAGGCGCAAAGCCCAATCGATTTTCAAGGCTTTGCCAGCCATTTTACCTGAAGACTCAAGTACGGCCCCTACCAGTACCATGTAAACAGCATAAGCTGACTCATTCTTGTCTTTGCGAATGAAGTGAAGCAATCCAGAGCGAAACTTGAACAAAGTTATGTGTTGGATTGCTTCGCGGACGCTCGCAAAGACGGTTTTATTATCCCATCTTCATTTATGCAACAACGAAGCCTGCCGCAGGACACAGCTTATGAGCAATCTAGGCAAATAGCTTGTTGATCGAGAGGCTCACCGCTTGTGTACTCAAACGCTGGCTTGTATTAAACGATAGAAGCCCGCCATTGAAGCCCTCGTTTATTTCCGGAGTGAACGATATCACATGGTTTTGTTTATACGTCTCTGTTTTTGAGTAGGTATAATTGAGCATTAAAAACCAGGAAGGATTCAGAAAATACGCAATTCCCGCCTGAACAGCCCCACCCCAGAGCCATTTCTCATCAGAAAAGCCGTTTAAATTACCAATATAATAACCTGACTGCGTATCTGAGCTTCTGTATACGCTATGCTCAACTTTCTGCAAGGAAGGCCCTGCGCCCAAATAAAGAACGCTATTTTTAAATGAATGTCCTATCAAAGCCGGCAGCATCAATTGATTATCCATTTTAGTTTTAAAACCTTCCACCCGAAGCTCATTGCTCACCGCTTCGACAGGATTAAAAAAGTGAATGGATGCCGCGTTATGAGTCACATCTAACCTTGAATGCTGATAGACCAGCTCCAGCCCCCACAACCAGCCGCTGTTATTTAATGCTCCGAAATAACCCACCTGAGCCATAGGAATCAATTTATCCTCCGATTCAGAATAGCTGTTCCTTGCTCCCGAATAGATTCCCAGTGGCGGAAAACCACTATCGACATTTAATAGAGCCGAGTCACTGGATTTGACTCGCAAGGCCTCATAAGCTCCGCCGATGCCGATGAACAATCCGCCAGGACTCGGCGCTGCAACATCGCCCATGCTGCCTGCAATCGCTGTCGGAATAAAAAGAGTTAATGCCAACAGGCTAATACCATTGTACTTCATATCAATCGCCGCCTTAGTAGTAACAGTTATTCAAGTTGTCATTAGGACAATTACAGGTTCCAGAGAAGGTTATATGCCCATTTACAATCGATTGCACCGTACTGGTACAGGAGGGGGTTCCTCTGATGGTGATTGTCGAACCGGGAAATACCAGATACTGAGGCCAGGTCGAATCCGTGGGTCCTGGTTGTCCGGTACTGCTTGCCGTAATGGTCGAAACCGCTCCTGTGGAAGGATTGGTTCCACGGATGATAAGCGTATAGGGGTGGGCAAATCCTACGATAGTTAAAAGGGTGCCGCTGGAAAATCCCTGACAACCCTTGTTCGCTACCATGCTGTTGACAGGCACCAGACCAGCCGCTTTCTGGAAACAGTTTGAATCAAAAAGCCCGTAATGCCCTTCGGCTGAAGTACTGCCTTTATTAGGCTCGTCATAGGCTTCAAATGCCAGAACGGCAATTGGATAACCGGAAAAGGCGACAAAATTCGCAGCACTCGCCTGATAAAGAGCCTGATAATACGTTACTGCATTCGCTATACTGGGAAGACATGGTCCAGGAGAGTTACAGGCGTATTCGCCGGTAGAACCGGCTGTTGCCCAGCCTGTTTCGGCAGACATCAGCACTCTTCCTGGTGAGTAAAATGGCTGCTGTGCGGCTGCCGGTAAAGCTGGAGGATTGGCGGAACCTACTACCCGCAGATAATCCCATGCTAATGAGTTCTGTAGTTGGTTCTGAGTGCTCAATGGCGGTGTCCACACAGCATTCGCCGGAGGAACTCCCCATTGAAAGGGATAGGGATCAAAGGCCAGCGGGGCTGCTGGCGAATAGCTATTGACCAGAGCTATCATATCATTTGTAATTTGCACACTGGGAGTAACGAGATTGCCGCTAATCAAGGCCGAGCTGACCGGAGTGCTCAGGCCTGCCGCGGCCAGAGTAGACTGCAGCGCCGCTACCGCAGACGTCAGATAAGTGACATTGGATGTCACTGGATTGTTACAAGGCGGAATCACATTTCCTGCCTCACAATAATTCTCGTGGCCTGCGAATACCAGAATCACTGTATCATTGAAAACCGCCTGCCCTACTCGCGCAATCACCGCATTCAGGGTTGCCTGGGCACAGGGAATGTATCCCTGACCGGCTGAAGGAATTGGACATCCATTCACCGGTGAATCAGCAGGCTGCTGCGGAATCACCGCTTCATAAATCACTTTCATCCCCAGAGCATTTGCCTGCCTGATAATTTCAGCCCAGGAATACACCGTAGTCTGATAAGATCGAACCGTATAAAATCCTGCTTCTCGTAATTGCAGCAATTCAGCATAGACATTACTGACCGGAGCTCCCGTTGCATCATTACCGACAATAAACACATCATGATTATTCTGAGCGACATTACCGGCATAATGATTAGGCTGATAATCAACCCCTACCAGATGATTAAAATTATAAGCCGCGTGGCTTGCAGCAGAGTAAAACAGAAAAAACACTGAGAAATTCTTTAGTGCAGACAGCATTGTGATCATCCCTGTACTGAATAAAAACTTAAAGGCGCTGTACTTTAACATGAAAATTCGGAAAAAATACAATAAGATTTCGTTGATTAGCTTTCAAATGTGAATGCGTAAAAGCGCAGATGAGGAGTAAGCGCCTTAATGGTCACAATACCTTCCTGGGATTTCTGATGATTAAGCAGCTGATAAAGCCTGGCTTCGGAGATAACAATTTCCGATTTCTGCTGCTGATTATCAATGACTTCAATCTTTCCCCTTTGCTTTGAAGAATTCTCAACCACCAGGAATACTTTTTTTGCTTGATAGTGCAAGCTCAGTTGGCTGGTTGCATCATCATTTTCAATGTATTGCGGGGTCATTTGCCAATGACCAGTCAACTGCCAGTAGTGCAGAGCGAGGACTCCTGCACTGCTTTTTCGGTCTGCTCTGGCAGAACCGAGATAGGTTTCCGGTGTCTGATTTGCAGCGATGGGTACGTTAAATTGTGATGCTTCTTTTTTATTAAGACCTAAAAGATAACGGATATTATTTTCAATTACATCATATTCCCCTTCTCCGAAGTTAATATATACCACTTCCCCTTGCTGATTAATCAGGTAATGAGCAGGCCAATAATGATTATTAAAATTTTGCCAGGTTAATAACTGATTGTCTAAAGCGACTGGATACGTTAATCCAAATTTCCTGACCGCTTCTTTGACGTTATTAAGCTGCTGTTCAAACCCAAACTCCGGCGCATGAATACCGATAACAACCAACCCCTCTTTGTTATACTTTTGATACCAGTTTTCTATATAGGGTAAGGTCCGTATGCAATTGATACAGGAATAGGTCCAGAAATCCACTAAAACGACCTTTCCTTTCAGCGATTCGAGAGTCACTGCGGGAGAATTTATCCAATGACTTACCCCGACTATCTGTGGTGTCGGATACGACACGGGCAAGCCATTTATTAATTCATTTTTTGTTACCTGCCCAGAAGCACTTTCCCCATTGACAGAAGTCCATTGACCGATATTAATTCCGAATAAACCCAGTAAAGCGAAGCTGATAACCAGTACGCCCATGCTGCGCTTGATTTGAAGACTATGACGATTAATTGCCTTAAGATGATGACTGAAATATCGGCCAAAATAGCCGACCAATAGTAAAGGAATTGCAGTGCCAATACTAAATGCCACAATCGTCAAAACAGCTTGCCAGTTTGTTTGTGCCTGGATGATCTGCACCAGGGCGATCGCTAAAATAGGACCCGCACAGGGCGTCCATATTAATCCCAATAAACTACCAATAATAAAGGCGCCGCCAGGCTGTTCTAAAAACCGTGCTTTGCTGAGCTGCTGCGCCTGATTGGCTAATCGGTTAGTGTAACGGGCGAATTGCTTTTCCAGGATGGGTACAAGCATGATAAATCCCAGTATAAGCAGCAGTAAATATGCAAACCACTGGATTTGATCCAGATGAACGCCTGTTGCAAACAATAATTGCCTTGAAAGCAGGGAGAAGAAACTGAAGCTTAAAATGAAACCGGAAACAATTTGCAGGGGACGAAATTTTCCACCTGTAAGAGAGGCAGCAAACATGAAGGGCAGGATCGGCAAAATACAGGGAGAAAAAGCAAGTCCTAGCCCTTCAAAAAATGCGAGTGTGGTTTGGATAACATTCATTTTAAAATCGTAACTCCCCGGTACGTCATCCTGAGCCTGGCGAAGGATCTCAAACTGACTTTAGACGATTTGATTGAATTAAAATCTAATGTTAATTGCTTAAATCCTTTTCGCAATTTAGTAAGCGATTTTCTAATTATAGACAGTTAAATCGATATTTGTACTGCACAGTCAGGAGCCCCATTCGGGGCAATCCTGAGCTGATTTTCCAAATTAATATTGCTTGAAAAAATCCAGTTGTTCTTTCAATACATAAGGCGCTGCTTCGGTATGATCCTGGGTATCACTGACCGATTTAATGAATACAGCATCACTTAATTTGCGAAACGCGTCATAGGCAATTTCCGACCCATGATAAGGAACATCCTTATCCCCTTTTGTACCTATGAGCAGCAAGGGTGCAGTTGGCGTGAAATCATAATGATTAAACAGCTGTTTAAGGTTTTCGGAGTTCATATCCCGTTGATTAAGAATTGCATCAAAAAATGCCGGCTGAAGAAGCTGGGCAGGATCCTTGGGCAGAGCATCCAGAATTTCCTCGTTGCCGTGTTTACCATCAAATAATTCCGGAACGAGGGTATTGTAAGGAGGGATAAAAATGTCGTCCAGACTCGTCCAGTAATGTTTATAGTAATGTAGGGAATAAAAGAAATAAGCCATATACGCACTGGCTCGCGGGCCTGGCTCTAAAAGAATAAAGCGTATTGTTTCTTCCCAGTCATAAGGTGCTGAGCCCAAGGCCACCGCGGTAATTGGCAAATGGCTATATTCTTTTGCCAGCAACTCAAACATCACCAGCGTTGAAAATCCGCCCTCAGAGTAACCGGTCAGGTACAGCTTATCATTGAGAGAATAATTCAGCTTAGCCGCTAATTGCTTCGCAGCTAACAACATATCTACACTGCTCCCTGCCAGCGTTTCGGGCTGCACATAGGGATGAAGCGGCAACTCATTATCTCCCAGTCCAAGATAATCAGGCATAACGGTCATATAACCGCCATGACTGCCGAAAGCCGCGAGAATCATATAGCTTTTTTCCATGCTTCGCGAAGGCACATCCTCACGATTAAAACGTGTACCATGCTGATAGCTGACTACACTCACCGCTTTATCCGCTACAATCGGCATGGCAACCAAACCAGAGGCGATCGTAATTCTGCCATCGGGATCGAGGGTTTTATAATGGATTGAGTACAGATTAAGATCATAACCAGCCTCAAGTGTATCAAGAGGCACTGTTTTCTGCAGCACTAAACGGGCCGCACTCTGAGGAAACATTCCCAGATACAGATGATCCACAAGCTGACCTTTTTCCGTATCCTCAATACTGGCATTGCCATGGAAACTCAAGATACAGAGAATTACACCCAACATCCTTTTTGCCCACTGCCTTGGTGACATTGCTAATCCTTTTAGAAAAAAGGCAAATGATGGCATTTTCATCTTTGGAAATCAAAGGTTATGAAAATCAATGATAGGTAAAAAGCGAAATGTCGGGCGAAGCGCCCGACCTACAATCAACTCATCCAAAAATTGGTAAACACTCTAAGCGCATCATCCACAGTCTCTTGCATGCCCTGGAAGAATGTTCCAGCCACCTCACGGAAACTCATGTGCTGATAAGCACCCGCAAGCAGGCTTTTGGCAAATGTGCGGTGAATACGGGGTATAATCCGGTAAAAAATTGTTTTTAACTCGTCAACACTTAACTCTTTCTGAAAATCCTGCAGAGCTAGCAAGGCTTTATTCATGCGAACAAAATGTCGGGTTGGATGACCAGCCTGGAGCGCCATATTAATATGTTTTTCAAACAAGATATTCACAGATTGACCTGTTTTAATAAAGAGCGGGAGTTCTTTGACTAATGCGGCGAGTGATTCAATTTCAAGTGGGCTCAATGTTTGTAAACTCATTTCACCAAAATCATATAAACCAAGTTCTATACGATTTCCCTCAATGATAATGCGCAATTGATTGCCATGCCGGTCACAGTCATATTGCCCGCCGCTTAAGATTAAAGTTAACTCCTTTTCCATAACCGCCAAAGCAATGGCTTTGCGAATCGCTTTTTCTTCAACGGTATTAGCTGGTAAATCATTGTATTCCACGCCCGGCATGTGGCTTAGTACGCGGTAACCTGGACCACTGGATAAACTCTCGGCGGTTTTGAAAACTACTTTGTATGCCCTGCCAGCAACTTTTTTCTCCAGTAAGCTATGATGATATAATTCACAAGCTCTCTTATGCTGCTCATCGCCCGTGAGGTGATCAAGCTCACAATGCGACATTGCTTCCGCTTCCTGGATAATATTCAAAAAAGACTGTTTTGCTTCAATTACCTTCGGATGATGGCAATGAAGGATGGTATTTGCTAATTGTTGAAAGCCTTTTTCCGCCTCTTCTCTGGCATTGTCTCTCAATAATAACAATACCTGCTGCTCCCCTGTCTTTGTAGTCAGCTCCAAAGCCAGGTTATAGGAAGCAGAGCCTAACAATCTGCCGATACTGGCAATGGATTGTCTTTGTTCAGGGGTTAATACCGTTTTAATCAGGCGCCAGAGATGCCAGCGGTAGGGCGGATTGGCTCGCCCTTTCACATGAGAGAGATCCTGTTTCATGCTTAACGGGGTATCAGGATGGGAGTGAATCGCCTGAGCCAGTTTAATATACGCTGGCCCCAAATGTTCGCACAGGGTCGCAATTTTACGGCCGATCGAATAAGTCTCATGGCATTCATTGCTGGTAACGAGTAAACCAGCAAGCAGATATTGACGCTCATATTTATTCGCCACATGTAAATAGGCGCTTAATAAGCTCAAGGCGATTCCGGCTTCTGGGTCTGTATCGGCATCAGGAAATAATTTGTTCGATATATAGTTCAAACCTTCCTGATAAGCGTTTTTACGGGAATCCTCATCCATCTCGTCCTCAATGGTAATTATTACTCCATCAAGCACCACTGCCCGTTCCTGTATTCGTAAATCCCAAAACAGATTATAAATATAAGTCAGGGGAAAATATAAATCTTCAAGGGAATCGTTGTCCTTGAAACCAAAATTTTCCAAAAACTTAGCTTTTCGGGGATGGTTGGCGACATAATTCATAAATCGCTGGATAGAATCCTCGCTAAAAGGCGAGGAGATAAATTCAAGCACTTCCAACTTATCCTGGTTATTGGAAATGAAGGTCTTGAACGCATCTAACACGTAACTATAATGAGTGCTCTGTTCTTTCAGTTGATGATTAACTGTTGGCTCAAGCAGGTTTTCAATATGTACGCAAATGTCATGCTGCGCTTCAATCTCATCAGCCAATCTATCAAACAAATAAACCACATCGGTCCGATGAAAACTGGCATGAAACTGAGTCAATAGATTTTTGATTGCATAAGCATAGGTCACAGAACCCTGGTCTTTGCCATAGTGTTGAACCAGTCTTTTCACGAGCTCATCGATAAGCTTTTTAAATAAGCCGCGATCTTGCAGTGGAGCCAATTGTTTGTGTTTATCTAAAAAAGAAGCCAGATAGAAAAAAGCATCCTCAAATGAAGCTATCTGCTGAATTCTGGTTAAAATCAAATGACCGAAGTCGGCTCTGAATTGCAGATTTGGAAAAGCCAGCAGTTGATCAAGAATGCGATACAAATTAATACACTGTTCGATCGTTAATTGGCACTCATCAATAGAAACCCATCTTACCCGGGAAAAGAAACTACTTTTTTTAGAACAAAAGAAAACCGCTGAATCCCATGAGCTGAAAAAAAAGATGAGATCCTGATAAGTATCATCAGAAAAAATGGATCGTACCCCTGAATTGTGGGAGTAAGTTTCGAATAAAGGGCCCGCTTTGACATAACTTCTTTTAGAAATGAATACATTGATTAAATTAAACAGGTTAATTTTATAGGAATCATTGTTAAACCCAAGCATCTTAAACAATAATTCCTGTTGAGTTATATCAAAGAAATCCAATAGCCCTTCCATTTCAATCGATGAAAACAGGTAGTGGTACGATATGATAAATTGAGTATATATTGAACCTTCATCAAATTCGCTAAAGTTAACCAGTTTCTGAAAACAGAACTCATCCTGACTTAAAAAAAACTGTCGCACAATGGCCTGCTGTTGCTTATTTCCTCTGGCGAGATTGGATAAATAAGTGAGTAAAACCAGAGCACCTGGAGTATTTCCTGGAACATGATATCCAGAACATTTAAAATGAGGCAGGTTAATTTGAATAAACAACGCGAGATCCTGGATTTCACCATTTTGCAACATGCTGCAATCCAGTTGTAATGGATTAATGTTGCTATATTTTTCATCCACAAAATAAGGATAAATAATAAATTCTGCTCCATTAAAATAATTTGACTTGCCCACTGGACGAGGGACAACCTCGTCGAAACTCGCTTGGTAAGTACCAGCCCAAAGTCCAGGGATTTGAATCAGCTTATCCCGGGGGATGAATTGATACAGTAATACCTCCTCAATAACCCCCATAATCCATAAACTTTTCCAGAGCTGAATGGCTTGCGCTTGCTCATTGCATAAAATCCAGTTTAGATGTCTTTCATACTCTTTCGCATCATTAAACGCAGGCCAGGCAATTAATTGACCTATATCTGAATAGAAACGGTCTAAATTGTGAAAAGTAACATTCGGTTGATAATGTCTGTCATCATAAAAATTACAATGGCCATGATTCACGATTTTAGGATAAGTTGCCAAAATCACCTGATGAGCAGATTGAGCTTGCTCAAGTGTTGTCGCTTGTTTAAAAGCTAACATGGCTTTATACATGGTATAAAAATAGCCATAAGGAAAAAGTATTGGTTTCTTAACCGATTGATCAGCGCCGCATGCAGATTTATAAAGATAGGAAAAGCTCGATATCTCAAGATCATGGGCTTGTTTTAATAAACGGTGAAGCTTTTCTTCACTTTCCGGTAGAGTGTTTAATAGCTGGCAAAACTCCTTTAACCGAGAACTCGGCACTCCTGTTTTTTCAAAAGGAATTAATTCGTATGCTAAAGAAGGCAATTGAGCAATTAAATAATCATATTTATCTTTAATTGTTCCTGTGTCGGGAAATTCAGAATAATAAACATCTTGTTTAAGAGACTTAATGAACCCAGCGGTCTCATCACTGAGCCCACTACGAACCAAGTCAGCACTATCATTACTTTTCTTTGAAGACTGGGCGAGTGAAGTACGGAACAGTTTAAGACGCTCCTGAAACATAAATCTATCTGGCCTGGAGTATTCTTTGTAGCCATAGCAGCTTAGATGCCAGTTGAAATTGTCCGCTGTCTGATACCTTTTACAAAATTGAGGAGCCTTCTGCATATACTCAATAAGCCCATCAGGATTAGTGCAGACAACACTGGCTTTCTGATCAAAACTGGCCAATTCACCAGCGGTACAGAACCTGAATTGATAATTCGTCTGGTCAATATAGGCAAGCTCATGAGCGACAGCGAAAACAAGCTGATTATAATCAAAGTCCGGTTGAAGCAAGTACTGTTTATGAATAGCAATAATGGGTTGCTCAAACCCATGACAAGTAAAAACCGGGGCATTGCCTGAGTGAGCAATGGCTAAACAGGACTTTCTTGAAAAACGCTCAGCTCCTGCATTGCCTAGTAATTGCCGGGCAAAGGGCAGTAATACTGAATTCTCATCAATGATTGTCAGATCATATTCTCTGGCAATTCTATCCTGCAGATTAGGCGCATTTAATGCGCCTGTAGTGCGTAGATATTCCTTCGTATGATCCTGATACTGGGCGGTTGAATTACTGTGATCTGTTTTCTCATATTTTTGAAAAATAACTTGCTCGGATTGATTAGCGAAATCTCTTGCCTTCTGCTTTCTGACTGGATCTCTGATTTCGGTATTTACCCCTTTTCGAAGCAGAGCTTCCACGCGATGGATATTATGATAGACCGTTTCAATCATTAATGCGGTATACCCCTGGTAGGTCGCATTCCTGTCAGTACGATCAATAAAATAATTAAACGCTTTATCCGAGCATGCTTTCATCGACAGGTAGGCTAAAACGGCGGCATTGGCTGGATGGTTTAATGAGGCGCCGTTTTTTTCCAGTAATGCTACTGTATCGAATTGCTCGAGTGCTGCTGCAACCATTAGAGGACTGACAGCAGCTTCATCGACCTGATTAATATCAGCACCCTCTCGAACCAATCGCTCAATCAAGGCGGGCTGATGATGAATAATTGCAAGAATAAGAGGGGTAAAACTTTCCCTATTAAAAGGCCAGGTTTGATTAATATCATAGCCATGATCAATCAGCAATTTGATAATAGGCAAATCAGGTTGATTGGTATCACAGGCTATAAACAAAGCCCTGCCGTTATCATCAACAACGCCCTTTTGTAACAGGGCTTTTACCTGATTTATATTCTTAGTTTTAATTGCCTGAATTAAGTCCTGTTGCCGCTCAAGAACCAGTCCTAACTGACCAGGATTTTGGCAAAGGGTTTGAATTAATGCATCTGATTTAAAGCGGCTGATTTCTTTTTTACCTATCCATTGAGGGGCAGCCTGATACACTGTTGGAACAGGTTTTAAATGATCATCTTTCGTTTTTATCCTGATGACTGTTTCACTAATCTGCTCCGATTCAACGGTGACGACAGGACAAATTTCCATGGATTCAAGACGGACACCTATCGTGCGCAGTAATATCGTATTTAAATAATCTTTATCCAATGCCTCAATCGGGGCTGTAATCGTCTGGTAATAACTGGTGTTTGTACTGGTGGTTCGTCTTTTTTTTGAAATCAGAATGTTTTTATCGCTTTCAACCAAAAGATAAGCGCTGCGTTTTTTATTGTTTATGGCGGGATTTGTTAATTGCGATGGTAAGCTATTTTCACTCAATGGCTTGAGCAGCTCAACAGCACGATTATTGCAGACTTGCCGGGCAACAGCTAACAGTGAAGGCTGTCTATTAATAACCTCCACTGAAGAATAACAACCCAGATCAAGCAGCCATGTTAAAACCTGGGCATTATTTTTCTCAATCGCCGTTTTTAACCAACCATACTTCTGTTCAGTCTTTGCCTGCTCAATATTATGAGGATTAAAGCCTTTCGCATTTAAATAATCAATCATATCTTTGGCAATCAGCTCAGGCTTATCAACAATAAACTGCAAAAAATCTGCAGCAAAATGATTCACTTCATAGCCATACTGAATAAACAAATCCAGCATGTATTTATCCGATTGGCTGACAGCGATAATTATGGCCTGTTTCAATTGTTCTGGACGATATAAACGCTTTATCTGCCTGTCAGTTTTCTCAATTAAACCAGTCTTTAACATACACTCTACAACGGCATGGAGTTTTTTTTGTACCGCATGCTGTAACAGGGTATTGTTTCCATAAACCAATTGGGTATTTGCACCCTGCTCTATTAACAAATTGCATAGTGGCATAAAGTGTGCGTAGCCTTTTAAGAGAAGAGCAGCAAGGAAGGTCAGCCCTTCACCCAAATTAAGATCAAAGGGCACACCTTCTTCAATCAATTTCTTAGCCGCATTGACATCCCGATCTTTAAAAATCGCTTCAGAAAGCAGTTTTACTTTGGGATCCTCAAGTTCTTTGATTGGTGCAAAGGGTTTAACCTCAATACGTTTATCATTTAAATCAATACGCGAGGGCAGCAAAGCTTCAAAGTTCGATGAACTATAGATGACATGAATAAATGGCTCAATCGATTTAAATCTTTGATCATTCAGGCAAACCTGACGGTAAGCGCCCCCCACTAGCCTTAATTCCAGAATGATATTGAATGCCAGAAATGGCATTAATTCAGCACCCGTTATTACTTCATCAGCGATGGCCACCTCGCGCATAAATTGCCTGCCATCTTTTCTTAAATAATGGTAGCGCTTTTTATTATCATCACTAACAATACCAGGGTGATTGCTCACATAGTGAATTGTTCGCTCTGTATCATAAATTTGGGAGCGTATACCCTCTGTTTGAGTAGATAAAAGGTAATTAGACCAGTGCGAACTGATCCATAATCCAGTTAATTTATCACTTGCCTGGCTTTTTTTCAGAAAGGGGCGCAGAGGAATCCGAATTTCATGCCCTTCAGTTTGATTCAAAAAATCAGCCGCAGGGCCATTTGGCCCAGTCAGGGTGCCAAACACATTATCTGTTTTTCCAGAAAGTGTGTCCGTATGAGAGGTTGTGTTATTATGTGAATCAACATTTCGCTTATCAACCGATTTCAAAACATTCCCATCAGCCTGAATAAGGGGATACGATCTGGTTACATGTTTGATAGTCCATTCAAACTGATTCAGTAAATAATCATAAAGTCCTTTTTCCTCATTTAGAAGCAAATGCGCTTTAGTGTATTCCTGCTCCTGCGGCGTCAAACCATGGCCGGCTCTTAATTCGTGTTTCAGTTTTTCCAAACTGTTCTTTGAACTTTCTAAAGGTGAAATCCGGGTTATTTTTCTAGTGAGGGAATGGGATCGTTTCGCAAAAAAACTGCGCTGCAACACAGTTACCGCGTGCGTTAATTCGGGAGAAGCCTTGATGCGGACTGTCTCCCTGATTGTTGCCAGCTGTTCGCTGGCGGCATCAGCTTGCTGTTGTTTGGCAATAACAAGAAAAGGCATTTTGACTGCACTTTCCAATAAGCAGATGGTCTTTGCGATATCCTCTATCGCCTGCGCTTTTAAATCACGCCGGGGGATAACCCGTTCAGGGCTATTATTATGTAAAAAATAAGGGGTTCCGGTCACTTCACAGCTTGCTCTGGCGTACTCTAAAATAATATCGCTTATCGCATCAATGCTGCCATTTTCAAGCATTGACTTTAAGTTGGTTTTATTGGCTTCAGCAATTCTCTCTTTATCAGGAAAACAACGTACAAGATCAGTATGATGGCTTAAATGCAGACAATTTTTTGCCAGCTGTAACTTTTCCACTTGCTGTTCACCAGCAAAGGCAAGCGCCAGTTGCTTCTCTCTACCTTCAAAAGACTGGTAAGTAAACTCAACACAATAGGCGATGGTTTGAACGAGGCGTTCGTTAAAGCCAACCGCTAAGGCAATCGCTTTAAATAACTCTGCCGAACGGGACTGATTACTGCGATCTTCAGCACCGCTTCGCTCATTGGTTCGCCCTGCCCTTACTAGAAAAGCCGCCAAGTGCAATAGTTCCCCCTCTTCAAGGGTCAACTCGATTACCGCTTGCCGGTAGTGCTCCATTCCTTGACTTTTAACCAGCTCAAGAAAAAAACCCAGGTTCGTGTATTGTCTGGCTGCATGGGCGCTATCATGATTGGGATGATAAATAATAGTATTATTACTGCGAATCTTGTCGTCCGGGATATCCACATAAGGCTGGTTAATTACCTGTTTAACAAGCATTTGATAAAATGCGAACTTATGATTCTGATCTAACCAATACGATTGAAAATTCGGCTCTATGTCGAGCTGAATCTGAAATGAATTGCCTAAACTGGAACAAGAACCAAAAGTTAATTGCATAGAATATCGCCTCACCAATACACGATGCGCATATTTTATACAAATCTGGTAGAAAAAGGTATTACTCTATCAGATATGCCGAGTATTCAGGTAAAAGACTTTCAGCCGAATACGCAGCCGTTCGTAGAGTTGAGCGGAAAGGATTTTGTCTTGAGATTGGAGCAAGATGATATTAATTTAAAGTTTTTTGCAGGAAATTTACATTCGTTTTAGCGAACTACCTGCAAAAAAGAGAAACTTTATAAATCAATGTCCAGAGTGCAATTTTCTACACTAAGTTCCCCGTCTCTGAATTTTGTTAAATACGAGGTAACATTGCCATCAAATGCCGGGTTTAACCTGAACCGAATCACCAGTGTATTATCGCCTTCTTTGACCAGTCCGGTGTTTGATTTGCTATCATTGATTTGAGTAAAAAGGTAAGAATATTTAGCATATCCATCATCACGAGCCACCAAAATATTTTCAGATTCTGCCCGGATCTGACATACCGCTTTATACTGCACTCCACTCAGTGCATATCCAAGCTGAACAGGAGTTTGCTTCGGAGCTTTTTCAATAGCTGCGGCATACACTGTGCCGGCAACTGAAAAAGTTAAACTTGAAATTAAAAGTACGCTTCTTAAAAACAATTTTCTGCCCTCATTTGGTTTGGAATTTATCCAAGTGTTTAATTGATGCTCGATTGTACAAAGAAGGCCAATTATTGTCAAACATGAGACATTTGAACACAGACAGGCAATTTTATACCGCTACGATTGATCAGCAATTAAACACAATCTATGCTAATAAAGTAAGCCTTCTCGTTTGGAGAGATCCATGTCCAAAAAACACCATTCAAAAGAATCTAAAAAGCTGGCAGATAAGCAACTGGAAAAATTATCGGGCGGCGCCTCTGGCAGCAGGAGCAAAACCCATACTCCAAGCGGTCTGCACAGAAGAAGTAAGAAATAGAAGAGCCTTGCAATTAATCGGCGAGTACGAGCCGCTACTTCGCCAGTGTCAGACTTGGCGCTCAAAATAATTAATATTTTGGACCCCATACCACATCAAAAATGCAGCATGGGCAGAGTATCTTTTAGCGTAGCGAGGGAGACTAAAGACTGGAAGCCACTACAATAATTAACACCAGCACACCCAGTGTGCGGCGAAAGTAATTCACTCCACTTGTTATTTCCAGCCATGCCCACGTAAAGATAAAACCAAATCGGAGCATGCCCAAAAGATGATGAACTCCTGGTTGATTGCTGCTCCAAAGATAATCCAATACTGCGAAAACAAACCACAGGATTAAGGGCAAATTGGGGAACTGAAATATTACAATCCGATTTTGCTTGTCTCTAAAAAAATCCAGGAATTTATACATGTCTACACTCTTACTCAATAAAACAGGATAGGATATTTAAACCAATGATAACGCTTTGTCGTAAGGCAAAGCAAAGCCAAAAGAAAAGGGCTAAATACCGAGTTATAGTTATTCATGAAACTGTTCACAACACGCGAGAGGATGCTGTTAATTTTCTGGCAAACCATTTGCTCCATGAAGCGAGCAAGGTGAATGGCGGGGAAGTGAGTTTCATTACAGTCTATAAACTCCCTTACTCTAATGACCCAACCCAGGATATGTTTGTTAATTTGCCCATTGCTAAAATAGAAAACAAATCCAGGTCAGAAAATCAGGTCGATCATCCTCAAGAACTGAAGGAAGCCATTGAGGCATTGCAAAATTATATCAACAATTTACAGGCAGATGGCTCTACCAAGGGAAGAATCAAAGCCAATGAACTCCGATATCTGATTGATGAGTTAAATTCCCTGCCTGCTGATGAGGTAAAATCGAGAGTGGATAACATTCTTGAAAGCAGAGATCACAGCCTTATGTTAAACAGAGGAACAGGATTTTATTTCTTTATGTCAGGTTTTAAAAGCCATAGCACTACAGAGAGCTTATTGCAGGATATTTCTAACGCGGCAGGAAAGTCAGCATCAGTCAGTTTTGATTAGAAATAGTAAGGCTTTAGTGCAATGGCTCCTTCTCTTAATCGCCTAAGCTTCATTGCCTTGCAATCGAACGATATCATCCACATGGGTTGTCGGGAGACGCGGTTACATCCAATTCAGCAACTTTCCTTCGCTTGCCAGGCTTCGGGCCAAATATACCTGTTGTACTTATGTAGGTCTCACTTGGCGCGGGTGTTTCTGCCTTTCGCTTCCTCCCTTCGTTTTTTGCTTTATAAGCCCGTAACTCTGTAAGCTCCTGCCTTATCTGATTCATTTCCTCAGCCAGGGACAGTAGGGCTGAAGCAGAGGGGATATTGGCAATGTCAAGGGCTCCTTTTTTGCCTGAAAGTTCATGAAAAATCATATCGACCCTCATCTGGTCAACCACTACTTGCGGTTTATAACCGAGCGCCACTGCAAATCTTTCTTTAGACAGTTCACGGCTATTGCCTTGTGTGTCCAATATTTCCAGCTTTCTCATTTGCGCTGCGTGATAATAGGGGCTATCCATAGGGATAAGATTATAAATTTCATAAAGCTTATCACCAGAGGGGCTGGTCTCACTCTCAGAAGTGATGAGCTGTTCAAAATAATAATCAGCAAGTTGCAAAATAAAAAAATGACGTCCATTTCTTTGTGCCACCTTTAATTGTTCGATTGCTGCTTTCGTTTCACCCCTTTCAAATGAACTGATAACGTCTGCTGGTGAAGGTTTTAGCTCAAGGAAATCATAGATTTCATTTCTTAACTCCTCTAGCGGTTCATTACCGTCAAGAATAGTGATAAAAAAATCTAAATCCCCCTCATTTCTAGTGTCCAGTGTAATATCCCAACGCGGATGCGGAAAACCCCACATAGAACAAGATCTTCTATAACCCAGCCGCTGCTCCACCTCCTGGTTCGTCATCTTATGACGAGGATGTATAATTAAATCACCTTCATTCGAGCCAAAGCTTGTATAGCTTACCATTAACAAGTCATCTTTTGTTGTACTAGAAACTATCGTTTTTCCAAGCCCTATCTCCTTATGGTCATACTGATAAATTCTACAATAATTTTCTTCGTTCTTATTTTCTTCATCAGGGCTATTACCATCAACAACCACTTGCCATTTCGTAAGTTTTAAAACACCTTCTGGAAACAAATCTTCAATTTTTTTTCGTTGCTCTTTATGCAGATAATTAAAATTACAGGCCCTAAGATCCAACTCTTTAATGCCTTCCCCTAATGTCTGGGTGATAGTCTCTGCAATGCGGTACACATTATCGAATCCCAACTCTCCCAGATTGGAAAAACAAAAACTGATTCGTTTGGTTTGTTTAGGTAATTTTTTTAGTATCTCAAGCAAATTATTTATTTCATCCGGGTTATTTTTCAGGCCATTAAAATTTGAATCCTGGAATAAAACGGTATCGATTTTCTTCAATTCTTCTCTATTTTCCTGATAATCCGATAGCTTTCGGATAATAGGGAGAAGCGAGCTTCCGTCCGCAATTTTGATAATCAGTTTATCGTTTTGAGAATTTTCATCTCCTTGTACAGCAGGCAATACGATATCATCGTGGTTTGATAAAATAATCTCAGTTCCAGTCAATGTAAATTTCTTTAACATTTAAACTCCAAAAAACGCATCAAACAATAAAATTAAATTTTATCAATCTATGCAATTTTTAGTCAGGCGGGAGTTCGGACACTGGATAATGAAACTGCTACAGGTATGTTTATTTCTATAATGATCTATATTTTTTCATAAGGGCGAGCTGACAATTAGAACCAAATGTAGCTCGCCTTAACAAATTAGTTAGGACACGGCATTGCTGGTGACAACCTTAACCCAGCCGACTGAGCGTCATTAATTTGTTTGATTATTTTGAGAGCCAGGAATGCTGAGACGATTCCTAAAATATTTGAAACCGTAATTAGTCCGACATACCATTGATAACCTATCACACTTGGATCGTCTATTTTTGAACACGCCATAGTGGAAGAGTTTAAGAAGAGGAAGCTTATCCACCAGCCCAGTATGATGCCGTTATCGGTGGTTTTAACATTCAATTGCCATAGCTCTTTCATTGATTTGTAAGGCCAGTACACGCTAAGGAATGGTATAAAATAACTAAGGACACTCCATCCGGGAGTAAATTTAATTTTTACATCTGGATTTAAACAGCGCGAATTGCTGCTAACTCTGAAAATCCAGAAAGAATAAATAATTGCGGATAAAAGGAAACTAAGACCGATTAAAGTACCAATATTATCGTATTGTTGCGCAATAAACATAAGCGCATTGCTTGCTTCTTCGGTTTGCTCATACAGGGCAGTATTGTACTTAAAAACACTATAAGCGCCAATTAGAGGTGTTAAAGCGTTTAAGGCAATAAAGAGCCATAAAGAATAGGCGACCAAAGGGATTGTACCGTTTTTTACTTTGAGATTAGATTGATTATTCATAATTCCATTTCTTCTGATTGTTAAAGTGCTGCATGGCCAATACTACTTTTAAAAATTTTTGCAAATTCCATAGTTGCAGAAATTCCGTACCACTTGGATGGCAAACTGACATTAACTGAACCTGCGAGGCCCTGCTTCCGGAGAGGATTATAATACACATGGTAATTTTCTCAATGGCTTTTTATGGAAATTGGTTTGCTAGCACCTGCTTACTATGGCGAGAATCAATATCGCTATTACCAGGAGAGCAATTACTCAAGCTTCAGCAGATTCTATTTTTTTGCGAGCTAGGATTCCCTCTAAATGAAATTCGACAGATTTTAAGCAGTGATGATTTCAATAAAATTGAATCATTAAAAGCTCATAAATACATGTTGGAATCAGGTCTTAAACGAATGTGATTCGTATATGGGAATTGAATTTGTTTCCTTACAACCGCTATATTTTTTATTTAACCTTTGGTGTTGCTTGATAACCCAATTTATGGTTAGTTGAGTGGTCATTAAAAAATTGTTCTACCGTCATTTACTTTAATCTCCAGTAATAGGTAAGTACTAGTATTTAATGGAGATTAAAGTAAATATCGTGGCGTTACTAGCCCTCAATACTTTAAAAACTTAAATAACAAGCCTCTGTTTTCCATAGCTATTAATTAAAACAGGATGCTGTTTTGTGGGTTTATAAATCAAAACAACCGTCTGTTTTGTTGACTTAAATATATTATTGCTTATAATTTAATATACTACTAATGATAAGTATATTAAATGAAACGAACCCTATTAAATTTTATGGAGAACTGGCTAGTTTCACCTGACCGGAAACCATTAGTCATTCGTGGGGCAAGACAAGTTGGTAAAACATGGCTAGTAAGGCACTTAGCTGAAAAGACAGGAATGCAATTAATTGAACTCAACTTCGAGAAGCAACCTTCTTATGCCAGTCTTTTTGCTTCTAATGATGTAAATCAAATTTTATTAAATTTAAGTACGGTATCAAATCAGAAAATAGATCCTCCAAAGTGCTTATTATTCCTAGATGAAATACAGGCAGCACCTCAACTGCTTAGCAAACTCCGTTGGTTTGCAGAAGATTTACCCCAGCTAGCAGTAATCTCCGCTGGCTCTCTACTAGAATTTATTCTAGAGGAGCACTCATTTAGTATGCCGGTTGGGCGAGTTAGCTATATGCATTTGGAACCATTGTCATTTGATGAATTTTTATTAGCAAATGACAAAGAATCACTTTATGACTATTTAAATCAATATGACCTAAGTGTCGAGGTCCCCTCTGCGATTCACGAGCAATTAACTACTTTATTTAAAGAATATCTGATTATCGGCGGTATGCCCGCTGTAGTCTCTAATTGGGCTGCTGAACACTCTCTGAATAGAGTTAATCAAATACAAAATGACTTATTGGCCACCTATCGCGATGACTTTTCAAAATATAAAGGTCGTTTAGCGACAGAAAGATTAGACGAAGTACTTAATTCTATTCCAAAAATGCTTGGACAAAAATTTGTATTTAGTAAAGTTAATAAAACGATTCAAGCATCGACAATAAAGCATGTATTAAATCTGTTAGAACAAGCCCGAATTAGCCACCGAGTACAAAGTAGCTCGGCAAATGGTGTTCCCCTCGCAGCTGAAATTAAAGAAAAATTTTTTAAAGAAATTTTCCTTGATATAGGCTTATGTAGTACGGCACTAGGACTGAGTTTAAACCAAATTAATTCAACAAATGAAATTCTTTTGATTAATAATGGCGGCATCGCTGAACAGATAGTTGGCCAATTGCTAAGAACAATTGAACCACCCTATATTGAACCAGTTTTGTATTATTGGCATAGAGAAGAGGCTGGTTCAAGTGCTGAAATTGATTATGTAATCCAACATGGTAATAAAATTATACCTATTGAAGTAAAAGCTGGTGCCACAGGAAGCCTAAAGTCACTACATGTTTTCATGGGATTAAAAAAATTACCTCTCGCCATGCGAATTAATTCCGATTATCCAAGTAAGACTAATGTGGATGTAAAAGATAGTTTAGGGAAATCCGTAAGCTATACTTTTATATCCATTCCCTTTTATCTTGTGGGGCAGATACATAGATTACTTAGTTTATTCAACTAATATATATAGTGCAAAAACCAAGTGCAAGTCTTTTATTATCAGCAGACTGACCGATAGAATAACTACGCGTTAATCTCATATATGAATTCAATAATCTGAACCAAATGTAAATTTAATTCACTAAGTCAATTTAATAGGACTGGGAGGAGACTAGGATATAAGTCTCACATGAAATATTTAAATATATGGATTACTCTCCTCATAGACTTATATATCTATATAATTCAAAACTCGAATTATTAAGAATGCTTGAGCTTGTATATAAGAACCATCAATTTAACTATTTTGAAACCGAAACTAACATTGAGAAAAATCCATCTAATTTGGGGCACTATTGGGGCATTTTTTAAATTTCTGGTCTTTTTTGGGGAATTTTAAAGACAGTAAAAGACAATGAACAACAAGTAAAATTATACTCTAACTCACTGATTTTATATGGTTTCTAGTGGTCTTTGATGGTCTTTTGTAGTATTTGCTAATGGGGCGGCGGCCATCACATTCGTCAGTTAATTCACTGATAATAAACGACAATTTAAATATTTTGAAAAAGCCCCCAAATAGGCCCCTATTTATATAGTGTTACCCTTGGAATTGAACCGTGCTCCACCTATTTTATTATCCGCTATTCGCGAATTGCAAATAGCCTATTCTAAATTCTAGAATATGGAATAGCATAACTCACAATCACAGAAAATTTGTATCTCTTAAAAATGGTGTTATACTATAGATAACACGGCCGCTCCTCTTCATTGAAAAATGTACGAGCTGGTTTTTTTTTTTGTATAAGTAGCAAGACGCCACGTTATAAGCGAGTAGTTTAGCTGCGTTGTTAATAGTTATCTTACCTTCCGATACTTTAGTAATAACATCAACCGTGAGTTGAGTCTTCGAATCCATAATAATCATCCTTAGCAACCTCTAAAAGTACCTTTAAATGCTTTCAGAAAATCACTGATTAATTAGAATCCATCAGTTTCGCTTGGTAATTAAGATACTACATAATCGCTTGGTGGTAACAAAAATAACATGTAGTAGTCGAACTTGATCTGACAGTTGCCAGTTTTTCAGAAGTGCCTGTCATGTCAAATTTAGGTTAAAAATTTATTCATCCAAATTATTTGCAATCAAAGCCAGATAAAGTCAAAACAAATTCTCTATAAGGATTCAACTTGTTCAGAAGCTGGGTATCTTAAATCAAAAGAAACACGATGTCGTGGTTTATTTGTTTGCTTTTTTGTTATTTCTTTCGGTAGCTTAAGTCCTTTTGAGGCTATTAGCAATTCTGATCCGATACGTTTAGTTTGAATAGAGTACCTAATATCGAAACTGAATTGTCGACGCATTTTATAAAGTTCCTTTATTTCTTCCGTATTGTCATAAGTTACAATCCAAGGGCTTATCAATTTTAATATAATATCTGCCACACTCTTATGTTCGCTTTTTCCATAGAAATTAGCATACAGACATGAACCTTTATTGTAATATGGGGGATCTATATAAAAAAAAGCATGTGTCCCTAATTCACTTTGTGCTTCCACCATAAAGTCTATTGCATCCATTCGCGTCAAATGTATTCTATTTTTATATTTTGCAATTCTTCGTATCCTATTCACCAATTCTTCACGATTAAAGCGGCAATCGATTTTGTAATGCCCTGTTTGATGCAATCCTCCAATGGCTCCCGCTCCTTTAATGATTCCCGAGCGATTAGTTCTATTTAGAAAAAAAGTTGAAAAGGCTAAGGAGAGGATATCTTCGTTTGAAGAAGACTGAATATTCTTTTGCTTATACCATTCATCTATCGTAATAGGTGTGGTTTCAATCAGAGAGATTAAATCCTCTGTATAGTTCAATACACAATACCAAAAAGACCAAATTGATAAATCCAAGTCATTAATATGAATATCACTAACATGGCCTCCATAAAGTAAGGCTAATGCTAGTCCACAACCACCCGCATAAGGCTCAATATAGTGACCACGATTTAAATCATTGTTCTTTAAAATAATGGATATAATTTCATAAAGACAAGATTTACCTCCAGGATATCGTAATGGTGAAACTGCTTTAGTCATATTGGGATACTCATATTTATTTTTATTCTTATCAATTGCTAATATCAGTAACAAAGTGTCAATGTCATAGATAACTTATCAGTTTAAAAATTTTTTGCTTGTTCTGCTAATTTGCATAACAATTTATTTATAGTCTCCATGTCATTATAAAGCTGTCTTTGATTAAAATGAGCTGAAATTTCATGATGTTTTGTGGTGTTACCGTAACCTTGAATTCGTTCCAAGGCATCACGGATTGATTTTCGATTCTCTTTGTCATTAAAACCTAAATCGCTTAATTTACTATTGCTGAGAAATGATAAAAAATCGGTACCTCCAGATCGGCCGGCTCTAGCTGTAAGACTCTCAATAAATGACCATACACCAACACATAGTAATGGTGTATGGCTCTCCAAAGAAATAGAGCATATGGAATAATACATACACTCTAATTTATAACTTTGGATTTCTTTTAGCTTGTTACGTAGCTCGGAGCAATAATTAATCTTATCTGGGTGTTTTAAAACTCCTGGCGCGACTCGTCTTACATTAATTTTGTTAACAGCAGGAGAATTTAGAGATTCAGACTCTATCCGTTTACCTATAATATCCTCTTCTGAAACCATTGTCCTTGAATAAGCTTCGATTTCCGCTTTGTTACTTCGAGAACTCACTCCTTTATTTTTTTCATCTACTAGATCGCTAAGAAAACGCTTTAATAAATGATTGAACTCATGTTTAGGGCGCGTCCGGGATACATCATCAATATTACGGTTATCTATACCTATAGCATCTCTAAAAACAGGATTGCTTAAAAAGCGTTGAACTGTGGTTAATTTACCTTTACGATTTTCATCAGTGATTAGAGCTTCATTTGCGGCATAATCGAGAATACGTTGGGCCAATAGATTTTTTGTGTTTCCGATGTGTCGTGTTTTTTGTTCAGGGCTCCATGATTTCCTGCCTACTCCTCCTTGAAGGCCTCCATGTATTCTTTCTAACCATGTATGGACTTCATCGCGCTCTGTATAAATAATACTAGGTATCTCAAGGATAGTTTCCGTTGTTTCCGCCAATTTTTTAAATTCCTTTCGATATTTCACAGGAGCTAATTCAGGATCATTTAAAAGTTTGATAGCGCACATTCTACGATTACCTTCAAGTACAGTGTAATACTTAGAATTGCCTTTATTTACTATAAGTAATGCAAAAGCTTCAAGAGGATTAATCCCATTGTGGACTATATCTTTTGCAAGCTCATAAACTAATTCATTGCAACACAAATAATCAATTATTTGCTCTTCACTAGAAAATGGCTGATGTCTAGGATTTTCAAGGTCAAGGAAAATCCTATCTATTTTAATCATTTGATACACGAAGCTTCCTCTGTAATTCATTTCCTTTTGGCCCAATAGGACATTATAACATAAACCTTCTGGATGCTCCCCGGATGCTTTTAAATGCTCATCAGGCTTGCATGGCTAAGGAAATTATAAAAGAGATTCTTTTGGAATTAGAAGATGATTCTAGCCAATGCTTTATTCCCGGGGGTCTACTTTTACCTACCTTGTGACTCAAACCAGCTTTGCGTTAAAAATGGTTGATGACAGTATGGATCAGAAATTAGAGTTAATGATATTTTAATTATTGATTCAAATTTAGAACTAAACAGGAAGTTTAGTTCTCGCCCAAGTTAATAATTCTAAAACAGCAATAATAAGAAAATATAGACAACTTACTCTATCAAAGAACAATAATACTTTGAACTAACCGCAATCAACCCCAACTGGGGCAACATTCGAAATGGAGATGAGTTTACTTGTGAAATAATAGGTACTGTGATTGGACTAAACAGAGAATTTTAACGCCTGCTCCGAAATCTAAGGTTCTAAAATATAACCAACTTCTCTATGAGTAAAGTTATCTACAAGAGCAAACCTTTCAATCTTGAGTGCCATTATACAATGAGAGTAAGGGGTTTTTAGGTAAAGAATATCATTTTCTCTTATAAACTCTCCATTCTCTTCAGTATATACCTGAGATTTGTGATTAGGATCTTTGGGATCTTGGACTGAAATTTTCATTTTAATATTCCTCAACTGGAATATGCGATAACTGGTTATTGTTTAGTATAATACCTATTTCACGAATATTTGAACAGTCAGAGATTATTCGTTTAACGTTATCGGCGCATATTTCAATTTTGCCTCTAACCAAAACTTCGTAAGTTTTAGCTTTTTTATTCAGTGCATCCTTTAGTATGGTTAAATCCGAGTACTTATCTTCATCTGAAGCAGATTTAAAATACCTTCCCGTATTAAAAGGAAACACATAAAATTCTTTTTCTTTTAACAAGGGAAATGGCTTAAGTTCAAACCCTATCTGCCCATAGTAAGAATTTAGCCCTAATTCAATCCAATTAGTATTGCCTAAAAAAACATAATCTATAAATCCATTTTCTGTATCTGCTGACAGATCAGGGTGTTTTACAAGCATTGAATATTCATTCGGATGCATCCCGAATAGAGTAGCCTTTGAATATATATACATATCCTTTATAATTTTTTCTGCACAAGTTAGGGAAGTCCAATGATATAAAAAACTGCTTTTATTGGTTAGTCCTACAATTTTTTCTAAATAGAAAGCTGGGAAATACATCTTCAAATCCATTTCATATCCATTTGTGTAATTATAGCCATTATCTCCACATCGTGTTTCTGGGCACAAATTGGGTACTTTTCTTCATTATTTGGGTACTTTTTGGGATCTTTCACAGACCAATATAGACCACGCAAGACAATGTAAAGTAGTATGTAATAGCTTGATTTAGAATGGTTTTAGGTTGTTTTTGATGGTCTTTCGCTGTTTTAAGTGATGGTGGAGGCGGCGGGAATCGAACCCGCGTCCGCAAATCCTCTGCCTTTAGTTCTACATGCTTAGCCTTGTCGATTGGTTTTAGCTGTGGCTCCTCCGACAGGCAGGATTAGACACAGCGATTCTCTGAATTTCGCAAGCTCGCTCGAGACGGGCGGGATTGCTAGCTTATCTCTTATGACCGTTGATTCGATACCGATAAGCGGGCTCGGTCGAACGGGGTGCTGGTTTTTTGGCAGCACACGGTGGGTTACACTATCAAAGCTTACGCAGCGATAGCTTCACCAGCAAAGTTTTCATCGTTTGCATTTATATTTACTGAGTCTTATTTACGAGAGATCTCCTTCTCGGCATGCACCTCCGGTTTCGCAACCCGCGTCGAAGCCAGGTCGCCCCCCAACTTTTATTATAACATAAGTCTGGAAATTTTGATCCTATGGTGGGAAAAATGTCTGTTTTGTTGATGAAAAACTTCCCGCCCCAACGGGCGGGAGGCTTTTTCTTAGCTTTTAATGCCGTTGTGACGCAGTAAAGCGTCTACAGTGGCAGGACGTCCGCGGAAAGAAATAAAGGCGTCGGCGGCTTTTTTAGATCCTCCTACTTCCAATATGCTTCGCAGGAAGTCGCGCCCGGTTTGCGGGTTGAAGATGCCCTCTTCTTCAAAGCGCGAGTACGCATCGCTGGAAAGCACTTCCGCCCATTTGTAGCTGTAATAACCAGCAGCATATCCGCCTGCAAAAATATGGGTGAAGCTATGCGGGAAGCGGTTGTAGGGGGTTGATGGCGTTACTGCGGTAATGCTTCGGACTTCTTTCAGCATTCGGGCAATAAAATCGGCTTCATTCGCAAAATGCTGATGGATTCTGAAATCAAACAATGAGAACTCCAGCTGCCGCATCATTCCCATTGCGGATTGGAAATTTTTTGCAGCGAGCATTTTTTCATACCATTGATCAGAGAGCTTTTCTCCTGTCTCAACATGGCAGCTTAACTCATCAAGTGCCTCTTTTTCCCAGCACCAGTTCTCAAAAATCTGGCTTGGTAATTCAACAGCATCCCATTCAACACCGTGAATGCCAGATGCGCTTAAGTAATCAACCTGAGTCAGAAGATGGTGCAGGCAATGACCGCACTCATGGAATAAAGTAGACACTTCGTCATGAGATAAAGTGCCAGGATTATCTCCGGCAGGTTTGGCAAAATTGCAGGTCAGTGTGGCGATGGGTAACTGAATTTCACCGTTGGGCAATCGTCGTCTTGTTTGCAGTGAGTCCATCCAGGCCCCCCCGCGTTTATTTTGTCTGGCATAGAGATCCACATACATAAACCCGCGTGAGTCATTCTTTTCATCCAGCAACTCATAGCAAATGACGTCCGGATGCCAGGTTTCAGCGTTCTTGACCTCTTGCAGGCGAATACCATACAAACGTTCGATGATGTTAAACAGCCCACTCATCACCTGATTTTGCGGGAAAAATGGACGCAATTCCTCCTGTGAGAAATTGTAATCACGATGACTCAGTTTTTCAGACAGGTAAGGAATATCCCAGGGTGAGACGGGATCAATTTTCCATTCTTCTCTTGCATATTTTTGCAAATTCTGGAACTCTGCCCTGGCCTGATCAAGAGCGCGTTCGCTTAAATCAAGGAGAAAGTCAGTTACCTGAGTGGTTGAGTCCACCATTTTGGTAGCAATCGACAATTCTGCATAATTTTTAAATCCCAACAACTGCGCTTCTCTGTGACGCAATGCCAGGATTTCCTGCATAATGGCTGAATTGTCAAATTTACCCGCTGTAGGACCCTGATCAGACGCACGGGTTACAAAGGCATGATAAAAGGTTTCGCGTAATTCTCTATCATCCGCATAAGTTATTACCGCCAGATAACAGGGAAATTCAAGATTTAACACCCATCCTGGCAATTGCTTTTCCTCGGCCAACTCTCTTGCCGTCAGTATGGCATGCTCTGGCAGGCCTTTTAGTTTGGCCTCATCGGTAACATGCATTGTAAATGCCTGTCCGGCATCGAGCACATTGTTTTCAAACTGATTGGATAATTCCGAAACTCTCGCCTGGATGTTTTCAAATTCCTGCTTATCTTCAGGAGACAAAGCCACACCGGATAATTCAAAGCCCTGCAGCATATCCTCATGTAGTTTTTTCTGGACATCATTCATGTGAGTGACGTCCAGAGAGCGAACAGCCTCATACAATGCCTGATTTTGGCCTATAGCCGACTGGTAAGCTGACAGTTTGGGCAGACAATCTTTGTAGCAAGCCCGTAATTCGGGGGAATTTACCACGGCATGCAGATGGGATAGCGGAGACCAGAAACGCTCCAGTTCATCCTCCATTTCATCAAGCGGATCAATCAGATTTTCCCAGGTAAAAGCGGTTTCCTGTTGCAATAACGTATTGATGCGCTCCAGATTATTTTGAAGCATGTCGCCCAGATCGTTTGCAAAATGTTCTGGATCAATCGATTTGAAAGACGGTAATTTAACTTTCGACATTACAAGATCTCTAGGAATAAAAAAGAAGAGCATAGCACTTTCCGAAAGAATGCTCCAATGCCCAGGCTATGTGAGCTGGAATACAGGCTGAGTAAGAAGTGTATCGTTATAGTGTCCATCCTGTTCGTTCTTATTAACCGAATTAAAAAACAGGAGTGGCGAAGAGGTAATACTCGGCTTTTCTTTTGCTGGTAATTGCAGCTGATCCTGAGGTCTTAACTCTTCAAAATAACGGGTAGCCAAAAAGCCGGCTACGGTCGCGCTTAAAAAAATCATTGCGCCAATGAGGGGAATAACAGGGTTGGCCATGAAAAATGGCAGCATCAGGATGAAGCCAAGACAAACGCCTGCAGTCGTTGCAATTGTAGTGAGTACGCGCCTGGTCTCTATTTCAATACGAAAGTCCAGAATTTTCTGATGGCGAAGCAATGCCTGGTATTCTTCATATCTTGAATCATCATCCTTAATCTCATCAGCCATTTCAGCGTATTTGGCTTTCAACTGATTAAATCGGTGGATTTCAATGCCAGCTCTGATACCTGCCCAGATTATGTCGTAAATAAAGCAGGCAAGACTGAAATAAACCCCAATGGGAGCCAATGGTCCAACAAAAACAAAGCAATTCAATACCCCGGCGGTAAACCAGATCACATCATTTCCAATCTCGAAATAGCGCCGTTTTAATTGCGCCAAAAAACGAAACCAGAAACCGAGATTTTTCTCCTGCTCAGTCATGAATGCGGGTACAGAATGCTTGAAAAGGAGGAATAAATTGGAAAACAGACGAGGGGCAAAGAATATCCAGCCCAGATAAGCCAATGCCGGATTGAGCACTTTATCAACCGTGGCCATCGCTTTCGCATATTGATCGATCTGGCTAAGAACTGGCACCAGGGCGTTGAGCAAACGTTTGCTGCGGATAAAAATCAATCGAAAAGGATTAACCCAGGCCGTATCATTACGCATTTTCTGCGTGAAGGTATCAGCCTTTAACTCCAAATCGACAGGCTGAGGCTCAAAATAATAGCCGCGTTTTTCCAGGTAGTAACGATAAACAGCCTGCTCTTTTCTTAAGCGCAGCACCTCGCGTGGCACATTGATGTAATTACGAAACAGATATTCCAATAATTCAGCATATATGAGTGCTGCCTCAAGTTGTTTTGTAAATTCGGGCGAGTCTGGGCGCAGCATAAATTCGCGCGCGAGCTGCGTACAAAGTATGCTGTATTCGAGTGTCAATGCCAGATGTTCTTCGACAAGCGACTCGTAGAACGCCTGCGGCCTGTCAGAAAAGTCCGCGGTTTGCCAAATTTTTGTGCCTTCCAGTGTAATTGACGGTTCCAGTTGAACAACTTGCGGCAATCGTCGCATTACAACGTACATAATGCCCTTTAGGTTTAAATTCGAGACCAGCATGATCTCAAATTTTAAACAAAAAGTAAAATAAATATAGAAAAAGTCTGGTAATGAACAAGTTTTATACAATACTAATAAAACAATCTCGGCAACCTTGCTGATTAAAAGCTTCTGAGCGACAATAGGCAACCTGATAATAGGGGAAGTAACACATGCATTCATCAAGTGATTTGGCCAATGCTATAAGAATTTTGAGTATTGATGCGGTAGAACAAGCGCAGTCCGGACATCCTGGAATGCCCCTGGGAATGGCTGATATTGCCACTGTGCTCTGGCAGAAATTTCTGAAACATAATCCCAAGAATCCTCATTGGTATGACCGCGACCGTTTTGTCTTGTCCAATGGACATGGCTCGATGCTCTTGTACTCCTTACTGCATTTAAGCGGCTACAATCTGCCGATTGAAGAGCTTAAAAATTTTCGTCAGTTACATTCCAAAACTCCCGGCCATCCGGAATTTGGTGAAACCCCTGGTGTGGAAACAACGACCGGCCCTTTAGGCCAGGGTTTAGCGAATGCGGTAGGAATGGCCATTGCTGAAAAATTAATGGCCCGCCAGTTTAATCGCCCCAATATGGAGCTGGTTAATCATTTTACCTATGCATTTGTTGGCGACGGCTGTCTGATGGAGGGGATATCCCATGAGGCTTCTTCTCTTGCCGGTACTCTCGAATTAGGCAAACTGATTGTTTTTTACGATGACAATGGCATCTCCATTGATGGAAAGGTCGACAACTGGTTTCGCGATGACACGGCGATGCGTTTCAAGGCCTATCATTGGCAAGTCATCGGCCCCATTGACGGCCATAATCCTATTGAGATTGAAACAGCCATTAAACAAGCCCAGGCAGAAACGACAAAACCCAGCCTTATTATCTGCAAAACCACCATCGGCTTTGCGTCTCACGTGGCTGGCAGTGAAAAGTCACATGGCGCTCCTCTTGGTGCGGCTGGAATTGAGCAGGTTCGTAAAACACTGAACTGGGCTCACCCCGCATTTGAAATTCCAAATCAGATTTATGCAGAATGGAATCATGTTGAGCAGGGTCAGCATGATGAAAAACAATGGCTCCTGGCCTGCAACAACTATCAGAAACAATATAAAGATGACTATCAGGAGTTTTTAAGACGTATTAATGGCGACTTACCTGATAACTGGCCAGCTGATGCAGAGCATTTTATTCAGCAGTGTATTGCCGAAAACAAAACAATGGCTTCTCGTAAAAGTTCCCAGTATTGCATTGAGCATTTTGCCAAAGAATTACCTGAAATGCTGGGCGGCTCCGCCGATTTAACCGGCTCAAATAATACAGACTGGTCCGGCAGCAAGGCTATTTCTGCAGAGGACTTTTCAGGAAACTATTTATATTATGGTGTGCGTGAATTTGCGATGGCCGCGGTAATGAACGGCATTGCTTTACATGGCGGCTTTATTCCCTATGGCGGCACCTTCCTGGTGTTTACGGATTATGCTCGAAATGCAATTCGTTTAAGTGCATTGATGAACCAGCGTGTTATTTTTGTGTTAACACATGACTCGATTGGTCTTGGCGAAGACGGTCCTACCCATCAGCCTGTTGAACATGCCGCCATGCTTCGTCTAACGCCTGGCATGCAGGTTTGGCGCCCTGCTGATCTGGTGGAAACGGCAGTCGCCTGGGCAGAAGCCTTACAACACCAATCCGGCCCCTCTGCTCTTTTATTATCGCGCCAGAATTTGCCGGCGCTTTCTCACGCGCCCGATGCGTCAGCCTTAATCAGCAAAGGTGCTTATATTCTGAGTGACTGTGAAGAACCGGAAATTATTCTGCTGGCTACCGGCTCGGAAGTTCAGCTCGCCCTGGATGCTGCAGAACAGGCTCGTGCGAACGGTAAGCGAATTCGTGTGGTTTCCATGCCCTGCTGCGAACGTTTCTTGCAGCAGGATGAAGCGTATCAGGAACAGGTCTTGCCCAGACATGTACGCAAGCGCATTGCGATTGAGGCTGCCGCCAGTGGTTACTGGTATCGCTTTATAGGACTTGATGGCGAGGTGGTAGGTCTTGAGCGTTTTGGCGTTTCCGCACCAGCGGCAAAAGCCTATGAGTATCTGGGACTAACCGTAGAAAATATTATTAAAGTAATCAATAGATTGTAATAATGGCTCTTTTTGATTGAGTCAGTATATTTCGGAGAAGTTTTATGACTATACGAGTCGCAATTAATGGCTATGGCCGTATTGGACGCTGCATTCTGCGTGCTTTTTTTGAAAACGGCCGTCAGGATGAGTTGCAAATAGTAGCAATCAATGACCTCTCAGGCATTGAAACCACTGCTCATCTGACCCGATATGATTCCACCCATGGCCGTTTTGCCAGTACTGTTGCTATTGATGGGGATAAACTGGTCGTTGATGGCCAGCCGATTAAGGTGCTGGCGCAGCGAGATCCTGCTCTTTTACCCTGGGGTGATCTGGATGTCGATGTGGTGCTGGAATGTACCGGTGCATTCACATCCCGTGAAAAGGCCATGCAGCATATCGTATCGGGCGCCAAAAAAGTGCTGATTTCAGCGCCAGGTAAAGATGCGGATGCCACCATTGTCTATGGAGTAAATCACCACAGTCTGCGTGCCACCGATATCATTGTTTCAAATGCCTCCTGCACTACGAACTGCCTTGCACCGGTCGTCAAGCCCCTGCATCAGCGTATTGGCATTACCCAGGGTTTGGTTAACACGGTGCATGCCTATACCAAAGATCAAATGTTACTGGATGGCAGCCATCCTGATTTAAGACGCGCCCGCTCGGCAACTCAATCCATCATTCCCACTAAAACAGGTGCGGCCTCTGCGGTAGGTCTGGTATTGCCTGAGCTGGCCGGCAAACTGGACGGCTTTGCAATGCGCGTCCCGACTTTGAATGTTTCCGTAGTCGATCTGACGTTTATTGCTGCCCGGGAAACATCGGTCAGTGAAGTTAACGACATTATGCGTCAGGCAAAAAATGATATTCTCCACATCAACGAAGAGCCTCTGGTCTCCTGCGACTTCAATCACCATCCAGCGTCTGCAATATTTGACGTGACACAGACCAAAGTCATGGGTAATCTGGTTAAGGTAGTCGCCTGGTATGATAATGAGTGGGGTTTTTCTAACCGCATGCTTGATACTGCCAAGTGCATGATGAATCGTTAAGAGATCAAAAAAACATGAATGTTTTAAAAATGAGCGACCTGAATCTCAGGAATAAACGGGTTCTTATTCGTGAGGATTTGAACGTCCCGATTAAGGATGGCATGATTACCAGCGACCAACGTCTGCAGGCCTCTCTGCCTACTATCAAGCAGGCTTTGGACGCAGGCGCTGCCGTTATTGTGCTTTCCCATCTGGGCCGCCCGGAAGAAGGGCGTTTCGAGAAGCGATTTTCTCTTGAGCCGGTAGCCGATTATTTTGCCGGATATCTTGATTATCCAGTCCGTTTTGTCAGCGACTATCTCGATGGAATTGATACCAGACCCGGCGAATTAGTGATTTGCGAGAATGTTCGGTTCAATGTGGGCGAAAAAAAGAATGACCGGTTTTTATCGCAGAAACTGGCTTCATTATGCGACATCTTCATTATGGACGCCTTTGGAACGGCACATCGCGCTCAGGCATCGACAGTAGGTGTAGCCGCATTTGCTCCTCTTGCCGCTGCTGGTCCTTTATTAGTGAGTGAGTTAGAAGCTTTGCAGCAGGTTTTGAAAGCACCAAAACATCCAATCGTGGCCATTGTAGGCGGAGCGAAGGTATCTACCAAGCTTAGTCTGCTCAAACAAATGGTGACAATGGTAGATTACCTGATTCCAGGCGGCGGAATAGCCAATACTTTTTTAAAAGCTCAGGGCCATGAAATTGGGGTATCACTCTGTGAAGATGAGCTTTTGGACGAGGCGCGGGAAATTCTGCAGCTGGCCAAAGACAAGGGATGCAAAATGCCCCTGCCTACTGATGTAGTGGTTGGTAAAAGCTTTACTGAAAACTGTCCTGCGTTCAATAAATCACTTCATCACATTGCAAGTGATGATATGATTATGGATATCGGCCCGGACACCGTTCGTGCCTATGTGGATATTATTGATAAGGCTCAGACCATTATATGGAATGGACCAGTGGGTGTCTTTGAGTTTCCTCAATTTTCCTATGGAACTCGGGCACTGGCTATTGCTGTCGCAGACAGCGACGCTTTTTCAGTTGCAGGCGGCGGCGATACGCTGGCAGCTATCGATCTTTATGATTTAAATCAGCAGATTTCCTACATTTCTACAGGTGGCGGAGCATTCCTTGAATGTCTGGAAGGAAAAACCTTGCCGGCCGTTGCTATTCTGGAAGAACGTGCTAACGACCTTCAGAAAACGCCTTGATTGTTGAGGGGGTTACTTATCCGGATGTTGTTGCACAATAAGCCTGTTGTCTTTGCGAACGTTAGTGAAGCAATCCAGATCGAAAACTTGAACAACATCAGGAGATTGCTTCGCTAACGCTCGCAAAGACGGCTTTTTGTGCACCTATTTTCATTATGCAACAACGCCTGCGCGGAAGTGGTTGAGATCTACATGCAAAAATAGATCGGCAACTAAATTCGAGGAATCCGATTGAACAGGAAATAAATTCCATCTTTTGCCGCTGACGGCAAAAAAATTGGTATACTCTGCGCATTTCAATATGAGAATGATGTCATCATGAACGCATTAGAAACAGCGGTGAAGCAAGCTCTGGCTTTGTCTGGAAGCAGTCAGGAAGCCAATAAGGCCTATCTTGAATTTATTAAAGCCAATTTTATCATTCCAATTGATAAAAAATCAGCAGCGGATAATCCGGAAGTGCTTTATATGGTTGAAGACGGAAATTATTTTCTGCCGGTATTTTCAGATATGAGTTATTTCCATCCCTGGGCCCAGGATATTAAAGATGAAATTCAAATTCTTCGCCTGTCAGGTGTTGATCTGCTTAAGGGAGTGGGCGAGCAAGTTACGGTATGTCTGAACATTGGCAGTTCTATTTATAAGGAATTTAATCCATCGGAACTGGAGAGAATGCGTAGCATGGTTCTAAAACTGTTTAAATAACATCACAGCCTCTTGTTTTTGTCGACAAGAGGCGGTTTATTTCTTTGTAATCATTAAGCCACCAAATCCAAAACCTGATAGCCA
Organism: Legionella genomosp. 1; assembly: GCF_900640215.1. NCBI lineage: Bacteria > Pseudomonadati > Pseudomonadota > Gammaproteobacteria > Legionellales > Legionellaceae > Legionella > Legionella genomosp. 1. The sequence continues at coordinate 172,644 of NZ_CAAAJH010000007.1, forward strand.
ACTACAGCAGTCGCTGCCAGGGCCCCGGTAATTTTTAAGAACGTTGACAGAAACGCTGACTGAAAAGGATGATGATACCATTGATCATTGGCAGCAGCCTGCGGTGCTTCCAGTTCCTCTTCTTCAATCTGCTCAGACAGTGAAAATAAAGGCTCTTCTCCGTAAAATCCTGCCCACCAGCCTTCGCTCCATTGGTCATGCTCTTCAGTTCCGGCAGCATAAGGGTTTTCTTCTTCAGAAAGCTCCGCAGCGGCACATTCGTAACCAAAAACATAACACTCTTCAAGACTTGGATGGTCAATATTAAAACGTAATCGTAAATAAGGTGTAAGCGTTGTTTTATCTTTCATTTCAATACCCCTTTGCATACTAAAATGTATTCATTAATCCTTAAGCATTTATCGCACCAGTTTGTGAAGCAATTAATCTTAAGTTATGGTTCCATTGTACGCCTGGGAAATTGGGTGTGCCTGAGGGAAGACACAATTTACAAAATCTTGACAATAATTTTTTTATTAACCATTTTTGCGGGATTGATGTATAGGCGGACAGATTGAGAGAAATTCCCTAAGGAGTTCTGTCATACCCTCGAGGGGGGTGAATCCATTCTTCAGTCGGCATTATAGCGAGCTCAGAAATGGAATCCCCGCCTGCGCGCTGAGTGATCCTGTCATTATTTTGAACAACTCAAAGCGCCAGATTCAATAAATGAGTGATATTGCTGCTGCAGGTCACTCATTACGCTCCGAAATAAATCCCAATTAAGTAATTCTGGTTCATGCCGAAAAGCCATTCTAGCGAGATGAATAAAAGAGCGAACTCGTTTGTTTTTTATAGTATTGGCCTGATAAGAACGA